>CANFUO010000018.1 GCA_947450225.1 Burkholderiaceae bacterium | reverse complement strand
TCTATTCAATTTGGTCAAGGGAGAAAAGAGCGTACCGTCGTAGATCATTTAGATTTAGAAGTACCTCCTGGATCACGGATTGCTATTGTTGGTGAGTCAGGTTCTGGTAAGTCGATGACGGCATTATCCATCTTAGGACTATTACCAGAAGGTGCAGACGTTCGGGGTCATATTCATTGGGGAGATCAAAACCTTCTGCGTATTCCAGTTGAGCAGTTAAGAAGTATTCGTGGGCGAGAAATTGCTATGATTTTTCAAGAACCTATGACAGCTTTAAATCCTCTATTTACGATTGGATATCAAATCATTGAGGCGGTATTAATCCATGAGCCCTTGATTGGCAAAGATCTTGCTCATCAGCGAGCCCAAGACATGCTTGAGCGAGTTGGACTACCCGATGTTAAAAATAAAATGCATGCTTTTCCCCATCAGCTATCTGGGGGGCAGCGTCAACGGGCGATGATTGCCATGGCTTTGGCAACGAGGCCTAAACTTTTAATTGCAGATGAGCCGACTACAGCGCTGGATGTCAATTTAAGAAAACAAATCTTGGATTTATTAAAAGATTTGCAACAGCACTCAGAAAACAAAGGGATGTCTATTTTATTGATTACCCATGACCTTAATTTAGTGAAAAAATTTGCACAACGTGTGGTTGTGATGCATCAAGGTCAAGTGGTTGAAAGTGGCAGCACAGAAGATGTATTTCAAAGACCTCAATCTGTATATACACAGATGCTGGTGAATAGTCGTCCTGAGTCTAATCTTCTACCGATTGTTCCATTGGCAACCCATTTACTTGATGCCTCAGGAATTGAAGTTTCCTATCCATCGCCACAGTCCGGGTGGAAGCAGTTACTTGAGTTCTATAAGAAGCCAAAATATACCTCGGTATTACGAAACGTCAATCTTGAACTTAGGCAAGGGGAGACTCTTGGCGTTATTGGAGAATCCGGGTCAGGGAAAACAACCTTAGGGATGGCTTTATTAGATCTTCTAGGCGGAACTACAGCCCAAGTGAAGGGGGAGATTGAGATCTTAGGTAAATCATGGAATCAATTATCTGTTTTAGAAAAACGGCAAATGCGTTCAAAATTTCAGGTCATTTTTCAGGACCCCTTTGGTTCACTATCGCCACGCATGTCCGTTGGTCAAATTATTTCTGAGGGCCTAGATGTTCATTTTCCTAAGTTAACTCAGGATCAAAAAAACCAAAAAGTGGCAGAAGTCCTAGCGGAAGTTGGTTTAGAGAAAAGTGCCATTGAGCGCTATCCGCATGAATTTTCTGGCGGGCAACGACAACGAATAGCGATTGCGAGGGCTTTAATTCTCAAACCAGAAATACTAATACTGGATGAACCAACCTCAGCACTTGACGTCACTATCCAAAAGCAGGTTTTAACCTTACTCACTGATTTACAACACAAATATAACTTGGCCTATATCTTTATTAGCCACGATATTGCAGTGGTAAGAGCGATGTCGCACCGAATCATGGTCTTACAGCAGGGGGATATTGTTGAATTTGGTGCAACTGAGGAGATTATTCGGTCACCACAGTCCGCATATACCCAAAACTTAATAAAAGAAGCTTTTTTATAAATGTGTCACAAAATGTGTTGAAAATTGTCACAAACTTAGTTAGACTAAGACTAATTAAAAATTATTATTATTAATACATGAAAATTCAACAACTTACAAAGTTCTCTTTAGTGACTTCCTTGGTCATAGCGACGACTTGTGCGCAACTATCAATTGCACAGTCTACGGAAGAAGTTTCTGCACCAAGCGCTCCTAAACAGAATTTTTATGGAAAAGTTGCTGGAACTGTCTCAGACAGCACATCAAGCCTGATTAATAATGCGATGCAATTGATTGGTGTTCGTTATCGTTGGGGCGAGAAAGTTCAAACTGGATTTGACGCTAGCGCGTTTATCAAATATGTTTTCAAGGATAACCTTGGTTTTTTATTTCCTGCCAAAACGGATGAAATGAGTAAAGTCGGTTTACAAATTTCACGAGATAATTTAAAGCCTGGTGATTTAGTGTTCTTCAATACCTTGCAGCGTGAAAATTCACACGTTGGTATTTATGTTGGTGAGAATAAGTTTATTCATGCACCTGCTCGTGGATCTGGTGTTCGTGTAGATGACATGACAACCGTGTATTGGGATATGAGGTTTGATGGTGCACGTCGCGTCAACCCTGCTAACAAACAAAGCACGCAGATGGATTTGATTACGAAGTAATTCTGTTGTTCAGTCCATCATAAGGGCAGCAAAGCTGCCCTTTATTTTTTCTTGAACTCTTCGATTTTATTTTTCAAGGTCATGATTTGGTGTTGCATTGCAATTTCACCAGCAAGGATCGCGGCATTGCGAGACTGAAAGTCAGTGCTCTTCATTTGTGGAAGTTGAGGAACGATGACAACATCAGCCAGTGGCAACTCCCAAGTCGTAATACTTCGACCCATAATCGTCGTTGTTTGTAGAAGAGTACCTAAAACCCCGCTGACCTTTTGATCAGATGGATCTGAAGAAATATTGACAGCAATCACAATATCCGCCCCTAAATTTTTTGTGAATTTGATAGGCACAGGAGATGTCAAACCACCATCAACATATTCTTTACCTTGGATGATGGTTGGCATAAAAACCCCAGGAACACTACTCGAGGCTCGCACAGCCTGACCCGTATCGCCACGTTGAAATAAGATGGGGTTCCCTGTTTTAAGATCTGTAGCAACTATACCAAGAGGAATCTTCATTTGGTCAATCGTTCGATTTTTAACTAATTGATTGATTTTGGATTGCAGTGCATCGCCCTTGATCATGCCGCCTAATTTTCCGGAAAAAGGATTGGTCCAGTCTGCAATAGTGGCTTCATCGAGCTCAATGGCTATTTGTTGGAGCTCATTGCCGGATATACCAGTGGCATAAATGGCGCCAATGACACTGCCGGCACTGGTTCCAACAATAATTTGAGGTTTAATGCCGTTGGCTTCAAGAACTTTAATGACACCGATATGGGCAAATCCTCTTGCAGCACCACCGCCAAGAGCAAGCCCAATGACTGGGTTTTTAATGATGATTGGAGGGGTAACGCTTACGACTGGAGGTGAAATACTCAGATCAGGAGCAGGTTTTTGGGAAGGCAACGAAGAACAAGAAGTAAGAACAGTCGCTCCTAGGATCCCTAAGAGGGTCAGATGTAGAATTCTTGTTATATGACGTTTCATAATCCATTCGTGAGGGACCAGCACTAGAATCAAGCTCAGCACATCAACTAATTTTGCTTATCGCAAGGAATTCGATATAATAACGTATTCGAATAAAAAGCATACGGTGGATTTGTCTTTATTTCATCCGTCTGATCAGTACAATTGGTCACCTCTGACAGTAATTAAATCGATATTTCCAGTTGGAACAACAGTTAAGATATAACAGTTAACAACAGGCAAATAGGTTATTGGGGATCTTTGAGTTCCATCGCTCTGTTGAGATTTATAAGAAAGTAACTATTGAAAGCAATTTCAAACCTCATTAAATATGATTGAAAATCACTATAAGCAAGTGCTTGAAACAGCACTTTTATGCAGTCCTGAGCCACTATCTATTAACGAACTTTCCCGTTTATATGGTGAGGAAGTAACCCCTGAGAACATCATTACATGGTTGCATGAGTTGCAACTCGACTGGGCTGAAAAGGGGATGGAATTAATCCATATAGCGACTGGCTGGCGTTTTCAGAGTCGATTATCCATGCGTGAATATTTGGATCGATTAACCGTTGAAAAGCCACCCAAATATTCTCGAGCAGTGATGGAGACTTTGGCAATTATTGCTTATCGTCAACCAGTAACGAGGGGTGAGATCGAAGAGATTCGTGGAGTAACCGTGAGTTCTCAAATTATTCGACAATTAGAAGATCGATCATGGATCGAGGTGATTGGGCATAAAGATACCATTGGTCGCCCTGGTTTATATGCCACAACGAAGCAATTTTTAGATGATATGGCTATACCCAATTTACAGTCATTACCATCGCTTGAAGATGGGATTGTGGTCGATCAAATCGCTCAGCAAGTGATTAATTTTGGACAAACATTATTAGATGAGCCCTTAGAAGACCCTCAAGCCGAAGATGAGGCGCAGATGTTGAATGATGACGCGCCGATGATAGAAACCCCGATTGAAGAAGATATTGTCTTAGACGAAAAGAAAATAAGTGATGAGTGAACATGAAATGACTGGTGATGCCCCGAAGTTGCCTCAAGCGGAGCCATCGGAAACAAAGCTCATCCCTAATCAAAATCCCGGGAACACGGGTGAGTCAAATGGAGAACCGAGCAACGAGCCTAGACGTCCTAGAAATCCAAGGTTTGGACGAAAAGGCGGCGGTAAGTTTGGGCCGAAGCGTCCTCGACCAGATGGTGAGAGTGGGCAGCCTGTTGATCCAGAGAATGCCGCGCAAAATTCGGGAAGATCGCGCGCACCAGGGCGTCATCCACATGCAAGACCACCACAAAATAATAAACCCAATCCACTTAAAGAGCAGAGTGATATCTTGTTTGCGCAAGTTGTCTCTGGAGAATTTGATGCGCTTTTGGATGCGCCAGAAAATATTAATACAGCACGTACTGAGAATGCACATGATGAAAACTCTACGCAAGATTTGATTGATCCAAGTTTAAAAGCGCTTGAAGATGCTCAGTCTAGGCAGTGGAGTGAGAATGCTGAGCAGTCAGAGTCATCTGAAAATGAAGAGTCGATCAATCAATACCAATTTGCAAATGTTAACGAACTACCAATGTCGATGCGTGACGAAGTATGGTCAGACCTCGATGGCTTAGATGATGACGTTGAAGATGAGGACACTGTCAAGTTACATAAGGTCTTAGCCGATGCAGGCATGGGATCTAGGCGTGAAATGGAAGACTTAATTATTCAAGGCCGAGTTTCTGTCAATAGCATGCCCGCGCATATCGGTCAGCGTATTGGAGCAACCGATCAAGTGCGTATCAATGGTAAAACAGTGCACCGTAAGATCCAGACTAAGCCACCACGGGTATTGATTTACCATAAACCAGCAGGCGAGATTGTAAGTCAATCGGACCCTGAAGGACGGCCTACGGTATTTGATCGTTTACCAAAGGCAAAAAATGGGCGTTGGATTGCAGTGGGTCGCTTAGACTTCAATACAGAAGGTCTATTGTTATTTACAACCTCTGGTGAATTAGCGAATCGCTTAATGCATCCTAGGTATGGTATTGAGCGAGAATATGCGGTCCGCATCATGGGTGAATTAGAGCATGATCAATCACAACTACTGAAAAGTGGGGTCACTCTAGAAGATGGTGTGGCCAAATTCTTACGATTAGCCGATGGCGGCGGAGATGGAGCAAACCGTTGGTATCACGTGGCCTTAACCGAGGGAAAAAATCGTGAAGTAAGACGCATGTTTGAAGCGGTAGGGCATATGGTTTCGCGTTTAATTAGGACAAGATACGGTATTTTTGTATTGCCTCCACGTTTGCGAAGAGGTCAATTTGATGAAGTTCCTGCAGATCAGATTGTGCAACTGATGAAGATGGCGGGTTTAAAAACAGCCAATTTAACTGTGTCACCACCCCATAAATCTCAGCATCGTGGTAATGAGCGTCAGAATGACAACATGGGACAACCTGACCCGATGCAAACCTCAGTTTCGTATTGGGGTTCACGAGAAGCTTTAAAAATGGCGGATAACCATTTAGGGCTTACGCAACACAAGAGTGGGCAATCCACCCAAGGTAACCCAAGAGGTGGGTCTGGAGCCAATAAAAATGGCCGTAATAATGGTCGACCAGGGGCTAAGGTTTCGCATGAACATGGTTTTGTAGGAGCTCCAGGAACTGGAGGACCAGGAGGAAGAGGTAGATCTGCCCAAAACGGGAAAAATAGACCAAAATCCAACTTTAAAGGTCCTCGGACAAAGAAACCTAGTGATTTAGCATAAATTCGTATATAATTCTATTTTGCTGAAATTTGGTAAAATTTGAGTAAGAAATGGGCATTTGCCCATTTTTTTTTGCAGAAAAAAGTAATTTAGAAGTTGAAAATATATGGTTGATCAGAACCGAGTGATTACTGAAGTTGTTGAGAACTTAGGGTACTATCTCGTTGATATTGAACGAGAAGGTAGGGGTTTGTTACGGGTAACTATTGAAAATAAAGACTTTAATGTCTTAATCAATGTAGGTGATTGTGAGAAGGTGAGTCATCAACTGACATATACCTTACCTGTAGAAAACATCCCATTTGAGCGCCTAGAGGTATCTTCGCCGGGGGTTGATCGGATTCTTAAAACAGCCATGGATTTTGAACGTTTTAAAGGTTTAGAAATTACCTTAAAACTTCACATAGCGATGGGCAGCCGTAAAAATTTTACCGGAGTATTGCAAGGCCTCCTTAGTGGAGAGCCTCAATCTCGGGATGCAGTTTGGGGATTGTTGATTGAGCCGAAGCCTGGCGAGTCCGCAATGCTTGAGTTTTCATTGGCCGATGTTGATAAAGCTCGGTTAGTTCCAGTACTTGATTTCAAAGGAAAAAAATCATGAGTCGTGAAGTTCTCCTCTTAGTAGATGCATTAGCACACGAAAAAAATGTGGATCGAGGCGTTGTTTTTGATGCCCTAGAGATGGCGCTAGCATCTGCTACCAAAAAGCGTTATGACATTGATGTTGATATTCGCGTGGCGATTGATCGACAAACTGGTGAATATGAGTCTTTTAGGCGTTGGTTGGTTGTACCCAGTGAATCCGGATTACAAGAACCAGATAAAGAGATCTTATTATTTGAAGCTCAAGAAGATATCGAGGATATCGAAACCGGTGAGTTTATTGAAGAGCAAATTGAATCGGAAGCATTTGGCAGAATTGGCGCGCAAACAGCTAAACAAGTGATTTTGCAACGCATTCGTGATGCGGAGCGTGAGCAAATCTTAAATGACTTTTTAGAGCGTGGTGAAAAAATCATGAACGGCACCGTCAAGCGTGCGGATAAAAATGGATTGATTATTGAATCAGGCCGCGTTGAAGCTTTACTGCGCCGCGATCAGATGATTCCAAAAGAAAACTTGCGCAGTGGAGATCGTGTTCGCGCTTATATTTTGAAGGTGGACCGTGAAGCTCGTGGCCCACAAATTGAATTATCTAGAACATGCCCTGAGTTCTTATTAAAGCTCTTTGAAAATGAAGTGCCAGAAATTGAGCAAGGCTTATTAGAGTTAAAAGCAGCGGCTAGAGATCCTGGTATTCGAGCAAAAATCGCAGTGGTAACCCATGATAAGCGGATAGATCCGATTGGTACTTGTGTTGGTGTTCGTGGAACTAGAGTTACAGCAGTGAGAAACGAAGTTGCTGGCGAAGCAGTTGATATTGTTTTGTGGTCTGAAGATCCAGCTCAATTTGTGATTGGTGCATTAGCGCCTGCCCAAGTTTCTTCGATTGTGGTTGATGAAGAAAAGCATGTCATGGACGTTGTGGTTGATGAAGACAATTTGGCTATTGCGATTGGCAGAAGTGGTCAAAACGTTCGCTTGGCGAGTGAGCTCACTGGATGGCAGATTAACATCATGACACCTGAAGAGTCAGCGAAAAAGGTTGAAGATGAAATGCAAAAGGTCCGTGAGTTATTTATGGCCAAATTAGATGTGGACGTAGAAGTTGCCGACATTTTGATTGAAGAGGGCTTTAATAGTCTTGAAGAAGTCGCGTATGTTCCGCTCAGTGAAATGTTGGAAATTGATGCCTTTGATGAAGATACGGTCAATGAGTTAAGAACACGTGCAAGAGATTCCTTAGAAGCCATGGAAGCCTCACAAAGCGATGTTAAAGAAGTTTCTCAGGAATTGATTTCGGTGACTGGTATTAGCCAAGAAGTAATTGATCAATTAGTGGCGCATCAAATCAATACGCGAGATGATTTGGCTGAGCTTGCGGTAGATGAATTAGTAGAGATGACGCAAATGGATGAAGAAAATGCGAAGACACTCATTATGACAGCGCGGGCGCATTGGTTTAATTAAAGATAGAGGGATCGCATGGCGACCACAACTGTAAAGATATTGGCTGAAGAGTTACAACGTTCGACCGACAATGTTCTTGAGCAATTGCGGTTGATTGGAATTGAAAAAACGGCTGTAACAGATACGCTTACTGATAAAGAGAAGAAGGCACTATTGGATCATATTGAAAAAACACCTGCACCAGCAGCTGATGCAAGTGGCAGAAAAAAAATTACGCTGACTAAGCGTGAAACCAGTGAAATCCGTCAATCGGATTCTGCGGGAAGAACTCGAACTGTTCAAGTTGAAGTTCGGAAAAAGAGAGTTTTAGTCAAAGGTGATGAAACTCCTCCAGAAGAGGTGGTGGCAGAGCCTGTGCAGGTTAATGTTCCCGCGAAGCCAATTATTGATGACCAAGAGTTAGCCAAGCGTGAAGCTGAAGCTAATCGCCAGGCAGAGTTATTAGCACGTCAAGAAGCTGAGTTACAAGCCGCTAATGACGCTAAAAAATTAAAGCAAAAGATAGTGGAAGAAGCGCAAATAGCAGCTCAGAAAACGCCAGAAAATACCTCTGAGTCGACCAAGACAGAAGAAGTGTTGACGGCGCCTACGTTGCCAGTAAAACCAGTGGTTGTCGAAAATGACACAACAGAAGCAGATTTAAAGTCAATCCGCGCAAGAAGAGCTGTTGCAGAAGCAGAAGCCTTAGCTATCCGCGAGATGATGAGTACGCCGTCTAAAGTATTAAAGGCGCCACCGCCTCCTGCTCCTGCTGTCGTGGATGACAAAAAGGGGACCCTACATAAACCTGTAAAAGTAGAAGGGGCGGAAGACAAGAAAAAAGCCGTCATCAAGCCAGCCGGTAAGTTAATGAAAACTACGGAAACTTCTTCAACATGGCAAGAAGAAGGTGCGAAGAAAAAAACCGTACTTAAAACTCGCGGTGACTCAACAGGCGGTTTAGGTGGTGGTTGGAGGAGTGGTGGTGGTCGTAAGAAATCTCATTCCTCGCAATCGGATGTCCCTACAAATTTTGTGGCACCGACAGAGCCTGTGGTTCGTGACGTTCACATACCAGAAACCATTACTGTGGCCGAGTTATCGCACAAAATGGCGGTCAAGGCTGCAGAAGTAATTAAGTTATTAATGGGTATGGGGCAAATGGTGACGATTAACCAAGTGCTTGATCAAGATACGGCCATGATTATTGTTGAGGAAATGGGTCACGTGGCGCATGCCGCCAAGTTGGACGATCCTGAATTAGATTTAGGTGAGCAAGCATCTATCGATGTTGAGCTCCTGACTCGCCCACCGGTAGTGACCGTCATGGGACACGTAGACCATGGTAAGACATCCTTATTAGATAAGATTCGATTTTCTAAAGTGGCGGCTGGAGAAGCTGGCGGTATTACACAGCATATAGGTGCTTATCACGTGGAGACACCGCGTGGCATGATTACCTTCTTGGATACCCCAGGACACGAGGCATTTACTGCCATGCGCGCACGTGGCGCAAAGGCTACGGATATTGTTATCTTAGTTGTTGCGGCGGATGACGGTGTGATGCCCCAAACAAAAGAAGCGATAGCCCATGCAAAAGCAGCGGGAGTACCAATCGTTGTAGCAGTCAATAAAATTGATAAACCGGATGCAAACCCTGATCGAGTTAAACAAGAATTGGTTGCTGAGCAAGTATTACCTGAAGAGTATGGTGGAGATTCTCCATTTATTCATGTATCAGCAAAGAATGGCGATGGTATTGATGAGTTATTAGAAAACGTTTTATTACAAGCCGAAGTTTTAGAGCTTAAAGCGTCGATCAATACTCCAGCTAAAGGTTTAGTTATTGAAGCAAGGCTAGATAAAGGTAAGGGGCCTGTTGCTACCATACTTGTTCAAAGCGGCACACTCAAACGGGGTGACATGTTGCTGGTAGGTCATTCATTTGGTCGTGTTAGAGCTATGCTTGATGAAAATGGTAAAGCATGTAACGAAGCGGGGCCTTCGATTCCGGTTGAAATTCAGGGACTTTCAGAAGTTCCGGCTGCAGGTGAAGAAGTTTTAGTTGTTTCTGATGAACGCAAAGCGCGTGAAATTGCACTTTTCCGCCAAGGTAAATTTAGGGATGTGAAACTAGCGAAGCAACAAGCGGTCAAACTAGAAAACATGTTTGATAACGTTGGTGAAGGAAGTGTTGAAACCAAATATTTACCAATCATTATTAAAGCAGACGTACAGGGCTCACAAGAGGCGCTTTCACAATCACTCATGAAGTTATCTACTCCGGAAGTGCGAGTACAAATTGTGCATGCTGCAGTTGGTGGAATCACCGAGACTGACATCAATTTAGCGGTAGCATCAAAAGCTGTGGTGATTGGATTTAACTCTCGAGCAGATGCTCTTGCGCGTAAATTAGCGGAATCTAACGGCGTTGATATTCGTTACTACAACATCATCTATGATGCGGTAGACGAGATTAAAGCTGCTATGAGTGGCATGTTAACTCCGGACAAAAAAGAAGAGATCATTGGTATGGTTGAGATCCGCCAAGTATTTACTGTTTCTAAGATTGGTTCGATTGCAGGTTGTTTAGTCGTTGATGGAGTTATCAAGCGAGCTTCTAAAGTAAGGCTATTAAGAGACAATGTTGTCGTGTGGACAGGTGAGTTAGACTCACTCAAACGCTTTAAAGATGATGCCAAAGAAGTACGAGCTGGACTTGAATGTGGATTATCTTTGAAAAACTACAATGATATTAAAGAGGGTGACCAGTTAGAAATTTTTGAAGTTACGGAAGTAGCAAGAACTTTATAAATTTTTTATGGCAAAAGCTCCTAAACACCGTAACCAACGTGTCGCGGATCAAATCCAGAGAGATCTAGCACAGATTATTCCGCAGGAGATTCGTGACCCCTCGATAGGGCTTGTTACCTTGCAATCAGTTGAGTTGACTACTGATATGGCGCATGCCAAAGTCTATTACTCAGTGCTGGGCGCTGACCCAGAAATTGCAGCAAGAATATTGAAAGAAAAAGCAGGATTATTACATTCGATTTTATTTAAGCGTTTACATATACACACGGTACCTACCTTGCATTTTTTTCATGATCAATCCATTGAACGCGGTATTGAAATGTCGCGACTGATTGATCGTGCGTTACAAAGCGCTGCACCAGAAAACCCTAAAGAGGAACTTTGATGCGCAATGAAAAATTGCGCTGGACTGACGGGGTTGTACTTTTAGACAAACCCGGCGGTATCAGCTCTCAAAAAGCAGTGACTATGGTCAAGCATGCATGTCAGGCAGATAAGGCTGGGCATACAGGCACACTAGACCCTTTAGCTACAGGATTATTAGCAGTTTGTTTGGGAGAGGCTACTAAATACTCCCAAGATCTATTTAATGCAGATAAATCCTACATAGCGACGCTGTTATTTGGTGTTAAAACCGATACAGGTGATGCTGAAGGAAAAATTATTGCAAGTGCAGAAGAGCCCTCCGAAATGCTAAAAGAAAGTTTTCCGGTGCAACTGCAGCACCTCATTCCACGGTTTATGGGCAAAATCTCCCAAGTGCCACCCATGTATTCAGCAATCAAGCGCGATGGACGGCCCTTATATGCCTATGCAAGAGAAGGTGAAATATTTGAGCTTGAGGCTCGAGAAATTCAGATCACAGAACTTGAAATCCTCTCCTGTTCGTGGCCGGTAGCTGTGATTAAAGTGAGTTGTAGTAAAGGAACGTATATTCGAAGTTTAATTTCCGATCTAGGCGATGCATTAGGTTATGGGGCGCACATGACAGCGCTAAGACGTACCAGAATTGGCCATTTGCAATTAGCTCAAGCGCAAACTCTAGACGAAGTAAATGACGAAGTCAAAATGATGCAAGTTGACTCTTTAATTACCCATGTACCCGCCATTACTCTTGAGCATCATTTAGCCCTTCGCTTGAAAATGGGGCAGCGCATCCATTTGCGCGATGTCATGCCCGACGGTTATGAATCTATATTAGATTCACCGCTATTGCGTATTTATCATGTGCAACAAAGCTCAGAGCAGTTTATGGGTTTGGTAGATCAAAAAAATGGTGTATTGCATCCCAAACGCTTACTCGCAACAGATCGCTTAGAACATGTATTAGAACAAGGCTTAATTCCAGAATATTTTAGTTCTGACACATCTATCAAGCATCATTTACAGAATTCTCATTTTTAGTTTTTATTTTTGAAAGTATTACGATGAACAAACGCGCTATTAGAAACATTGCAATTATTGCCCACGTGGACCACGGCAAGACGACACTCGTGGATCAGCTTCTCCGTCAATCGGGGACTTTTCGCTCAAATCAGGCCGTTACAGAACGCGTCATGGACTCAAATGATTTAGAAAAAGAGCGTGGTATTACGATTTTGGCTAAAAACTGCGCCGTAGAATATGAAGGTACACACATTAATATTGTGGACACACCTGGCCATGCTGACTTTGGTGGAGAGGTAGAACGCGTATTGTCGATGGTGGATGGCGTATTACTCCTCGTTGATGCAGTGGAAGGGCCAATGCCACAAACCCGCTTCGTTACTAAAAAAGCACTCGCATTAGGACTACGTCCGATTGTTGTTGTGAATAAAGTGGATCGTCCTGGTGCTCGTATTGAGTATGTTGAAAATTCAACATTTGAGTTATTTGATAAATTAGGTGCATCTGAAGCGCAATTAGATTTTCCGATTGTGTATGCATCAGGATTAAATGGATTTTCAGGCCTGAGCCCGGACGTTCGTGACGGCGATATGCGGGCATTATTTGAAACAATCATTGAGCACGTTCCAGTGCGTGATGACGACACAGAAGGCCCTTTGCAACTACAGATTTCTTCGATTGACTACAACAGTTATGTTGGAAAAATTGGCGTTGGTCGTATCTCAAGAGGAACGATTAAACCAGGCATGGACGTTATCTGTATGAATGGCAGTGACGGCGTACCTTTTAAAGGGCGAATTAATCAATGTCTGAAATTCAAAGGGCTCGAGCGCGAACAAGTAACTGAAGCGATTGCTGGTGATATTGTCTTGATCAATGGTATAGAAGATATTGCTATCGGTACAACGATTTGTGCAGTTGATCACCCAGATCCATTACCGATGCTCAAAGTAGATGAGCCGACACTCACGATGAACTTCATGGTTAACACGAGTCCACTTGCTGGACGTGAAGGTAAATTTGTGACGAGTCGTCAACTCCGAGATCGTCTAGATCGTGAATTAAAAGCGAATATGGCTCTTCGTGTGAAAGATACTGATGACGATACGATCTTCGAAGTATCAGGCAGAGGTGAATTACACCTTACTATTTTGATAGAAAATATGCGTCGTGAAGGATATGAATTGGCTGTATCACGACCACGTGTTGTATTTCATGAAGATGAACAAGGAAATAAATTAGAGCCATTTGAAAATCTGACAGTAGATGTCGAAGATACAACGCAAGGCTCAGTCATGGAAGAGTTAGGTAAGCGCAAAGGTGAGCTCCTTGATATGGTGAGTGATGGTAAGGGGCGAACACGCCTCGAGTACAGAATTCCAGCCAGAGGTTTAATTGGATTCCAAGGCGACTTCTTGACGATGACAAGAGGGACAGGTTTAATGAGTCACACCTTTGATACTTACGACAAGGTCAGGGATGGCATCTTAGGTGAGCGTCATAACGGCGTATTGATTAGTCAAGACAACGGCGAAGCTGTGGCCTATGCATTATGGAAACTACAAGACCGTGGCCGTATGTTTGTGTCACCAGGCGATCCTTTGTATGAAGGAATGATCATTGGTATACACAGTCGTGACAATGATTTGGTTGTCAATCCCATTAAAGGTAAACAGTTAACGAACGTGCGTGCTTCAGGGACCGATGAAGCAGTTCGTTTAGTAACGCCTATCCAGATGTCACTCGAATACGCGGTTGAATTTATTGCCGATGACGAATTAGTAGAAGTTACACCAAAGAGCATTCGTTTACGTAAGCGCTATCTCAAAGAGCACGAACGTAAAAAAGCTTCTAGAGACTAAAGCGGTTAGTTGGAGTTCTTAGGTGCATCTTTTGAAACTTCAAAACATCAATGGCGTTGGCCCAAGTAAGGTTTTTCTTCCAGAAGGACCTTACTTATCAGTCCTTGATTTTCTGGAAAAGCGATTTCCACGCGGAACTAGGGCAGGATGGGAACGGCGCATGATGGCGGGACGTGTATTTAATCAAAACGGCATAGCCTTATTCCCTGACAGCCCTTATTTGCCCAGAACCATTGTTTATTATTACCGAGAGTTTGCAGAGAATTTTGTCATTCCTTTTCAGGAATCTATTATTTTTGAAGATGAACTTTTATTGGTAGCTGATAAGCCACATTACTTACCGGTAACGCCAGTTGGACCCTATATTCAGGAAACATTATTAGTGCGGCTCCGTCGTCGCACAGGTATTGAGCAATTAAGTGCATTGCATCGATTAGATTTAGAGACAGCAGGTTTAGTCATGTTTACCAAGCAAGTACCTACCCGTGATATTTACGCCAGTTTATTTAGAAAACGTTTAATTACCAAAACATACCATGCGGTATCACATGACACTGATAGATATCAATGGCCATTGACTTACAGCAGTTACATTGAATCCTCAAATCAATTCATGAAAATGCAAGAACGCAGTGGTGCAGCAAATGCCATTACACAGATACAAGTACTTGAGCGCGATAGGGGACATGCTTTATATCAATTGCAACCCCAAACAGGAAAGAAGCACCAATTGAGAGTCCATATGAATGCTTTAGGTATTCCGATTTACAACGATCAAATTTACCCGAACATGCTAGCCTATACAGCTCCAGAGAAGAGAAGCTATGATCAGCCCCTACAACTATTAGCAAAAGAACTCCGCTTTGTAGATCCGGTTACAGGCATGGAGCGTCACTTCGAATCGCAGTTAAAACTGCAATGGCCAATAACTGATCTAATTGATCAAAGTTAGATTAAAAATAATTTGTGATGATTCTTCCGTTGATAACTTTTATAGTAAATCTGATGACCTGAAAAGTATTCTATAACGATCATTAAAATCAATAGTTTGCAAAAAGATTGATATTTTATTTATAATTTAAATATCGTTTTTTAGAAAGAAAAAATAGGTATAAGGGTTTTCCATAGATACCCCTTTTTATCAAAATAGATTAGCATTTGATCATTAGTTTAACTTGGAGATAATTATGTTTGTATCGAATATCCGCCGTCGTCTATTCGTCACTGCGATTGCCTTGATGGCAACATTGGGAGTAGCTACGGTATCAATGGCGCAGAACAAGCCAGCTTTAAAAATTGGTTTTGGTATGGGTCTTACTGGTGGTATGGCAGCGAATGGTAAAGCGGCATTAGTCGCAATGGAAATTTGGCGCGAAGAGACCAACAAAAAGGGTGGTTTATTAGGTCGTCAAGTTGAATTCGTGTATTACGACGATCAAAGTAATCCTTCATTAGTGCCCGGCATTTATACGAAATTGTTAGATGTCGATAAAGTCGATTTAATCATTTCTGGATATGGTACAAACTTAATTGCACCAGCGATGCCAATTGCTATGCAACGTAACATGATGTTCCTGACTTTATTTGGGACGAACGTGAATGCCAAGTTTAATTATCCTGGCTATTTTCAAATGATGCCTAATGGTAAAGAGCCTGCAGTCGGTCTTGCTGGTGGATTCTTTGATGCGGCAATGACGGCGAAAAACAAACCAACATCGGTAGCTATTATTGGTGGTGATAACGAATTTGCGGCGATGACTATTGAAGGTGCTCGTGTAGTCGCCAAAAAATATAACTTAAAAGTTGTCTACGATAAAACATATCCACCAAGCACTACTGACTACACACCGATTTTGCGTGCTGTTCAAGCAACCAATCCGGATGTTGTGTTTTTTGCATCCTATCCTAACGAGACTCCCGGTATTATTCGTGCTGCTCGTGAAATTGGTTTAAAGACAGAAGTATTTGGCGGTACGATGATTGGTTTAGGATTTGCTGCGGTGAAAAAGCAATTAGGCCCACTACTCAATGGTGTTCTTGGTTATGAGCTCTATGCTGCAGAAAAAACAGTTAACTTCCCTGGTATTGATGCTTTCTTAAAAATCTATCAGTCCCGTGCTGAAAAAGAGGGCGTAGATCCATTAGGTTACTACTTACCTCCTTACGCTTACGCGCAAATGGAAATCCTAGGTCAAGCAGTTGAAAAAGTTGGTAGCATTGACCAAAAGAAACTCATTGACTATATCCACGCAACCTCATTTAAAACAGTTGCTGGCGATATCAAATTTGCTGCAAATGGCGAATGGGAAGTAGGTCGTCCGATGTATGTTCAATACAGAGGTGTAAAAGGCAATGATATTGATCAATTCCGCAAACCCGGACCATCAGCTATTATTTCTCCAAAATCACTTCAATCTGGTGAGTTGATTACTCCATATCAAGAAGCAAGCAAGTAATACATCATCATTAATCAATCCCCGACTATTTTAGTTGGGGATTTTATATTTTAGAATTGAGTTATGGACATATCTTTAGACTTGCTATTTAATGCAATTGTTTCTGGTATTTTGTTGGGCGGCTTTTACGCTGCCATGAGTTTGGGTATCTCAATATCATTTGGCATGTTGGATATCGTTAATATTGCCCACCCAGTGATGATTATTTTGGGTGCGTATTTAACCTGGTGGTTGAATGAATCATTTGGATTTGATCCAATTTTGGCAGCAGTGGTGATGGCGCCATTTTTCTTTGCCTTAGGATTTGTCATTTACCGCATTTATTACGACAGGTTTGAAAAAAATGCTGGAGGGGACTCTTTACGAGGGCTCGCATTTTTCTTCGGAGTCTTATTTATCGTTGAGATGATATTAATTTTGTTATTTGGCGTTGACTACCGAAATGTAAATACGGGCTACACCGATGTATCACTCAAGTTAGGTTTTGTAAGCCTACCTTATCGTTTGTTGATTCCTTGTGTACTGTCTGTTAGTTTACTTTTATTGATTCGTGAGATTTTTAGAAGAACCTATTTTGGACGTGCGGTGAGTGCGGTTGCACAAGACCCGTTAGCACTTCAGTTGATGGGTGTTAATCCAGTTAAAGTCAAAGGTTACGCTTTTGGCTTATCACTAATGATCGCCGGATTTAGTGGCGCAATGCTCATGATTATCCAAAGTGTCCAACCAGCAGCGGGACGTGACTATATTGGATTAGTATTTGCCGTTTGTGTATTGGGAGGTATGGGTAATTTAATGGGTACCTTATTTGCCGCAATGATATTAGGAATTGCGGAGAGTATGACGTCGACATTTGCTGGGCCTTCATGGGCACCGGCCGTATCGTTTGGATTATTACTATTAACTTTAGCATTTAGACCGCAAGGAATTTTTGGAAAATGAACAGTCATTCAAAATTCTTCTTTGGTGTTTTTGTTGTGGCAGCTATCTTTGGATCATTGCCATTTCTCATTCAATCGGAATACTTCTTTTTTGCCGCCTACTCTGTCTTACAGTTCGTGATACTCGCCACTGCCTGGAACATTTTGGGAGGCTATGCAGGCTATGTTAATTTTGGTTCCGCAGCTTTTTTTGCGATTGGAGCATATGCCACTGTAGCCGGATTTAAACTGCAATTTCCTCAAGGTGTGAATATCGTATTTGGAACCTTCATGGCCGGATTGATAGGGCTTGGTATGGGATATTTAACCTTGCGACTGAAAGGGGTCTTTTTCTCGATTGCTACGCTAGCCTTATCGGTTGTATTGCTAACGATTGTGACGAACACACCATTTTTAGGTGGCGCTAGAGGTGTATATGTCATTGTGCCTAGGGAGTCTCCAATCGGTGTTGGACAATATATTCATTGGCTATATTTTTTAATCTTAGCGATGGCGATATTTTCCGTAGTTGTTGCAAGAGTTATTGAGCATTCATCATTAGGACGAGGATTAATGGCGATTCGAGATGATGAACTTGCAGCAGAAGGTTTAGGTGTTCCAACGCTCAGACTTAAACTGATTGCTACTACCATTAGTGGTGCCTTGATGGGTTTGGCTGGAACGACGTTCCCATATCTCATTACCTACATGGAGCCGACAGCAACCTTTAATTTATCTTTTGCTGTCAATAGTATTGCGATGCCTATTGTTGGAGGTCTAGGATCTTGGGTTGGGCCAGTGATCGGCGCTTTACTGCTAGGAAGTATTCAGCAAGTGGCCTCAGTTACCTTATCCTCTACTTGGAACTTACTTATTGTGGGTGGTGTACTAGTCTTCTTTGTGACCTTGGCTCCTAATGGAATCATGGGTATTTTTAAAAAGAAATAAGAGCATATGACGAATAATTTACAAGAACCTCTTGTTCAAGCTTCAGGAATTATTAAGAAGTTCGGTGGATTCACCGCTTTAAATAATGTAGATTTAATCATCCACCCTGGCGAGCGTTTAGGGCTCATTGGACCCAACGGATCTGGAAAAAGCACCTTAGTGAACTGCATTTCAGGGATGTTAAAAATTGATGGTGGTCAAGTATCCCTCAAAGGGCGTGACATCAGTCAACTAGCTCCTCATGAAAGGGTTCATGCAGGCATTGCTAGAAGTTTTCAGATTCCAAAGCCATTTAAATCGATGTCTGTTTTAGAAAATATTAAAGTTGTGATTGAGTTTTCGGGGAATCTTCGCGCAGAAGCTGGAGACAATCGCAGTATTGATGAAAAAGCACGCTTTATCGTCCAAAGTGTTGGTTTACAAAATAAAGCGCATGCGATTTCAGCAGGACTCACACAGGTAGAGTTACGTAAATTGGAGTTAGCCAGAGCAATGTCTGCCAACCCACAACTGCTGATCGCTGACGAAGCTTTGGCAGGGCTATCCGGGGCAGAAGTCGATGAAATCTTAGAGCTCATTATGGGCATGAAGCAAAAAGGCATCTCAGTATTGATGATTGAGCACATCATGAGTGCGGTCATGCAATTCTCCGAGCGTTTAATGGTCTTGGTTGCGGGTACCAAAGTAGCAGACGGTAACCCCCAGGATGTAATCAACAACCCAGAAGTGATAAAGGCATATCTTGGCGAATAAAATTATTCTGAAAGACATCAGTGCCGCATATGGAGCGGTACAAGTCTTGCATGGTATTTCCATGGAAGTTTCCAATGGTGAGACAGTTGCTTTGCTCGGCACAAATGGCAATGGTAAATCTACTTTAATTAAATGTGTTGCGGGCTTAGTAAAAACTACGGCAGGAACTGCCCAAGTTGTGATTGATGATGTCGCCCATGATTTAAGTAAGCTCACCCCAGAAGCGATCGTTAATTTAGGTGTGGCGATGGTACCAGAGGGCAGGCGTTTATTTCCGCTATTGAGCGTAAAAGAAAATTTATTACTCGGTGCATCTAGGCCGCATGCTAGGGCACACGTAGAAAACACCATGGAGTATTGTTTTGAAGTATTTCCAAAATTACGCGAACGTGCAAGCCAGCGGGCAGGTAGCATGAGCGGCGGAGAGCAGCAGATGGTTGCGCTAGCTCGTGCATTGATGAGTATGCCTAAAATTTTATTGATTGATGAACCATCCGTGGGCTTAGCGCCAATTATTGTGAAACAAATGATTGATAAGATTGGTGAACTAAAAGTACAAAAAGGTTTAACTGTACTCATGGCGGAACAAAACTTTACACAAGCGATGCGTATTGCAGATCGGGGATATGTTATTGTTCACGGTGAAATAAAGATTGAAGGCAGTGCGACTGAATTAGCGAGTAACGATATTGTTCGTAAGTTATATATGGGTGTTTAATTTAAAGGGTTTTTTGTGAAATATTCTTTACCAAGTCAACGTGTACCATTTGTTCCGATTGTTGATAGACCTGTTTGGCATTTGCCAAATGGCAACAATTTATTAGTTTGGATTATTGTGAATGTGGAGCATTGGACGATGGCCAATGCGATGCCCCGCACGGTTTTAAGCCCACCGATGGGACAGCCATTATTGCCTGATGTGCCTAATTGGTCATGGCATGAATATGGAATGCGTGTAGGTTTTTGGCGGATATTAGATGCTCTAGTACAAAGAAATATCGTACCTACCCTGGCAACGAATGGCATTGTCTGTGAGTCATACCCAAGGGTTGTTGAATCTACCCTGAAGCATGGTTGGGAGATGATGGGACATTCCTACGTTCAGGGTCCAATGCATAAATTGCCAGATCAGTTAGAACAGATCCAAAAAACGATCTACACCATTAAGAACTTCACCGGTCAGGAGCCTGTTGGCTGGGAAAGTCCAGGACTTACCGAAAATGATGAAACGATAGACCATTTATCTAAAGCGGGTATTCAGTATGTTGCTGATTGGCCGCTAGATGATCAACCGACATGGATTGATGCATCACCTCATCCTGTTTTATCTGTGCCTTATACCGTTGAAAACAACGATATTACGATGATGTTATTGCAGCAGCACCGCGGTGATGAAATGTTGCTTCGAGGAAAAGAGCAATTTGACCGTTTACTAGCCGATAGTCATACGATTCCTAGGGTAATGGCTATTAGCGTTCATCCCTATATCACTGGCGCTCCACATCGGATAGCATACTTTGAACAGCTATTAGACTACATACAAACCAAAAAAGGCGTATCAATTCGAACTGGAGAGCAAATTAACGATTTATATCGTGCACAGTTTCCTCAACCGGCAAGTAAGAAATAATTACAATAAATAATAAAAAGACTAGAATAAACCTAAGCCGCATCCTTGATGCGGCTTTTTTCATAGGTTTTCGGGGATTAATTCATCGCTCATAATGATGTCGGAAATATCGATGGCGGTTTCTTTCATGACCCGATTAGCGATGCCAATGTGATTATTTTTAAGTTCCTCTTGACCTTGTGCCGTCATGAATTTACCAAGATATTGAGCTCTGGCGACCACGCGCTGGCAAGGTATCAAACGTTCTTGTTGATAAGCTTCCAGAGCCTCTGGCGTGGCTCCAAGCTGGTCTATATGATGCAATATAGAAAGAGCATCTTCCGCAGCCTTGGACACGCCCATGCCTACATGAGGACGAGCAACGAAGCTCGCATCACCCATTAAAGCGACACGATTAAAGGCAATTCTTTTGGAAAAAACATCATAAATAGGCTGAAAAAATACCATGCCGGTTTTTTCTAAAACCTCAGCAAACTGAGGCGCTAAATTCTTGCGCGCAGCTTCTCTCACTTGGGTAATATGCTTCCAATTGACTTGAATTGGAGAGATTCCATGTGGGTGGAAGACGCCATCAGCATCTGTAAGAAGATCCTTAAGGAGAGTATCCTCTGGAGCTTGGCGATACCAGACAAAGTTATAGCGGCGATGTCCCGGGTTTAAATTATTCTCAAAACCTGCAACAGGGTAGCCCAACATTTGTTCGCCTTCAGGAAGGCCAAAACCAAAATGATCAAATAAGGTGTTGCGCATATATTGGCTAAGAGCAGCTTCTTCGGAGACGCCGCGCCAGGCAACATAGCCTGTATATTCTGGTTTAATCTCAGGGGCAACGATGTTACGAATCACTGAGCGGAGTCCATCGGAGGCAATTAAAAGTTCACCTTGATAGCTTGAGCCATCCTCGCAATGCACCATCACTTCTTGGCTATTTTCACCAAAGGAAATGACATTTTTTCCAGAATGATAATGTTTGTCTGGAAAATTTTCCTTTAGCATATGATAGAGCCTGCCCCAGGATGTAAAGATTTGAGGCAGATCTAATTCAGTAATCCGTTGGCCCTTTTGATCGAGGGTAACGCGACGCGCGACTGGAACTCCAACATTATCGTCAATTTTAATGCCACAAAGCTCCAACGCACGGATGAGAACAGGGTGAGGGACAATACCCGCACCACGACCATCGAGTGAGCCAGAAACTTTTTCTAAAATATCGACCTCATGACCTTTACTACGCAATAAATTGGCGACTAAAAGACCGCCAAGAGAACCACCTACTACTATTATTTTTGACATATTTGGTTTCTGTTAGATCATGAGACTTTGGCGCTAAGTTGCAACTTTTCATCCAAATCAGTACGTTCATGAGCCGGGTAATTGAGTTCAATCACGATGCCATTAGGATCATCTAAAAATAATTGATGTAAGCCTATAGTAGGGACTAAGCGTTCTCTACAAGGGATTCCAAGAGATGTGAGATGGCTTAGCATTTTTTCAAGACCGGTGGCAAAAAATGCCACATGATCAATAGCACCAGTACCATGCAGAGTTGGCAACTCACGATCGCCTAAATATTGAATCAGCCCCTCTTTGTCATTGGGGTCAATACCTACAATATGTACGATAGCATTGAGATAGCTAGAGTGATCGGAATCGGACTTATAAAGCCAATATCCAGGAAATGGAAAATTAGGACGAGGGCCCGGCACCAAGTCCAAGGTTTTCATATAAAAATCCCTTGTCATCTCAGCATCAGAACTGCGGATGGCTAAGTGATTGATGACTAATTCGCCCATATGATTCTCTCCAAAAAAATAATAATTTTCAACTGCAATACTAAAATAATAGCAGTATTATAGAGAAGCATCTGATTTTAAAAAATCAGAAAAACGAACTAATATATTAGAAAAAAAGGAGGCTGGCATGAAAGCGGCTGCGTTTAATTATCAAAAAGCAAGCTCGGTAGATGAGGTGTTAAATCTACTTATCAAAAATGGAGATAATGCCAAACTAATTGCTGGTGGACAAAGTTTATTACCATCCCTCAATATGCGCTTGTCCAATCCTGAAATCTTAATTGACCTACAGGGCGTAGAGGAGCTAAAAGGAATCACAGAACACAATGGTGTTATTCGCATTGGTGCGATGACGACCCACACTGAAATTCAAGACTCAGATATTATTCAAAAGCATTTGCCGATTCTTCATCAAGCAGTGCCTCATATAGCACATCGAGCGATTCGCAACCTTGGAACGTGGGGAGGTTCTTGTGTCTACGCAGATCCTGCCGCAGAATGGCCTGCGTGTGCCCTAGCTTTGGATGCCGTGATGGTTATTGCTGGAAGTAATGGACAGCGTAGAGTAGCAGCAAAAGATTTTTTCCTGGATTTATATACAACAGCATTACAAGAAAATGAGTTATTAGTAGCTACTGAATTTACCCTATCGAAGTATACAAGCGTTGATTATTTTGATGAGTTATCCCGTCGCCATGGCGATTATGCTGTTACTGGGATTGTCTGTCATCTTGAACTTGATCAAGGGATAATTGCCAAGAGTCGCGTGGTGTATTTTTCCGTAGCGTCCACCCCAGTTCTTGCTGAAGGCGTACAAGCATTGTTGCAATCGAAAACCTTACAAGACCTATCTCAAACAACATTCATTGAACAAGCGAGAGAAATGGCGAAATCAGAAATCATGACTTTATCTGACCTGACTAATTCTGCGCATATGAAAAAGCATTTAGTGGGTGTTTTATTAGAACGAGCCTTGCAACACATTACGGCATAAAAGGAACAAGAGAACATTATGCAAACAACATCTATATCTATGATATTAAATGGCCAAAAGATACAAGCTGAAGTAGAGCCACGTCAACATTTAGTCGATTTTTTACGAGAAGATCAGGCCCTCACGGGTTCTCATTTAGGCTGTGAGCAAGGTGCTTGTGGTGCTTGCACCGTTAAATTGAATGGCAAGATTGTGCGAGGTTGCTTAGTCTTAGCCGTTCAGGCCGATGGGGCAACAGTAGAGACCATTGAAGGCTTATCTGCATCTGGCACCTACCGTGATTTGCAACAAGCATTTCTACAATTCAATGCTCTGCAGTGTGGATTTTGCACATCAGGCATGCTACTCGCTGCAGCTGAGTTAATTCAAACCAATCCAACGGCAACGCGTACTGAAATTCGGGAATGGATCTCAGGTAATTATTGTCGTTGCACCGGTTATCAAGCCATTGTCGATGCCATTGCCCATGTTCTTGAAGCACGTCAAAGTAATTAAGGATTAAATCATGAATAAACCAAAAGAGCTCCCTGCATTAGCACCAGTTACCAATGAGCAGCGTTATATTGGGATGAGTGAACCTCGACATGGCGCGAAGCGCTTAACAGAAGGTTTAGGTAAATATATTGATGATCTGCAACTACCAAGAATGGTACATGTGGTTTATTGGCGCTCACCAGTTGCGCATATGCGTATCAAAAAAATTAATAAAAATGCTGTGATGGATATGCCAGGCGTCGTTGCTGTGATTGATGGTCAGGATTTGGCTGCGGTTTGTAAACCTTGGGTAGCAACACTCAGTCACTTAGCGGGCATGAAATCTGCCCCCCAACATGCATTAGCCATTGATCGTGCTTGCTGGCAGGGTGAGCCGGTTGTTGCAATTGTGGCAAAAACCCGCGCTCAAGCAGAAGATGCACTGCCATTTTTAGACGTTGAGTGGGAAGAGTTGCCAGCATTGCTCGATATGCACGCTGCCTTAGATGAAAGCGGTATGGTTTTACATCCCGACTTAGGTGACAACATCTGCTTTAAAAGATCGCTTGATGTTGGCGAAGTCGATGCGCAGTTTGCTAAAGCCGCCGTTGTAGAAGAAGCCACTTTTAAATTTGGCAGACATACTGGCGTGACTTTGGAGCCTCGCTCTCAAATTGCTCATTATTCTGCTGACGGACGGCTGACGGTATATCACTGCCAACAAGCCCCGCACATGATGCAAGATTTATATTGCCGACAATTTGATTTATCTGAATCTGATGTCCGCGTCGTCTGTTTTGATGTTGGTGGTTCCTTTGGTATTAAGGTGCATGCGTATCCGGATGATTTTGCAACTGTGGGGATTTCTATATTACTTAAGCGTCCCGTTAAATATGTGGCCGATCGTTTGGAGTCTTACCTAAGTGATATTCATGCTAGAGAGCATGTAATTAAAGGTCGCATTGCTGCATCTGCAGAGGGTGAAATCCTGGCTTTTGAGATCGATGATTTAACCGGAATTGGGCCATATTCCATGTTCCCAAGAACCAGCGCTATTGAAGGTAATCAAGTCGTCAATCTTGTTGGTGGGCCTTATAAGCATAAGCACTATCGTGCGCAATTAAACGTTGTATTCCAAAATAAAACGCCGACATGTCAGTATCGCGGCGTAGGTCATCCCATTGCTTGCGCGGTCACTGAAGGCTTAGTCGATTTAGCTGCTAGAAAGCTTGGTATCGATCCATTGGAGTTTCGTAAACGTAACGTCATCCCAGATAATGCGTATCCTTACACGGGCGTTTCTGGAATTAAGTTAGAGGTCTTATCGCATGAGCAGTGTTTAGCAAAAATTGAGGAGTTGATGGATTACCCAAGCCTCCTTGCTGAACAAAAAAGCTTACGTGAGAAGGGTATCTATCGCGGTATTGGTTTTGCTACATTAATTGAATTAACCAATCCAAGTCCTGCATTTTATGGGGTTGGTGGGGCGCGGATTGCATCACAAGATGGTGCGACAATTCGGATGGATCCGACCGGAGTCATTACTGTTTCCGTCAGTGTTGGTGAGCAAGGCCAAGGAGCAGAGGGAATTTTTGCGCAGATTGCCGCTGATGCAGTTGGTGTACCGATTGATCATGTTCGTCTTAAAACGGGAGATACTGAAACCATACCTTACGGTGGTGGAACTTGGGCATCCCGTGGAGCAGGCATTGGGGGTGAAGCGGTATTGCTAGCAGGCATGGCCTTACGAGAAAATATTCTTAAGATTGCAGCATCCATTGTGCAAATGGATGCAAGTCAACTCACAGTTAAAAACGGCAAAATATTTGATCGTTTGAATAATCAAGAAAAGATTCCGCTAAGTGAAGTTGGGCGGATAGGATATTACCGTACTGATTTATTGCCACCGAATTTTCATCCGGAATTGACAGTGACTAGGCATTACTCACAAAAAGATTTTCCATTCATATTTACCAACGGTGTGCAAGCATCCTATGTCGAAGTCGATACACAAACAGGATTTGTAAAACTCCTCAAACACTGGGCAGTTGAAGATTGTGGAAGGGTGATTAATCCGATGTTGGTGGATGAGCAAATGCGAGGAGCGATTGTTCAAGGAATCGGTGGCGCATTATTTGAAGAATGTTTATACGATTCTCAAGGTCAAATGATGAATGGCAATATGGCTGACTACCTTGTTCCTATGGCAACTGAGATGCCAGATATAGAAGTGGCGCATGTACAAACACCAACTAAATCTTCGTTACTAGGTGCAAAAGGAGCTGGAGAGGCTGGAACTGCAGGCGCTCCTGGTGCAGTCGTTAATGCAATCAACGACGCTTTGGTACCTTTTGGTGTTTACAATTTTGATCAACCAGTAACTCCCCAAAAAATCTTGCAAACATTAAAGTTAATTCCTTAAGGAAATGGATTTACAGTAGTTAATAGGTTGTCAATCACTATGCGTTAGTTGACGCAGTAGGGGACTAGCGCGATATCTCTCCCCCCTATAGTGATCATCAAGGCCATCTAATATTTTTAAGACACCTGTGCTTGACCATGCATCAAGCCATTCAAAGGGGCCGGCTGGATAATTAACACCAAGGCGCATTGCTTGGTTACTCGCTTCCCTACTGCAAACCCCTTGATTGACTGTGTCAGCTGCCTCGTTAATGAGCATTGCAATGGTTCTTGCAACAATCAGGCCTGGCATATCTTTCACCCGAAGAGGGTGATAACCGAGATGAGCTAACCATGAGGGGGCTTGTGTTTGCCAGGTAGTAAAAGCATGCTCAGAAATTGACCAGGCTAAATAATGCTCATTTGGGGTACTTAGAATTTGATCAAATAAAGCCACGTGAGAACCATAAGATGAGGCAGTTTTTCCTTGTGTTTGTCGAAGTTGATTTTTTCCAACCTCAAGACCAATCCAATCACTTTGAGTATTTTGCGTAAAAGGAATATCGAGCTTAACAAACTTTTCAGACCACTGGGAAACGATAGCACCTTGACCATGCAAAACAATCGGGTCTTGAAGATTCAATCGGGAAGCATCAAATGATGGTAGGGGAGGATTTACAGCTTGGTCCGAATAATCATAAAAACCCCTACCGGATTTACGTCCAAAAAGTCCACCATCAACGAGCTCTTTTTGAACAATTGACGGACGAAAGCGACTATCAAAAAAGAAAGCTTCATATACAGAAGAAGTAACAGAAAAATTAGTATCGTTACCGATAAGATCCATGAGTTCAAATGGCCCCATCTTAAATCCTACTGATTTAATACAGGCATCAATCACGGCAATATCGGCCATTTGTTCTTGAGACATCGCTAGAGCTTCAGCGTAAAAAGGGCGAGCAATTCGGTTGACAATAAATCCTGGGGTGGATTTTGCATGGACCGGTGTTTTTCCCCAGTGGAGAGATAAATCGAAGATTGCCTGACCGACATCAGAGGAGGTCTGTAACCCAGAAACAACTTCTACTAATTTCATCAAGGGTACTGGATTAAAAAAGTGCATCCCAACGAGTCGTTCGGGATGTTGTAAGCCATTGGCAATGGCAGTGACTGAAATCGAAGAAGTATTGCTTGCTAAGATACAGTTGGTATCAACAACTCCTTCGAGCTCTTGAAAAAGGGCGCGTTTTACATCGAGTTTTTCAAGAATTGCCTCAATGACTAAACTGACATCTTTTGCCTCAGCTAAAGAAGAAATGACCTTGATACGACTAATCGAAGCCTGAGCAGCTTGGGCAGTTATTTTTTCTTTTTTGATGAGACTTGCAAAAAGAGTTTGGATCTTATCGATGGCTTGATGAGCAGCACCTTCTTTTTGATCAAAAAGAAGAACTTCATGCCCTGCTTGAGCAGCTACTTGAGTAATACCAGAGCCCATGATGCCAGCGCCGATGACAAGTATTGGTTGATTGATGAGTTCCAATGCAAACTTCCTTATTAAATAGTTTGAGATAAATGGATTGTAAAAGTAACAAACTAACGTATTTGTTCATACTTATTATGGCATTAAGAAGATCTTCCGACCACATTTATCCCTCAGGGGGGATATTTGGTAAAATCATGATTATAAAAATATAATTACCTCTACAGGTAGGTTGCTAAAGGAATAAGTCTGGGCTTGAGGTAAGGTAGACAACAAGACCCATTCTTCAGTTTATTAATAGAATTGATCGAAAAGAAAGAAATTTTCATGAAAAAAATTTATTTAAGTTTAGTCCTTACTGCTCTTGCGCTAGAGACTCCTTTAGTTATTGCTCAAAGTCAACCACCTTTAAAGGTGGGAATGATGTTGCCATATAGTGGCACTTTTGCAGCTCTTGGGAATGCCATTGATAACGGTTTTCAATTATTCGTTAAAGAACAAGGTGGAAAAATTGCAGGTCGGGAAATTACTTACGTCAGAGTGGATGATGAGTCTGAGCCATCAAAGGCGACTGATAATATCAATAAATTAATTAAACGAGATAACGTTGATGTCGTCATTGGTACCGTGCATTCCGGTGTTGCGATGGCCATGGCTAAAGTTGTAAATGAAACAGGTACTACATTAATCATTCCGAATGCTGGAGCTGACGTAATTACTGGACCAATGTGTTCTAAGAATATTTTTAGAAGTTCCTATACCAATGGCCAGCCTGGTTACGCAATGGGGGAAGTTGCAGCAAAGAAGGGATATAAAAATGCAATGACATTGACCTGGAAATATGTTGCAGGTGAAGAGTCAGTCAAAGGATTTAAAGAAAGCTTTGAAAAGGGTGGTGGTAAGGTTACTAAAGAATTAACCCTCCCTTTTCCTGGGGTTGAGTTCCAAGCTTTACTAACCGAAGTAGCTGCGGCTAAACCCGATGTTGTTTACTCATTTTTTGCAGGAGCTGCTGCTGTTAAGTTTGTGAAAG
>CANFUO010000017.1 GCA_947450225.1 Burkholderiaceae bacterium | reverse complement strand
TTAAAACCTTACCATATGCTTCTTGGTCAAATTATTCTACTTGTCGTTATGTTGCGGATGATGACTAAATTAGTGGTTATTAATCCCATTGAACAAGAAAAAACCTTGGCGAGATTCTTTAAAAAAATTATTCATGCATGTTTATATATTTTTATGCTTGGGATGCCGATCACTGGAATATTACTGATGCAGTCCGCAGGTAAGCCCATTCCGTACTTCGGTGATTTTTACCCTAGCATGATTCAAGAGAGTGCTGATCTCAAAAAAATATTTAAAAATATTCACGAATACTGGGGTAATACAATTTATGTATTTATTGGAGCGCATGCCATCATGGCTATTTGGCGACAATATATTATGAAAGATGGGACCATGCAAAAAATATTACTTGCGAAAGCATCAAGGGCGCATTAGAAATAAGGAATGATTGAAATGCCCCCATAGGTAAAAACTTTGGCCCACTTCTATGGGGCAGTTCTGTCGTAGGCTATTGTATATTTTTTGTTTTGATTATTTGCTTGACAAAGGGAAACATGTTTTTTGCCCAAAGCTGACAACCAGCAATTGTCATATGACCAGGAGAGCCTGGCTGATCGTATTGACGATTTACGCTATTGGTTGGAACATCTTTATTCCAATGACCGTAGTAGTAAGCATCATATTTTGTTGCTAATGCTTGGCCCTCTTCATTGGTCTGAATGAGTGAATGAGATACATAGATAGTCGGCATATTGATTTTATGAAGATAAGCCAAAATTTCCTCGGATGGGCCTAAATTAAACCTTGAGTTTTTTTCATTTGGCCCTGGTTCAAATATCACTATCTTCGTATTGGAATAACTCTTTAAACCCTGCCCTAAGCGGTTCATCATAAATACCGGTTTATCTCCATCAACGCCAGCATTAACAACTTGGGCATCAATCTTTTCTTGAGAGAACATTTCGTTTAGAGTATTTGTATAGGCTTGTCCAGATCCCTTGCAGTTGGTATTGCTTGTACCTAAGGCAAATATTTCAAATCCCAATGAGTTGGTTGAAATAAACGCCAAGGCCAAGTTGATGATAAATTTTTTCATCATTAAATCCTAACTAGTGGGAACAAAAAAACCACACTAATGAATGGACTCTCAAAAGTTGGGTGTTATGACCAACTTTTAAGGGTGAGTTCAGATTGCCTAATTTCTAAACGATATTAAATGGGCTTAGAAAACTTAAGTAAGTCTTGTAGACTAGTAAGATTTTTTAAGTCCCAGCATTTTGCGATTAACGCATCTGTATTTACTTTTCCAATAATAGGCACACTTAAGTTACTAAACTTTTGGTTTAAATGCGCATCAGTCATTGGGTTTTTAAGAGAGCCAATTGCATTCTCAACAAAGATATGTATTTTTTGACCGTCTTTCAGATACGCAGTTACGTCGACAGAAGCCTCATCAATGGTGTTATCAACCGTTGCGATAACCTTTGCGCGTAAGGCAACCATTTGGGCGCTTTGAACAACGTCATCATGGTACTGATCTTCCGTAGCTTGGCCATATACGATACCGCAGGCTGCCCCATGGTAAACACTAAATTTACCCTCGAGACCATCTTTAGGGGTTTTCTTACCAGTAAGTTCGAGAACTAAAGAGTGAGCTTTTAGTTCAAGGCGTTCCAAATTGTCAGCGGTTACACCACGATTACGCAGTTGTACACATGCATCAATACTCGGGTGAATCACAATACCGCAGGCAAAAGGTTTATAGGTGTTTAAAGAAATCTCGAAACGCTCACCTAACTGGTTCGTGATTTCATCCCAATCATATTTAGTTGATATGGATTGAATCATCCCGCGCGGCGCCTCTAATGCTTTGGTACTTGCTGTGAAGCCATGTTTGGCCATGAGTGCACTTGTCAGACCTGCTTTTGCAGCACCGCCTGGATGAAAGGGTTTAGTCATCGTACCAAATTGATCACGAAAGCCGATAGGCTGAGAAGCTGCAATACCAAGAGCCATACCTGTTTGTGCCTCAGACAACTGAAGGAGTCGCGCACATGCTGCTGCGGCACCAACAGTTCCTGTGGAGCCAGTAATATGCCAGCCACGATCATAATGATTTGGATACATGGCATTGCCAATTCTGCAAGATACATCAATACCAATCACTAGTGCATCAATCATATCTCGGCCGCTTGCGCCAATATGTTCACCAAGGGCCAAAATGGCAGAAGCTATAGGTCCTGCTGGATGAATAATTGTTTTGAGATGTGTGTCATCAAAATCAAATGTATGTGAACTGATGCCGTTAATAAGCGCGGCATTTGCCATATCGACTTTTTCGGCGCGCCCTAAAATACTTGCTTGAGGAGCCGGCTTAAATTCGTTGACAGCACCAAGCGTTGCATGCACGCTTTCGTGGGTTGCGGCGCCAACGGCGCAACCTAGCCAGTTCATAAAAGTGCGATGTGCTTCATGATCAACAGCGTCATCCCAGCCTTTAGAGGGGTGAGAGCTAACAAATTTCGCTAAAATTTGCGTAATTGGGGGGGCGTTATGATCTGCAGTAACTTGAGTATTAATTGCCATATCTATATTTAGTCGAGTTGAATATTACGGGCCTTTGCGATTTTGCTCCATCTGGCAATATCATCTTTGATATATTGACCAAATTGATCGGGGCTCATCGGCATTGGTTGAATTGCTTCTGATGATAAACGTTCTTTCATTTCAGGGCTTTGAATAGCATTATTAATTTCAGTATTCAAAAGGGTAATGATGGCAGGGGGGAGATTTGCAGGACCAGCAACACCATACCACTGAACACCTTCAAAGCCATCAAATCCAAGCTCCTTAAAAGTCGGAACGTCTGGAATCAGAGCGTGTCTTTTTAATCCAGTAACTGCTATTGGACGAACTTTTCCAGATTTGATATGGGGAAGAGCTGCTGCTAAGCCCGGCATCATGGAGATAGTTTGCCCACCAAGAATATCGGTAAACGCTGGTGCAATTCCTCGGTAAGGCACATGTGTGCTTTCAAAACTAGCTTGCTGCTTGAGTTGCTCCATTGATAGATGCGTCAGAGTGCCAAGCCCCGCAGAACCATAATTCATTTTGCTAGGATTGTCTTTTGCATATTGAATAAACTCTTTCAAATTTTTAATAGGCAAGCCGCTATATATGGCAAGAACATTCGGCGTTCCCCCGACCATTGCAATGGGAGAAAAGTCTTTAATGGCATCATAAGGCAGCTTTCTTACGGCGGGATTTGTGCCATGAGTTCCCACATAGGCTAGCATAAGTGTGTAACCGTCAGGTACTGCACGAGCGGCTTTTTGAGAGGCAATAGCTCCTCCGCCACCACTTTGGTTGTCGACAATGAAACTTTGGCCCAAGGACTTGGTGAGTCGGTCCGCAACAGTTCTTGCGACAAGGTCAAGACCACCCCCTGCAGACACCGGCGCTAAGATCGTAACGGTTTTATTCGGATAGTCAGCGGCCAAACTAGGTAAGGTAATTAAACACAGCGAAATTAACTGGAGAAAAACAATATTTTTTAGAAATCGCATACTTGTATATATCCTTCGCGTTTAAAATAAAGTAATAACAATTGGAATATTATCAGGGGATGATAAATGAAACGCTATAGAACTTTAAGAAAACTCATTTTAATGGGTTTCTTTTCAATAGGCTTGTTTTCACCACAAGCATACTCCCAGAAAACTCTTCCTCAAGCCGACTATCCGAATAAGCCAATTACATTTATTGTTCCATATGGAGCCGGAGGAGGAGCAGATTCAAGAAGTCGACAAATTAGTCAACAATTAAGTACGCTACTTAAAACCCCAGTGATTGTCGAAAACAAAGCCGGTGCAGGCGGTAATATTGGTACTGAATTAATAGCTAAAGCCGCCCCCGATGGTTACACCATTGGTATGGGTAACTTTGCCCCATTAGCAGTCAATAAGACGCTTTTTAAAAGTTTGCGATACGACCCAGAAAAAGATTTGGTACCAATTGTGTTGATTGAAAAAGGGCCTTTAGTATTAGTCGTCAATCCAAGCTCATCTTTTCAATCAGTTTCGGATGTGATTAAAGATGCAAAATCAAAGCCAGGACAATTAACCTTTGCTTCAGGCGGTATTGGTGGAAGCCATCAACTCAGTGCAGAGCTATTTAAACAAAGTGCTGGAATTGATATGATTCATGTACCTTATAAAAGCGGCGCTGCGGCTTTAACGGACCTCATGGGTAATAACGTTAATATGATGTTTGACCAGATGTACTCTGCGATGCCGAGTATTAAAGGTGGAAAATTGCGCCCCTTAGCTATTACGAGCAAGACGAGATCGCCTTTATTAAAAGATGTCCCAAGCTTTACGGAACTTGGGTTTCCGCAAATCGTAGTGAATAATTGGCAGGGTTTGATTGCACCAGCTGGTACACCTAAAGTTATTATTGAAAAACTCAATTTAGCGGTCAATGAAATTCTGAAAGACCCTCAAATCAGGGATTTTATATTGCAGCAGGGTAATGAGGTTGGCGGCGGAACTCCAGAAGAATTTTCTGTACTGATTAAAGCAGAATCTAATAAGTGGAGTACCGTCGTGAAGACAGCCAAAATTGAACCGCAGTAATTATTGAGTTAGGTCTTTTTGGAAGACGAGCCCGGCATGTTCTCGAAGTGCGTGGAATTCAACGTCTTTCCATAATTGCTGGGCGACCTCTAGCTCTGACTTATGAGTCGCCAAAAATACCGGAGCGCCTACAACATCCTCACTCATCCTGTGTGAATTCTCCTGAATAAATCGTTTGAGAACACTTGGATCTTTTGAACTAATCCATCTAGAGATGGTGTACCTGGCTGAAAGTAGTCTTACCTCGGCGTTATATTCACTTTTTAGACGATGGGCAACCACCTCGAACTGTAATTGACCAAACGCACCCAATAGCATTTGGGTTCCAACTAAGGGTTTGAATACTTGAATTGCCCCTTCCTCACCTAGTTGCATGAGACCTTCGCGTAGTTGTTTCGTCCGCAGTGGATCAGCAGTCTCGACTAATTTAAAAATTTCAGGAGCAAAAAACGGCAGTCCTGTAAATTGAAGTTTTTCACCTTCAGTTAAGGTATCGCCTAACTGCAAAAGGCCATGGTTAGGAATTCCAATAATATCTCCAGGAAAAGCCTCATCTAAAATATCGCGTCGTTGAGAGAGAAACGAAAGGGCATTATTAGTTCTAATTTCTTTACCATTGCGCGAAATCTTGAGACGCATTCCTCTCTCAAAATAACCTGAACAGATTCTTAAGAAGGCAACTCGGTCTCGATGGGCGGGGTCCATATTCGCTTGAATCTTAAAGACGACAGCTGAAAAATCTTTTTCAGAGGGAAGAACTTCTCGGGAAAGTGTGGGCCTTGATTTTGGGGCGGGGGCTAATTCAACTAGGGTATTTAAAATCTCTTGGACGCCAAAATTATTAATCGCTGAGCCAAAAAAGACGGGTGATTGTTTACCTGCCAAAAACGCTTCCAGATCAAAGCCTGGCATTGCTCCTTGGACTAACTCTACCTCAGATAAAGCTGTAGTTAAAGAGTCACCTAGTTGTTCAGCAAGCTTAGGGTCATGAATGTTTATACGTTGATCGAGATCCAAGTCAACCCGATCTTCTCCAGCCTTAAACATACGCATGGCTTGCTGTTTAATATCAATTACGCCAGCAAAAGATTTACCCATTCCCACGGGCCAGGTCATTGGAACAACAGACATACCCAAAGCCTCTTCGATTTCATCCATCAAATCTAGGGGTCGTTTGACTTCTCGGTCTAATTTATTAATAAAGGTAATGAGAGGAGTATTTCTTGCGCGACATACTTCGATCAGTCTACGGGTTTGAGCTTCGACACCATTAGCCGCGTCAATCACCATGAGGGCAGAGTCTACAGCAGTGAGTACGCGATACGTATCCTCAGAAAAATCTTGGTGACCAGGGGTATCAAGCAGGTTGATAATACAGTCTCTATACTCCATTTGCATCACAGAGCTAGCTACGGAAATACCGCGCTGTTTTTCTATTTCCATCCAGTCGGAAGTGGCATGACGGGATGCTTTTCTTGCTTTTACACTACCCGCGATTTGAATCGCTCCTGCATAAAGAAGTAATTTTTCTGTTAATGTGGTTTTGCCCGCATCTGGGTGAGAAATAATCGCAAAACTTCTTCGGCGAGAAACTTCTTTGGCAATTACTTGGATGGGGGGCGAATTGGTCATATTAATCAAACTGAGCTGACAAAAACCAAAGTCAGCGAAACAATAAACAATGATTATAGTCCGCACACTCCAAGAATTAAAAAATCTAACAAAGCTGTTGTATAAATAATATCCAAACTACCAATCCTAAAACTAATTAATTTATTATGAAATATCTCCTTTTTACTATAGTTACCATCGTCAGTGTGAGCATCCCGTCGAGCGGCTATGCTGAAAAAGTATTTAAAGACAATCCATACACGATGTTTTCAGCGAAAGATAATCACCTAGGTAAGTCAACGATTGAATGGAAGCCTGTTGCCAACATTCAGGCTGAATGTGAAAAAGAAAGTAAAAAGCGAGGCTTAGGAGGGTTTGGCTATCCCGTTACTGCTTGTTCATTTTGGGACAACGGTATTCGTGGTAATCGTTGCTTGGTACTTACGGCCAAAAACCTGAATATGCATACTCTAGGCCATGAGATGCGACATTGTTTTCAAGGCAACTATCACCCCTAAACTAGAATCTATATGAAATACCTACTTTAAAGATAGAGGAATAGCCTGTTCCAATTTGATCTCGAAAGTTTTGCGCCACTCGTAAATACGATATACCAAGATCAATATCTTCAGTAGGTGAGTAAGTTACCGCAGGCATGATGAAGGCGTTATATGGCCTATCGTCTGTTGGAGTAATGTCAGTCACTAATCCGATATCTAATCCAAGATGAAGACGCTCAGAGATATTCCAAATAGGCGCAACAGACAGTTGAAATAACTCAGTTCTTAACTCTCTATAAGTGCCAGCAACTGAGTAATTTGTATTATAGGGTTGATGTTGATATGCAAAGTTCACTAGTATTGAATAGTCTTTTTTATCATAAGCACCAATGAAATTAATACCATAACCTGGTAGAGCCATACCAAGTCCGGCCGACTGATGATTCGTACCATTTGGAAAGAAAAAGGATGGTTTGATTGCAAGTGCTAGGCCACTATCTTCATCACTATAAAAACGATATTTAGTCCCTAAGTTATAGTTGGTCAGAGGAGAAAAACCACCCGTAGGAAAACCATAATAGGTCATACCAAAACTAATTTCAGTTCGATCATTTAAACCATAGGTATAACCAAGAGGAAAGCCAATCGCGCGATCTGAAGCCAGGAATTCTTCGCCAGGTACGTTGATGTCAAGAATACCATCGTCGGTATTGATCCCACCTTTATTAAAAATATTGTAATAATAAAAATCGAATTGGTGCTTACCTTTTTTAACAGTCGAAGCATCATCTGTCAAAAAAGGTTCATATGCCGAAGAAAAAACTGGCGTGAGCGAAATAAGAAAGAAAATTAAATATTTATACATAATGTTTTTTGACATGATGATGAAATTCTTATTCTAGAAAACCCTTATTACAGATTCATTTCTGACTATAGTCTAAATGTTTAAATTTGTTTCGTGGTTTGCATTAAATCTGCAACAAATCCTCTCTAGAATGAAATATTCCTAACAAAGAATGGAGAAAAAAATGAGTATTTTTGGAAGAATTAGAGATAGTATTTTTGGTAAAAAAGATGATGCTGGTCAAGGTGGTCAAGCTACTGAAGCTGCAACTGCAACAGCTGCAGCGGCGATTTCTCAAGTAGACGTTGAAGCAATTCTTACTGATTTAGCTGCAAAAGCTGGTCGTCCTAGTAATTGGAAGACTTCGATTGTTGATTTAATGACATTATTAGGCTTAGACAGTAGTTTAGCTCATCGTGTGGAGTTAGCTAAAGAGTTAGGTTACACCGGTGATACAAATGACACGGCAACGATGAATGTATGGTTAATTAAACAAGTGATGACAAAGTTGGCAGAACAAGGCGGTAAAGTCTCAGCTAATTTAATGCACTAAGCCTGTACCTTCTCAAAGGATCCCTCATACAACATGAGGGATTTTTTTTGCAAAAAAAGATTCAAAACAGGGTGTATGATGAATAAGTGTATTGATGAGAAAGTAAAGAATGGCATTTAACCCTAATTTTTTGAGTGAAAGCATTCAACTCTCGGTTGCCCCGGTTTTTTTATTAACTGCGGTTGCTGGAATGATCAGTGCACTTACACACCGGATTGCGCGTGTGATTGATCGTTCAAGATCTCTGCAATTTGAAATCATTAGTGAAAAAAGTCTCGAACATCAACTTGTATTAAAGCAGTTTCATCAAGAGGAATTGATCTATCTCTCAAAACGAGCAAACCTTGTGAACATATCGATGGCATTACTCGTATTATGTGCAATTCAAATAGGGCTAACTATCCTCGAACTATTCTTTGCCGAGACGATTGCCGGGAAAATGAGTATTTCAGATTACGTTTTATATACCTTTATTGGCGGTATTAGTTGTTTTATTCTTGCGCTAATGTGTTTGTTGTGGGAAGTGTTCATAGCTTCTTACACAGTAAGAATGAAGCCCCAATCTAAAGCAAGCATCTCATTAAAGACAGAGCAATAATTAATTATTACAACCATTGCTCAGCTTTAAATAAAATCAAAAGTCCCAAGACAGCAAAAATACTAGCTGCAATCATATGAATGAGCCTAATTGGCAGACGTTTAGCAAAAGAGTGGCCCAAAAAAACCGCGGGTACATCTGCAATCATCATCCCAAGGGTTGTGCCCTGTACCACACTTAGAGGTGCGCTATAGTTTGCAGCTAAAGCTACAGTAGCGATTTGTGTCTTATCGCCGATTTCAGCTAAGAAGAAGGTCACAAGAGTAGTGATAAAAACACCAGAGTGCTGGGTTGTTTGAGCATCAGAGTCGTCAATTTTATCTGGAAAGAGTGTCCATATAGCCATACCTAAAAAGGAGGCGCCTAACGACCACCGAAGAATATCAGGACTTAAAAGGGTAGTAATCCAAGTTCCTAGCGCACCGGCTAGTCCATGATTAAGAATCGTTGCTAGAAAAATACCGGCAATAATAGGTAGAGGTTTTTTAAATTTAGCAGCTAATAAGAAGGCAAGAAGCTGTGTTTTATCGCCCATTTCTGCAAGTGTAACGACACCAGTACTGATAAAAAAAGCATCAAAAGCCATCTAGGGACTTTCTTGATTTAAAGAATAAACCTATCGTTAAGATGAGAGTCAGAGCACAAAAAAACAGCAATGACCAAACAGGAACCGATAGATACAAGACTGGGGGCAAAGGCATACTACAGAATCCATCAGCCTTGAAAAAGAATGGCAGAGCACGCACAATCTCAAATTGATTAATGAAAACCTCTAGAGGATCTAACCCACAAGTCACTTCTGGATGATAGATTACCCATTGATGGCGCAGTGCAATGCCTAAGCCACTAAGAGCCGCTAACAAGCTCAGTAAGTGAAAAGATATGCGAAATCGCGAAAGAAGATAAGCGAAAAAGCTGGCTACAGCTACGCCCAAAAAAGCCATTCTTTGTAAAATACATAGTGGACAGGGAGGGTAGTAAACACCTTGCCAACCTTGATGTTGAATCACTAATGCAAAGCCGAGTAACGACAGGCACATTAAGCAAATCAATAAATAGTAATTTTTAAACATGCATCAATGATAAAGAGGTTTTAAAAAAGGTAGTAAATTCTATTTTTAAACAAACTTGGTATAGTTATGACATCCGAGGAGAAAATTATGTCCAAAATTAAAAGTCGTTTATTTATATTTGTCTTGATTCTTGTATTACTTTTTGCACTATTTACTTGGATCACATTATCGTATTCTTATTCCACAGGCAGTCGTGCAGGTTTTTTACAAAAGTTTTCTAAACGAGGTTGGGTATGTAAAACCTGGGAAGGTGAATTGGTCACTGGAAGTATGATGGGGAACCAAGAAAAGTTTTCTTTCTCAGTAAGAGACGAAGACCTTGCAAACCAGGTGGCATCTAACATCGGCAAAAGAGTTGAAATCGAATATGATCAACACGTAGGGGTCCCAACGAATTGTTTTGCAGAAACTGAATATTACGTTAAGAAAATAAAAGCCGTGCCGGATATACCAGCTGAGCTGTTACAAAAAGTGCAACCCAATAATTAAATCGCGTATTTGAATTCAAATAAAAAATATCACTGCGGTGATATTTTTTATTATTTAGACTAGCCCGATGCCTTTAAAAAGGGGGCAATCAACTGAAAAAAACCACAGAGCAAGCAAAAACAAGGGTTTTCCTTAAATAAAACCTTTCACAAGCCAATAAAATATGGTTAAAATGAAACTGCGTTTAATAAGCGCTTAATTTTTTAAAACAATACTTTTAGTCATATCATTTCAAGGAGCATAATTTGAACAAAGCAGAACTCGTTGCAGCTATTGCTGACGAATCAGAATTATCTAAAGCTAAAGCTGAGCACGCATTAAACGCAGCCTTAGACACAATCAAAAAAGCTGTTACTAAAGGCGATAACGTTCAGTTAATCGGTTTTGGTACATTCAGCTCAGGAAAGCGTGCCGCACGTATCGGCCGTAACCCTAAGACTGGTGAAGCGATTAAGATTGCTGCTTCTAAGACAGTTAAATTCTCTGCTGGTAAAGCGTTTAAAGACAGCGTGAATAAGCGTAAGAAGTAATTCTTGTGATGCACAATAAAAAAGCCCAATGAAAGTTGGGCTTTTTTATTACTTCAATTTTGTTGCGTTATGTTTGAACTAAGCGTTTCCCACGATTAATACTCATTAAGATACCGACACCAAAGCCCAAGGTTGTAAGGGCTGTCCCACCATAGCTAATAAACGGCAAAGGAACGCCAACCACAGGCAATATGCCACTGACCATTGCCATATTGACAAACGCATAGGTAAAGAAAATGAGTGTTACTGACCCACCTAAAAGACGAGAATATAAATTAGGCGCTGCCGCCGCAATTTGAAGACCGCGTTGAATGAGGGCAAAAAATAAAATCAATAACACGACATTTCCCAGTAGGCCGAACTCTTCTGAGTAAACCGCAAAGATAAAATCAGTATGTTTTTCAGGGATGAACTCAAGATGTGTTTGCGTGCCCTTCATCCAACCCTTTCCTAAAAAGCCACCTGAACCAATTGCAATCATGGATTGAAGGGTGTGAAAGCCTTTACCTAAGGGATCTGAGCTAGGGTCTAGTAGAGTGCAAATACGGTGCTGTTGGTAGCTTTGTAGCAGTGGCCATTGAACACCTTTGGCACAAATGGTATCACCAAAAAATAAAACAAATACGATACCAATAAGAGCAATTACGACAAAGGGCAAAACGAACTTCCATGGGAAGCCGGCAAATAAGATGACATAAAAGCCAGCAGCCAAGACCAAAATAGCCGTTCCCAAATCAGGTTGCCTCGCAATTAAAAAAGTTGGTAAAACTAATAAACAAAATGCAACACCAAAATCCTTTAATTGAATCATGCCATCTCTTTTTTGAAAGTACCATGCCAACATCATTGGCATTGCAATTTTCATGATTTCAGATGGCTGAATGGTGATACCAATATTCAGCCATCGACGCGCACCTTTTTTGATAAGACCAAAAACGGCTACTGCTATGAGGAGGGATACACCAATGAGATATACCCATAAGGATATTTTTTCTAGCCATTTAATCGGTATTCTAGAAGTGACCCACATAATGAGAATGGCGGTTAATAAATTTCTAGCCTGCTCCATCCAAGTAACTACTGTTCCTGAACTTGCAGATAAGAACGTTATATTGCCAACCACCACTAGACAAAGAAGAATAATTCCCAGAGTTGGGTCAAGGCCTTGCCAGAGGAAACTAGCGCGTTGTACTATGGAGCGGTTTTCCATGCTGGAACTCCTTCAGGCCATTGGTTAAGCATTAAATAATCAAGCGTCTGTCTTGCAATGGGAGCTGCCGCGGTAGCGCCAAATCCTGCATTTTCAACTACTAAAGCTAAAGCATATTTAGGTTTGTCGGCAGGTGCGAATGCAATATATAGAGCATGATCTCTTTTGAATTCAGAAATAGCGCTTGCATTGTATTGTTTTCCGGCCAAACTAAATACTTGAGCCGTACCTGTTTTACCAGCGACAGAATATCTTACCCCGGAAAATGGAACCCGGCCTGTACCTGAAATGTTTACCCCAATCATGCCCTCTGTGATGACGTCTAAGTTTTCTTTTTTAATGTTTAAACGCGTCGTTTCGGATGGTACGGTTAGTGTTTTTTGATGAGTGATTGGATCTTCAATCATTTTGACAAGGTGGGGTTTCATGACAACCCCGCGGTTAGCAACGATTGCAGTTGCTTGAGCAAGTTGCAAAATCGTGTAACTGTTATAGCCTTGGCCAATTCCAATAGAAATCGTATCTCCATCATTCCATTTTTGTATTTTAGGGTCAGAATAATACGCTTTTTTCCATTCTTTAGAAGGTAAGATTCCTCTTACTTCACCATTAATATCTATCCCAGTTAATTGTCCAAAGCTGAGATCCTTCATAAAGGAACTAATGGCATTAATCCCCATATCATTAGCTAATTTATAGTAGTAGGTATCACATGACACGGTAATTGATTGACGCATGTTCACAAATCCATGCCCATTAACCGCATCATCCCTGAAGGTTGTGCTACCAAACTTAAAATAGCCAGGATCACTAATGCCCTGTTCCGGAGTTCTAAATTTACCTTCTAGGGCAGCTAGCGCCATAAAAGGTTTAAATGTAGAGCCCGGCGGATAAGTGCCACGTAAGGCGCGGTTAAAAAGAGGCTTTTCTAAAGAGTCATTGAGTTTTTTCCACAAATCTGCATCGATGCCATCTATAAAAGCATTTGGGTTATATGTTGGCATTGAGACGAATGACAAAATATCACCAGTAGCAACTTCAATGACCACTGCGGCTCCTCTTCGCTTAGCATAGAGCTGCTCCATGAGGTGCTGAAGTTTGATATCGATTGCGAGTGATAAATTAGACCCAGGAATTGGCGCGGATGAAGAAAGGTTTCGAACAACGCGACCACCTGCGGTGATTTCCACTTCACTAAAGCCAAGCGTTCCACGCAGATCTTTTTCATAACTTTGTTCTAAGCCAATCTTACCAACGTGCTGAATCCCTTTGATTTTAATAGGCCGAAGTTCATCGCTAGATAGATCATCAGGGGATTCTTCAAGCTCAGCTAATAATTTTTCACGATCTTTCTGCGAAACTCTACCTGTATATCCTAATAAGTGAGCCCCTAATTCTTGATAGGGGTATTCACGAAAATATCTCACTTGAATCTCTACACCCGGATAGGCATATCGTCGAGACATAAATCTAGCAACTTCTTCATTATTGAGGAAATTACGAATTGCGATACTTTCAGTCTTTTTTGCACCTTGCAGTGAGCGGAAAAAATTCTGCCGATCTTTTGTCGAAATCTTCAGAACAGAATTGAGTGAATCCACCAGCTGCTCGAGTGGCATGGTCGTGCCTGCAGGGGTAATTTCTAGAGAGTACGAAGGAAAGTTTCGTGCAATCACAATACCATTCCTATCAATAATCAAACCACGCGGAGAAGGCGTTGTAATAATTGCAATACGATTACTTTCGGAAGCTGTGGAGTACTTCGTATGCTTGACTACTTGAAGCCAAAAAAAACGAAAAAAGAGAATCAAAAGACAAGCCATTACAAACCATAAGGCGGTTTGTATACGGCTTTGGTATTTTTCTAGCGAAGAGAAAGAGTCTTGATGGTTGACCATAAAATCAAATCCATCAATTATGGTTGTTGTTCAAAAATGTAAATCGTGCGGATAAAAGTCGTTTTAAAAGAGGCCATAAAAAAGCCTCAATCAAACTTGGTAAAAATAAGTAAGCAAGTGAAATTTCTTTACCCTGACCAATGACCCACAAAATAAATAATTGAATTAAGTTAGCTAGCAAAAAAACCTGCAGCATGATGAAAGTTTGGCCTAATAGAGTGGTATTCGATAAACGACGTTGTGCGTAAAGAATCATAAAACAAGTACAAACGTAGACAATTGCATGTACACCCAAAATTTGTGTTGTTTGGATATCCATCAGAAGACCTAAGATAAAGGCCGTCAGTAAGTTAATTTTTTCTGGAGCCTGTAAAACCCAAAAGGCTAAAACCACCAAAAGAAAATCAGGCACCCAAGGAGAGTTGCCCCAAGGAAAAATATTCAATATAAACCCTGCCAATAGGGTAAAAAAAGGACCGGAAAAAGAACTAAACTTAGAAGACGAAAATTGCATTAGCCACCTCGTTTCTTTAATTTATTTTTTACTACTTCAGATTCAGTAGGCGTAGGCGCGGTGTTATTTGGTTGATATAACAAAATGCTAAGGTGACGATAATGATTTAATTTCGAGATTGGCTTGCAAGCAATGACGGCGCCAGCATTATCTGAAGAGCGATCGATTTTCGTAATAATAGCGACGGGAATGCCGGGCGGATAAGTTCCATCGATGCCTGATGTAATTAAATAATCGCCAACATCAAGGTCAGCAAGATTGTTTACATAACGTAACTCGAGAGGCTCAGAGCGCCCAACTCCAAAAAGGACAGCACGCAGACCATTTCTTTCAACGAGAATAGGAATAGAGAAATCACGATCTTCAAGCAAAGCCACTTCTGAAGAGTTTTCAAAAACTCTCACTACTTGCCCCATGATGCCAGCATCAGAACTAATGGGCATGCCTAATTTAACACCATCAATAGTACCCCGGTTAATAACAAGCTTTTGCGAGTTAGGGGTCGTTGGGTTATAAATGATTTCAGCAGCAAGGGACTTAACAGAGGCTTTTTGTTGAAGGACGAGCAGCTTGCGTAAATGTGAGTTTTCAGACTCCAGGGCCTCAGCTTGATTGGCCATCATACGCAAATTATCTATTTGTGAGGATTGTTCTTCGAACTGTTTTTTGATGGAGGACCGTGTTTGAAAGTAGTCTGAAGATAAGTCAAAATACATTCCGGGCTTTGAAAGAAGAGTCTGCATAGGAAATAAAACACGATTACCTATTGCTCTAATTTGTTCAGTTGCGTGAAGTTTAAAATCGGCAAATATGATCACAGCACCTAAAAGCAAAAAAAAGATCAGCTTTAAAAAAGGTGCACCATGATTAAATAATGTCGGTGAGCTCCGAAACAAAAGTACACCTCAGTTGTTATGGTTGGTTTATTCTTGAGAGAAAATACTGCTCAATTTATCCATGCGCTCGAGCGCAAGCCCTGATCCGCGGGCCACACAAGTCAATGGATCATCAGCAACGTGCACAGGCAAACCAGTTTCTTCAAGCAACAATCGATCTAAGTCACGTAATAAAGCCCCGCCACCGGTGAGCATCATGCCGCGCTCAGCGATATCCGAAGCCAGCTCTGGAGGCGTTTGCTCAAGCGCTGATTTCACGGCAATCACAATTTGATTAAGTGGGTCTGATAAGGCCTCTAAAATTTCATTACTTGTGACTGTAAAGCTACGGGGGATACCTTCAGAAAGATTTCTTCCCTTGACTTCCATCTCACGAACTTCACTGCCCGGAAAAGCTGAGCCAATAGTTTTTTTAATCAGTTCAGCGGTTTGTTCCCCAATCAACATACCGTAATTACGACGAATATAGTTGGTAATGGCATCATCAAATTTATCGCCACCTACACGAACAGACCACTTATAGACCATACCACCAAGGGACATAACGCCAACCTCGGTAGTGCCGCCACCGATATCAATAACCATAGAACCTGAAGCCTCAGTAACAGGAAGGCCAGCGCCAATGGCGGCAGCCATTGGTTCTTCAATAAGGAAAACCTGAGATGCACCAGCGCCCAGCGCTGATTCACGAATAGCTCTTCTTTCCACCTGAGTGGATCCACAAGGAACGCAAATAATAATGCGTGGGCTTGGTTTTAGAAACTTACTTTCATGAACCATTTTGATGAAATGCTTTAGCATTTGCTCAGTAATTGTAAAGTCAGCAATAACCCCATCCTTCATTGGACGAATGGCTTGGATGTTGCCGGGAACCCTACCTAGCATCGCCTTTGCTTCATGACCTACTGCCAAAATGGTTTTTTTCCCACTGGTGCCATCTTGACGAATCGCAACGACAGAAGGTTCGTCGAGAACGATACCGCGGTCGCGCATATAAATGAGAGTATTGGCAGTGCCAAGATCGATCGCTAAATCGTTTGAAAAGTAACTACGGAAGAGTCCGAACATATGGTTATTGGCAGAATATTAAGATTTACAATATAAACTAGTTTTTAGAAGATAATGTATATGATACTGCAAGCACGTTATGAATATTGAAGAAATTAATCATTTAGCCAAACTATCAGGTTTGGAGTTGAATCCTGAGCAGACCAAACAGATTTCTAAGGAATTAGAAAATATTCTCAGTTTGGTGGATGAACTGCAATCTATTGATACATCAGGAGTGGAGCCCCTATTTCACCCGATTGCTGTCATTGAGGCATTACAACAAGCATTAAGGCTAGATGAGGTTACAGAAGGCAATGACCGCATGAGTAATATGTTATCTGCCCCAGCTACAGATGAAGGGTTGTATCTAGTTCCTAAGGTGATTGAATGAACTGGCACGAAAAGACCCTATCTGAGCTATCGCAGGCTATCTTCGCAAAAGAAGTCTCAAGTGTAGAGCTTACCCAATATTTTTTGCAGCGTATCTCCCAATACCAGGGTTTAAATGCGTACCTAGATGTTCAGGAAGACCTTTCCTTAAGAGATGCACACTTTGCGGATGAATTAATCGCGAAAGGTCATGCAGGCCCCCTCACGGGGATTCCGGTGGCCCATAAAGATGTTTTTGTCACAAAAGATTGGAAATCAACAGCAGCGTCTAAAATTTTAGAAAATTATTTAAGTCCCTTTGATGCAAGAGTTGTTGAGCGCCTTGGTGTTCGTGGTGCCGGTATGGTTTGTTTGGGAAAGACAAATATGGATGAATTTGCCATGGGATCCTCAAACGAAAACTCAGCCTATGGGCCAGCATTAAATCCTTGGAATACCCAGTATGTCTCTGGAGGATCATCGGGTGGCTCTGCCGTTGCAGTTGCTGCAGGTTTAGCGCCAATTGCAACGGGGACAGACACTGGAGGGTCAATTCGTCAGCCAGCTGCGTTTTGTGGCATCACTGGTATTAAACCAACCTATGGCAGTGTTTCACGGTACGGCATGATTGCTTACGCTTCATCCTTAGATCAGGCTGGCCCAATGGGTAAGTCGGCTGCGGATTGTGGCCTGATGTTAAATGCCATTTGTGGACATGACCAAAGAGATTCCACATCACTTCGGCGTGAGCCCGGTAATTACCTCCGTCTGCTTGGAAAAAACTGGTCTGAAACAGGGCGGTTACCTTTGCAGGGTTTGCGGATTGGTGTTCCCGAGGAGTATTTTGCGCAAGGATTACAAGAAGAAGTTGGTCAAGCAGTTAGAGCCTCATTAAAGCAGTTTGAGGATCTAGGAGCCACATGTATTCCAGTATCGTTGCCCAAAACCAAACTTTCTATACCTGTCTACTATGTTTTGGCACCGGCAGAAGCATCCAGCAATCTCAGTCGTTATGACGGTGTTCGTTTTGGATATCGGGCAAAAGACTATAAAGACCTTACACAAATGTATGAGCGCACAAGATCAGAGGGTTTTGGGGCGGAAGTAAAGCGCCGAATTTTGATTGGTACCTATGTTTTATCGCAAGGTTATTACGACGCGTATTATCTTCAAGCCCAAAAAATCCGACGCATCATCGCCCAAGATTTTCAAACAGCGTTTACCACCTGTGATGTACTAATGGGGCCTGTTGCACCTCAAGTTGCTTGGAAAATAGGTGAAAAATCGAAAGATCCAGTAGAGATGTATTTAGAGGATATCTATACATTAAGTCCAAACCTTGCTGGCTTGCCCGCTATGAGTATTCCATGTGGCATGAGTACAGAAGGTCTGCCGATTGGCTTACAAATTATCGGTAATTATTTCGCTGAAGCGCAGATGATTCAAATTGCTGATCACTATCAGCATGTAAGTACTTGGCATCAGCTTGTACCATCTAGTTCGGTGAAAAGTAGTGGAGGTACCTTATGAGTCAGACAAATTGGGAAGTGGTCATTGGTTTAGAGACACATACACAATTAAGAACGCAATCTAAAATCTTTAGTGGAGCGAGTATTGCATTTGGCGCAGAGCCTAATGTTCAAGCATGCCCCGTCGATTTAGCATTGCCCGGCACATTACCTGTACTAAATCAGGAGGCTGTTAATCATGCGATTCGATTCGGTTTAGCTATAGGAGCTACTATTGCTCCTGTAAGTATTTTCGCGAGAAAAAATTATTTTTACCCAGATTTGCCAAAGGGGTATCAGATTAGTCAATTTGAATTGCCTGTTGTTGTTGGCGGAACTGTCAAAATTCAACTAGATGGCCAAACAAAAGAGGTTCAATTAACCCGCGCCCACCTCGAAGAGGATGCAGGAAAGTCTCTGCACGATGATTTTGTTGGGCTTCATGGTGAAAAATCGAGTGGTATTGATTTAAATCGTGCGGGTACACCACTATTAGAAATTGTTACAGAACCAGTCATGCGAAGTGCTGCGGAGGCTGTTGCGTATGCAAAAGAATTACATGCCCTCGTGATGTGGATTGGCATTTGTGACGGCAATATGCAAGAAGGTTCTTTTCGCTGTGATGCAAATGTGTCGGTTCGACCTTTCGGTCAAAAAGAGTATGGCACGCGCTGCGAAATCAAAAACCTTAATTCCTTTAAATTTCTTGAAGAATCTATTTTGTATGAGGTTCAACGACAAATTGAACTGATTGAAGATGGCGGTAAGGTCAGACAAGAAACCCGACTCTATGATCCCGATCGTCAAGAAACACGCAGCATGAGAAGTAAGGAAGACGCACAAGATTACCGGTATTTTCCTGACCCAGATTTATTGCCATTGCACATTACGTCAGACATGATTGATGCGATTCAATTGACGATGCCAGCATTGCCAAGTATCTTAAGAAGCCAATGGCAAGTCAGCTATGGTTTAAGTGATTACGACGTTGCCTTACTCACGCAAAGCAAGTCTACGGCAGATTACTTTATTGAGCTCTTAAAGTTGATTGTTTCAGATTTGGTAAAGCCGGCCGCTAATCTGATGGCAGGAGATTTTGCCTCAGCGCTTAACCGAGATGGCATGGATGCAAAAGATTCACCGATCCGCCCATCACATCTTGCGCAGTTATTACAGAGGATTCAAGATGGGACGATTTCTAATAAGATTGCGAAAGATATCTTTTCTATTATGTGGGAGCGAGGACTTACACGCCCATTGGCAGAGCAAGGTGTTGTAGACGCCATCATTGAAGAAAAGGGATTAAAACAAATTAGTGACGTAGGTGCATTAGAAAAAATTATTGACCAGGTCCTTGCTGACAACCAAAAATCGGTTGAAGAGTTTCAAAGTGGAAAAGAAAAAGCCTTTAATTCTTTAGTGGGACAAATCATGAAAGCCTCCAAAGGGAAAGCTAATCCATCCCAGGTCAATCAAATCCTAAAAGATAAATTAACTAACTAGCCGAGAAATAAAATACAAATGGATACAGGTTTAAATGAATCACAAAAAGATCAGGAACTTCTCGTCGCAGAATGGTTATTATCTACGCCAGGGTTTTTTGAAAGACATCCAGAGTTATTAGCGCAAATTGAGTTGGCGCATTCGCATAGCGGTAAAGCTATATCTTTACAAGAAAAACAAATGGCCTTATTAAGAAGTCAAAATCGTGATTTAAATCAGCGCCTATCTGAAATGTTGCGATTTGGAACAGAAAATGACCGCACACAAAGTCTTATGATTCAGTGGTTAGAGGGCTTGCTAGTCACCAATAGTCGTAGTGCAACGATTGAGGGTATTACATCAGGGTTAAATCAATTATTCGATATTGGCACAGTGCACATCATTCCAACAGAACAAATTTCTGAGGCATTAAAGACCGCATCAGAAAAAGCGCCTATCTGTGGAGACATTCATCAGGCGAAGGAAATGCTTAGTGCGGATTTGATGTTAGATGAGGGAAGTGTGATTCTGATTCAACTGACGCATGACAATATTTTGCTAGGAGTTTTGATGATGGCGAGTGTTGATAAAGAAAAGTTTTCACCTCAAATGGGACTGAGTTACATTCATCAATTAGCACAACTTGCTTCAGCAGCGCTGTTCCGATTTCAGGACGAGTGATGGAAGAGACAACCTCCAGGGAGCTCCTTGCGGTTGATCAATTTATAGAAGAGCTAAGAGTTGTTCGTCAGTTATCTCCACATACCTTAAAAGCGTATCGACAAGACTTAAAAACACTATGTGTATTTCTTTTAGAAATGCAATTATCCCTGCATCAGGTCAAAGTAATTCATACGCGATCATGGGTTTCAAAACTTCACGCTTCTGGATCCTCCCCAAAATCCTTATCGAGACTACTCTCTGCTTGGCGGACGTTCTTTGACTGGTTGGCTACAAGCAAACCAGCCATATTGTTAGAGCAAATAAAAGTTAATCCAGTTCAAGACCTACGCGCACCCCGAAAAGCCAAAAGCCTACCTAAGGCGTTGACGGTTGAATATGCACTTGTTCTGATGGAAAAAGCGCAGCAGGAAGTACTGGCGCATCAAAGCCACGACGAACAATGGGCATACATCAGAGATCATGCCTTAGTAGAGCTTTTTTATTCATCAGGCTTACGCTTATCTGAAATTTTGGGAATTGATTGTTCCATAACTCGAGGACACTCAAAAGAGGCTTTAGGGTGGATTGCTTGGGACAGTCAAGAAGTACATGTATTTGGAAAGGGTGGGAAACGTCGTATTGTGCCCATTGGATCTGCCGCATGTAAAGCCCTGCAAACGTGGTTTAATTGCTGGGAACAATTGGTGCGTAAAGAAGATCTTCTGGAGGCCCCTTTATTTATTAACCACAAAGTACAAAGGCTTTCGCCAAGAACAGTTCAAGACAGAATTAAAAATCTGGCCATACGCGCAGGATTACCGATTCATGTTCATCCACACATGTTAAGACACAGCTTTGCTAGTCATGTTCTACAGTCTTCCCATGATCTGCGTGCCGTACAAGAAATGTTGGGGCATGCCAGTATTGGCAGTACTCAAATTTATACAGCTTTAGACTTTCAACATTTAGCACAGGCCTATGATCTAGCGCATCCAAGGGCAAAGGTAAACAAATAATTATGCAAGCAAGTATTTTTTTAGAAGCGGGTAAAGAACACGCAGTCCTGCATCAACATCCATGGATTTTTGCCAACACAGTCGCTAGATATGAGGGTAAAGTTGGTCTTGGAACAACAGTCAGTGTTTTTAATGATGCAAAAAAACTGATTGGCAGAGCTGCTTACAGCCCTCACTCCCAAATTAGGGCGCGCATGTGGACATGGGATCCTGAGGAGCCAATCGATCATGCGTTCTTTAAAAGAAAAATTGCCAGCGCTATTGAACATCGACAAAGATGGGTGAAAGACACCAATGCCATTCGGTTAATATTTGGAGAGGCCGATGGATTGCCTGGATTGGTGGTAGACCAATACGACAAATTATTGGTGTGCCAGTTTTTGAGTGCAGGCGCAGATCATTGGAAAGAGGTGATTGTGCAAATACTGGCTCAGCAAACGGGCTGTGAATCAATTTATGAGCGCTCAGATGCTGCAGTTAGACAAAGGGAAGGTCTTGAGCTTCATACTGGACTTCTATTTGGCAAACCACCAGAGCCCGAAGTATTGGTTCAGGAAAATGGTATTGCTTATTTGGTAGATCCAATTAATGGACATAAAACCGGCTTTTACATTGACCAGCGAGACAATCGGCGACTCGTGATGGAGCTTGCCGAGAATCGACGCGTATTAAATATGTTTTGTTACACGGGAGGTTTTTCACTAGCCGCGTTGAAGGGTGGAGCCAAGCATGTCACATCAGTAGATTCGTCAGGAGACGCTTTAGCCATTGCTAAAAAACAAACTAAGCTCAATGAGTTTGATGAAAATCGGGCCAATTGGTTAGATCAAGATGCCTTTGAAACCTTAAAAAATTTGAGAGTTGCTGAAAATTACTATGACCTTATTGTTCTTGACCCCCCTAAATTTGCACCATCGGCAGCCCATTTACCCAAAGCAATACGTGCATATAAGGAAATTAATAGGACAGCGATGCAAATGGTCGAAAAAAGTGGGTTAATACTCACTTTCTCTTGTTCCGGCGCAATGGACATGGAAACCTTTGAAAAAACCATATTTATGGCCAGTAAAGAGGCTTCTAGCCATCAAAAGACCGGAGATTTGAAATTTCGCGTATTAAAGCGCTTGACATCGGGGCTAGACCACCCTAAATTAACATGTTTCCCAGAAGGCGATTACCTCAAGGGTTTATTATTGGAGCGAGTTTAAGCTTGGTAAAGCTTAACGAGATATTTAGGAAAAAATGGCACTCATACCTGTAACGATTTTGACTGGTTTTTTAGGAAGTGGCAAAACGACACTTTTGAAGCATATTTTGACGGCTGATCATGGCAAGAAAATTGCGGTAATTGAAAATGAATTTGGTGAAGAGAATATCGATAACGAAATCTTGATTCAAAACAGTAATGAACAAATTGTGCAAATGAGCAATGGTTGTGTTTGTTGCACGATTCGCGGAGATTTGGTTGAGGCATTAAATCAGTTGTGGGAACAGAAAAAATCAAAAAAAATCAATTTTGATCGAGTGGTGATTGAAACTACAGGAATCGCCAATCCAGGACCGGTTGCCCAAACCTTTTTTATGGATGACGATGTTGCAGAGCATTATGTATTAGACGCGGTTGTGACTTTATTAGATGCCAAACATGGAAATCAACAGTTAGATGAGCATGTAGAAGCGCAAAACCAAGTAGGCTTTGCAGATCAAATCTTCATCACTAAATGCGATGTAGTTGAAGAAAGCATCAGGCAAGCACTGAGAAACCGTATTGTGCACATGAATCCAAAAGCCCCTATCAAAGAAATCACGCATGGTGTAGTCAACCTAGATGAAGTCTTTGATCTTCACGGCTTTAATTTAAATGCCAAACTCGATATAGATCCGCATTTTTTAGAACAAGAGAACCATGACGACTGTGGACATGATCATAGTCACGATCATGACCACGACCATGGGCATGAGCACCATCACCATCACGATCACCATGGACATACTGATAAAATACAGTCCTTTGTGTTTAGGAGCGATAAACCTTTTGACCACAAAAAGTTAGAAGACTTTTTGGGAGGCATATTATCTGTGTTTGGTGCGAAATTGTTGCGCTACAAAGGTATTTTATATATCAAGGGATCGAACAGGAAAGTTGTTCTGCAAGGCGTTCATGAAATGATGGGCAGTGATATGGCTGGACCATGGGGCAATGAGTTAAAACAAACAAAAATAGTATTTATTGGGCAAGATTTACCAAAAGATACATTGCTTATGGGTTTAGAGGCTTGCTTAGTTTAGGCCTCATCAAGATAATAAGAAAATCGACAGGGAAGACAACATGGCAACTTCAATAAAAAAAACGACGACTAAAAGCACTAATACAGCAACTGAAAAAAATAAGGTAAAAAAAACTGATTCAAAAGATCAAGAAAAAAATGAAATGACTACAAAAACAAAATCAACTGCACCAGCAAAAGAAGTTGCGATGATTACAGAAGCGCAATTACTCAAAATGTCTGATAAAGACTATATGAATCAACAGCAATTAAATTTCTTTAAAGATAGATTACAAAAGCTGCGTGATGACATTTTGAAGAATGCAGATGCCACAACGGAAAACTTGCGGGAAAACATCTTGGTACCTGATCCCGCAGATCGAGCCACAATAGAAGAAGAGCATGCGTTGGAGCTGCGTACACGCGATCGCGAAAGAAAACTACTCAAAAAAGTAGAGCAAGGATTGGCTCGCATTGAGTCTGGTGAATATGGTTGGTGTGAGGAGACGGGCGAGGCTATCGGTATCTCAAGATTATTGGCCAGACCAACAGCCAATCTTTCGCTTGAAGCGCAAGAGCGTCGTGAGTTGCGTCAGAAGCTGTTTGGCGATTAATCAGGTCCTCACTGATTCTCAATAATCTACTTTAATACCAACAATCAAAGCCCTTCCTGGTTGGGGAGCATACAGTCTCAACGTATCTACAGTGGTAGAGAAGCGAATGGTATCGTTCAGTAGATTATTGGCTTGCAAATAATAGGTCAAAAGAACCTTACTCAAGGCTTGTGATTTAGAAATGCTAAAGTCAAGTTTGTTGTACTGCTCAGTTTTAGGCTCATTATAAAAAGGGGATGAAGCAGTTTTGTTATGGCCAAAAGCATGAATCAAAGAAAGCTTGGATTTCCAGCCGAATTGATTGTAAAAAATAGCGCCACCTATCCTCGTCGCTGGCTGTAAGGGCAAATACCCGCCTTGGTCAAGAACGCCTACAGAGTAATCCCCAAAAATTCTGCCAGATAGACCATCACTATTGAGTTTATAAGTTAATTCAGACTCCACTCCCTTAAGAGTTGCGTTCGCTTGTAAGAATTGACGAACAGGAAAGTTGCTTTCAAGGTCTATCGCCCCAGTGTATTGGGTATAAACATAGTTATTTACAAAATTTTGATAGAGATTGAGTTTGCCCTGAATTACACCCTGATTTTTTCTCCAGCCTAATTCAAAGTGGTTTGAACTTTCTTTACTTAAAGAGGGGTTACCAACGTCAAAAGTGGCTGTTGAGTCGTGATTGCCATAAGAGTAAAGTTCATCTACGCTAGGCGCACGCTGGGAAAATGTATATCGAAGGTGAAGGTTTTGACCAAAAGAATAGTTCCAGGCCGCTTCGGTAGAGAGAGACACAAGGGAAAATTGATTTGATATGGGCTTAATACTAGTCGGAGCATATCCGTTAGAGGGAATACTAAAATCAGGATTAGCGGCGTAATCAAGAGAAGTATTGGGATTACGCTTTACCCATTCATAACGCAGTGCATTTTGAAAATCAAAAATCCCAAAAGATTGATTTTCTAGCGCAAATAGAGATAAATGATCAGATTTAGTGGCAGGAATAATCGCAGCGTTAACGATGGGGTTTGTTAAATCTGTAGCGGAAATATTATTGCTACCTGCTTGAAGACCCAATGACCCCTTCCAGCCCAAAAAGGGTAAGTGAAATAACTCGAAGCGAGCATCATAGGATGTATTTTTAAATTCTGATTGGGCAACTGAGCTTGTAGAAATCTCCTGATGGGAGTAATTGCTATAGTTAAATTGCGTAATAAGTTTCGTAAAGCCATCTAGTGGTTGAGACTGCTCATCTCGCAATGAAAAACGATGATGCAAAACATCAATTTGTGAACCCTCCTGAGAAGGTATCCCATAAAAATTTTGAAATTGACTAAAAGAAATTCCAGTAAAGCCAGAGTCTCTGAAATAACTAGCGCCAATGCCAAAGTCATTTTGGCGAGAAAATGAGTATGGCTGTAACTGCCCATCAGCTCTTTTATAGTCATTAAAAGAGCGTGTTGTGTTGTCGACATGAAGCGTCAAGCTACCAATAGAATCTTCAACCAGCAGACCATTCGTCATGCCTTGTTGGTTAAAGTTGTATTGACTAATTAGGCTTGCACTTGGTGAAGCAAGTTGACTAGCGGGTATACGGTTATCAATCGTGTTGACTAGCCCTTGATTAGCGCTAGAACTATAGCGTAAAGCCTCCCCGCCACGCAATACTTCAATATGTTGATTAAAAAGAACATCCCCTACAACCGCATGATCTGCAGATAGATCTGAAACATCTCCAGAGTTCATGCCATTTTGCATGATAGGAACCCTTGAACCAGACATACCTCGAATAATTGGTCGATTGGCACCCTGACCGAATGATGAGTTACTCATACCAAGCTCATCCTCTAGGGACTGAGCTAGGTTCTTAGGAGATTTTTGTTGAATATCATTTTGTCTAAGATTAAGATCGGACTTATTCGAATTTAGTAATCTTTCCTCAACGATCAGATTCGGTAAATCCGTTACTCTGATAGATTGACCCTGTGCAAGGCCATCACCACAAAATAATATCAAATACAAACAATACAGATAATGAATACGCGTACATATCTTTTTCATAACACCCTCAGTAAATTAATTAAATAAACTATTTAATTAAGGTCTGGAGGTGCTCTAGAGTGATAAGAGGAAAAAAATTCGGGAAATGGGGAATGAAGAAATTGAAAAGGCTTTAAAACATAAGAAGCCAGAAATAGGTGAATCAATACTGCCGAATCAGGAACCCCGAATCCTAGAGCCGCATTGTCCCAGGACCCACATTGATGCTGAATTTTTGGAAATTGAAAACAATCGTTGTCTTCGCTAGATATTTGAGAGAGCTCTTGTGAAGCCTCTACTAGAAAAACACCATTTTGAGAAAGGGCATGAGCTACACGATGTTGATGTCCCAAAAACTGCATTGCCAATAAAATGACAATAAGCAGAGCAGACCATGCATGGAGTGCTTTTGGGAGAGGATTACGTAAATAAATCATGGCTTTAATGTAACATGAATTGTCTGGGCAAAGAATAAAAGTGCCCTAAAGTTCTTTACAGAATTAAGATTGCGGATGAGAAATATAAATGTTGAATTAGAAGAGTATATTTAGGGAATTACAAAAAATTAATATTTACTCAATCATCACTTATCATATAGTTATATTTCTATAAAAATCATGGAACATAAAGACCTCACCCTTGGCGATATCGCCCCTACCCTCAAAGCAGAAATTCTTGCTGAAGCTCTTCCTTACATTCGTCAATATCACGGTAAAACGATCGTGATTAAATACGGCGGCAACGCCATGACCGAAGAGCGCTTGAAAGAAGGCTTTGCAAGGGACGTCATTTTATTAAAGCTGGTCGGCATGAACCCGGTGGTAGTGCATGGTGGCGGACCGCAAATTGATGATGCATTGAAAAAAATTGGTAAGGCAGGTACTTTCATACAAGGCATGCGTGTCACAGACGATGAAACAATGGAAGTCGTCGAGTGGGTTCTTGGTGGAGAGGTCCAGCAAGATATTGTGATGATGATCAATCAATTTGGAGGTCAAGCGGTAGGCCTCACTGGTAAAGATGGCGGATTAATCAAGGCAAAAAAATTATTGATGCCAGATAAAGATGACCCAACGAAAAAAATTGATATTGGTTTTGTAGGTGAGATCAGTTCTATTAACCCAGCTGTGGTTAGAGCCTTGCAAGATGATGCATTTATACCAGTTATTTCACCCATTGGATTTGGGGAAGATGGCAGAGCATACAATATTAATGCAGACTTAGTTGCCGGAAAAATGGCTGAGATTTTGCATGCAGAAAAGTTAGTCATGATGACCAATATTCCTGGTGTGATGAACAGTAAAGGGGAGTTATTGACCGATCTTAGTGCAAAAGAGATTGACTCCCTATTTGCTGATGGTACGATATCAGGTGGAATGTTACCTAAAATCTCTTCAGCGCTTGATGCTGCAAGAAGTGGGGTAAATTCAGTACATATAATAGATGGCAGGATTGAGCACTCGCTACTGCTGGAGATTTTGACAGAACAAGCTTTTGGAACAATGATTCGATCACACTAAAAATGAGCGGCACTGAGACAATGAACACGGACACGAACACTTCACCGATAGCAGATGATGCGAAGGGTCGCAAGCGTCCTAAGCCGGGAGAGCGACGCGTCCAGATATTGCAAGCTTTAGCAGAAATGCTAGAAAACCCCCAGGGTGAGCGTGTAACTACCGCAGCACTGGCGGCAAAGATTCAAGTATCAGAAGCTGCCCTTTATCGCCATTTTGCAAGTAAGGCGCAGATGTTTGACGGTTTGATTGCCTTTATTGAGCAAACCATCTTTGGACTCATTAATCAAATTATTGCCAAAGAAGAAAACGGTCGCGTTCAGATCCAAGAAATTGCCATGATGTTGTTAGCGTTTTCTGAGAAAAATCCTGGTATGACAAGAGTCCTTCTTGGAGACTCATTGTTTCAAGAAGATGCGCGCTTACAAGAACGCATTAATCAAGTTTTAGAGCGGGTAGAGGCTTCGATGAAGCAGTCCTTCCGTATTATGCAAACCCAACAAAATATTACCTGGTCGCCCGATGACATTAGCCATCGATCAGGACTTGTCATGTCTTATGTCGTTGGTCGCTGGCATCGTTTTGCCAGAAGCGGCTTTACCAAATCTCCACTTGATAATGCAAGTTCGTCGATGGGTGTTCTTCTATTCGTATGACTGGTCTAAATACTCAGTCATATACGATCCAATTTAATGAGCCTCTAGCACTAAAAAGTGGCGCTCAGCTAGGTTCTTATTCTTTAGAAGTACAAACCTACGGTAAATTAAATACGCTTAAAACCAATGCAGTGCTAGTTTGCCATGCACTCAATGCCTCCCATCATGTCGCGGGCAAAGACCCGACGACAAACCAAACAGGGTGGTGGGACAATATGATTGGACCAGGCAAACCCTTAGATACGGATCATTTTTTTGTCATTGGCGTAAATAATTTAGGATCCTGTTTTGGTTCAACTGGACCAATGAGCATTGATCCATCGACCAATAAGCCCTATGGCAGTTCTTTTCCACTGGTGACTGTAGAGGATTGGGTCGATTCGCAAGCACGCGTTGCTGATCATTTTGGTATTCAGAAATTTGCGGCTGTCATGGGTGGGAGCTTAGGCGGGATGCAGGCCTTGTCTTGGGGTATTCAATACCCGCAGCGGGTTGCACATTGCTTGATTATTGCCTCTGCAGCAAATTTATCGGCGCAAAATATTGCATTTAATGAAATCGCCAGAAATGCGATTATGAGTGACCCTGATTTTTATGAGGGTAATTATTATGCGCATGAGGTTACACCAAGAAGAGGTTTACGGGTAGCCAGAATGATTGGCCATATCACTTATTTGTCTAACGACGATATGGCAGAAAAATTTGGACGTGAATTAAAGCGTATTAAAGGTGCGCCCCAAGACTATCAATTTAGCTTTGATACAGAGTTTGAAGTAGAGAGTTATCTGCGCTATCAGGGTGAAAAATTTGCGGACTACTTTGATGCTAATACGTATTTATTAATCACGCGCGCGCTAGATTATTTTGATCCAGCCAAAACGATGGGTGGTGATTTATCAAAAGCCTTAGCCGTGATTCAATCAAAATCTTTAGTGGTGAGTTTTACGACCGATTGGAGATTTGCGCCTGAGCGCAGTCGCGAAATAGTAAAGGCCTTACTCGACAACAAACGATCAGTCACTTATGCAGAAATCGATGCTCCGCATGGACATGATGCTTTTTTATTGGATGATGCGCGATATCACGCTATTATTCGGGCGTATTTTTCGAGAATGCAAGAGGAATTGACATGAGCCACCCAGTCATTCGCGCTGATTTTTCAGCGATTGCAAAATGGATCAAACCACAATCGACATTGTTAGATCTTGGTTGTGGTGACGGTGAATTTTTAGAGTACATTCGTGCGCAAAAAAATGTCCAAACCTATGGCGTAGAAATTTCAGACTTCAGTGTTTTAGCTTGTGTGGAAAAAGGTCTTGATGTCATTCAGCAGGATTTAGAAGCTGGCCTTGCTTTATTTGAAAATCAAAGCTTTGACATGGTAGTACTCTCCCAAACCTTGCAAACGATACATGAAACTGAATCGATCCTCAAAGAAATCGTGCGGGTGGGTAAAGAGTGCGTAATTTCATTTCCTAATTTTGCGCATTGGTCTCATCGCATTGATATTTTAATGGGCAGAATGCCCGTATCAAAATCATTGCCTTATGACTGGTACAACACCCCGAATGTACGCGTATTAACGATTGCTGATTTTGAGGCCTTAGCCAGCCAGATTGGCATCAAGATCATTGATCGTGTTGTCCTGCATGAAGGTAAAGAGTTGAGTTGGGGTGTTAACTTGCTAGGTAGTTTAGCTATTTATCGGGTCCAAAGCGCTTAATCAATGGCTACCCCCGATCTAGAAACGAAACAATCGCTTTCAGAAATATTACGTTCTTATACGCAAAAAATTACACTCAAAATGTTTTTTTTGGGGTTTTCGGCTGGACTACCTTTGTTGTTGGTTTTAGGCACATTGGGATTTTGGTTAAGGGAAGCCGGCATTGATCGCAGTACGATTGGATTTCTATCGTGGATTGGTTTGATTTATGGCTTTAAATGGCTGTGGGCGCCATTAGTTGATCGCTTAACCATACCGTTTTTATCCAACTGGTTAGGACGCAGAAAAGCCTGGTTATTAATGGCACAAATTTTAGTCATGATTGGTTTAGTGGGGATGTCATTCTCAGACCCTTCTCAACAAGTTCAAGCAGTAGCAATGTTTGCAATTTTAGTTGCGTTTGGATCTGCCACGCAGGATATCGCACTAGATGCTTTTCGAATCGAGTCGGCGGATACAAAAATGCAAGGAGTTTTAGCCGCAGCCTATCAGACTGGTTATCGCATTGCCATGATTTGGGCAGGCGCTGGGGTCTTATGGATTGCAGCAAGAGCACAAAATACATCTAGTAATTTGTATGACCATCATGGTTGGCAAATTGCGTATTTATGTATGGCAGCATCCATGCTGATAGGAGTTATCACGGTACTGTTCTCAAAAGAGAAGCCCTATCAACCGAAAGAAGAGAAACACACAATGAGGTCTTGGATAAGGCAGGCTTTTTTGGAGCCATTTATAGACTTTTTAAAGAGATACAAATGGCATGCCGTGTTGATTTTATCTTTAATTGCTGTGTACCGAATCAGTGATGTGGTGATGGGTATTATGGCAAATCCATTTTATGTGGATATGGGTTACACCAAAGATGAAATCGCGAGCGTATCCAAAATCTTTGGCGTCATTATGACTTTAGTTGGAGCATTTATTGGGGGCGCTCTGACCGTCAGATTTGGGATTTATCGCATCTTAATGTTAGGCGCCATCTTATCTGCTGCGAGTAATTTACTCTTTGCCTGGCTTGCGACGCGGGGTCATGATCTTACGGGATTAATTTTTGTTATCTCCGCAGATAATTTAAGTTCCGGAATTGCCTCAGCGGCATTTATTGCTTATTTATCCTCATTAACCAATGTGTCATATAGTGCAACACAGTATGCTTTATTTAGTTCGATGATGTTGTTAGTGCCCAAATGGTTAGCGGGATTTTCGGGTGTATTTGTTGACAACTTTGGGTACTCACATTTCTTCACATCAACAGCAATCATTGGTTTGCCTGTATTAGTTTTAGTGTGGTTCGTGGGTCAGCAAAATTTGATTAATGAGAATCCATCACCCAAAGAATCTCAAGCAGAAAATTCAGCAAGCTCACAATCGTAATCAATGATCAGTGGCGCGTGATCAGAAAATCGTTCAGCTTTATAAACCTGTTGATGTTTGGCAAAT
>CANFUO010000016.1 GCA_947450225.1 Burkholderiaceae bacterium | reverse complement strand
ATGGCACAAGCCGCAATCGCCACAAAAAGCACAATGAGCAGCAAAACCCATACAGGCAAATGAGGAAAAAAATACTGTAGTAACTGACTGGTTGTCAGAGCAATCATGGCACCAAACATTAATACTTCACCATGCGCAAAATTAATAATGCCAAGTACACCATAGACCATGGTGTAGCCAAGTGCAATTAAGGCATAAATACTACCTAAAACTAAACCATTGAGAATTTGCTGTAATAGAATATCCATATGAAAACGGCAGAAATATATCTGCCGTTATGTATGTGGTTTACATCTTCACAACTTCAAGCGTAGCTACTTTACCATCTATATAGTGGTTCAATGTAATTACACTTTCTTTTAAATCGCCCTTGGCATCAAAAGCAATTTGACCACTCAGGCCTGCATAATTCGTTGTTGCAACCGCACCTAAAATAGCAGCTGCTTCTACAGAATTAGCGCGCTTCATAGCGTCCACAATTACCATCACTGCGTCATACGCCATCGGTGAGTAAATTTCCACCTGAACCTTAAAGCGCTCTTGATAATTCTTTAAGAAAGCCTCTCCATTACTTAAGCTTTCTTTGGGTACGCCAACGGTAGAACAAATAATATTTCCTATCGCATCGCCCGCGAGTTGTGCCAAAGTGGGGCTACAAATACCATCACCACCAATAATCTTAACTGTAATACCAAGTTCTTTTGCTTGTTTGGCAAATAGCCCTCCTGTTGCATCCATTCCGCCATACAAAATCACATCTGGCTTTTTAGATTTAATGTTAGTTAAGATGGCTTTAAAGTCTGTCGCCTTGTCATTGGTTGCTTCATGAATTGCAATTTTGCCACCTGCAGCGATGATTGTTTTTTCAAACTCATCAGCCAATCCTTTGCCGTACTGCGTTGAATCATCAACTATCACAATGTTTTTAGCTTTTAATTTTTCAAGGGTATATTTGGCTAAAACCGGCCCTTGTTGTGCGTCGGTTCCTACCAGACGAAATGTAGTTTTAAAGCCCTGCTGAGTATAGGTAGGGTTTGTCGACGATGGTGAAATTTGCGCGATTCCCGCATCACTGTAAATTTTTGACGCTGGAATCGAAACGCCTGAATTTAAATGCCCAACTACAGCTACTACTTTTTGATCGACTAATTTTTGTGCAACTTGAGTACCAAGTCTTGGATCAGAAGCATCATCTTCGCCAACAAACTCTAAAGTTACTTTCTTGCCATTAATAACCAATCCTTGTTTATTAATTTCTTCAACGGCTAGTCGTGCACCATTTTCATTATCTTTTCCTAAGTGAGCATTTGGCCCCGTTAGTGGTGCTACATTACCTATTTTTACAGTTACAGCATCTGATGATGTTTGAGCTTTTTCCTGCTTACCACAAGAAATCAATGCCGCACTTACTAAACACAATCCACCTAGTATCATTGGTAATCGTATTGCATAAGAGCAATTGTTTTTTAGATTCATTCCCATTCTCCTTCGTGTGATTTAAATAAGTCGATTGTTTTAATTGATTACTTTATTCTACTCGCAGTATCTGCATTTAAACCCTTAGGCAACTGAAATATAGTGTTTTCAATTACCCCTTCCATGGGTCTTACAGTTCTGGGTCCAAATTCTTTAATTTTTTCAATAATGGATTGCGCAAGAGCCTCAGGAGCAGATGCCCCTGCGGTTAAGCCTACTCGTTTAATACCTATAAACCATTCTGCTTGCAACTGCAGTGGGTTATCAACCATGTAAGTCTTTACTCCCAACTTTTCAGAAAGTTCCCACAGTCGATTCGAGTTCGAGCTATTAGGACTTCCTACGACAATAACAAGTTGAACTTGTGGTGCCATTAATTTGACTGCATCTTGCCTGTTCTGCGTTGCGTAGCAAATATCTTGTTTTTTGGGTTGTGCAATTTGTGGAAATTTATTTTTTAGTGCTGCAACAATTTCTTCTGTTTCATCAATAGATAAGGTGGTTTGAGTCACATAAGCAATCGGCATCGTTGTGGGCACATCTAATACCTCCACATCTGCAACTGTCTGTACCAAACTAATTCGATCTTGCACTTGACCCATCGTTCCCTCTACCTCTGGATGTCCCTTATGACCAATCATGACAATGTAATAACCCTCTTTATACATTTTGATAACTTCAACGTGTACTTTGGTTACCAATGGGCAAGTCGCATCAAAAACACGAAACCCTCGCTCCGCAGCCTCTGCCTTGACAGTTGGAGGGACTCCATGAGCGCTAAAAACCAAAGTCGCACCAGCTGGCACTGTCGCCAAATCATCGATGAAGATGGCACCCCTTGCGCGCAAATCATCGACAACATACTGGTTGTGAACAATTTCATGGCGCACGTAGATCGGCGCACCAAATTGTTTCAATGCTTCATTAACAATTGTGATGGCACGATCCACACCCGCACAAAATCCGCGTGGCTGTGCCAGCAAAATTTCTGGTTCAAGTTCTTGGTCTGCGCTCATGTCCTGTACCTCAAAAAATTACAGTATAGAAATGATTTTTACTTCAAAAATCATTTCTTTACCCGCCAAAGGGTGATTGAAGTCGAACCACGCACCAGTTTCATCAATGCTTTGCAAAGTACCCGCATATTTACCGCCATGTGGGGCATCGAATTCCACCATATCGCCAACAGAATAATCCTCGTCAGGATTGCTATTTTGTTGAAGTGTTTCCAAAGATATTTTTTGTACAAGTTCTGGATTACGCAATCCAAATCCTTGTTCAGGGCTCAGAGTCACAGTTTTATGCTCACCATTGATCATGCCCATCAGCGCATTTTCAAGACCTGGCGCAAATTGACCAGCACCAATCAAAACGGTGGCCGGCTTATCAGTGAAGGTGTTCGCAATATCAGCACCATCCTTAAAGCTCAGGCGATAGTGCAACGTCAAAAAAGAATCAATTTTTACAGTGTTTTCCATATGTTTCCTATTGTAGCGATGGCGCCGCCAACTCGCTTGTCTATCCGCAACTGGCCAACCGATATGCAGCCAAGAGAACGTATTTTACAATTTGGCGCCCAATCTCTGAGTAATGCAGAACTTCTAGCGATTTTTATTTGTACCGGCAATAAAAATCGTAATGCAATCGAGTTAGCAAGCGATGCTTTACAACACTTTGGTGGATTTCATGATCTATTCACTAGCTCCTTTGATGACTTTAAAAGTATTCCGGGTCTAGGACTTGCCAAGTGGACGCAAATACAAGCTGCTCAAGAGATTGTTAAAAGAGCTAGTTTAGAAAAATTAAAAGATCGGCCATTACTGCAGTCTCAAGCGATGACTAGACAGTTTCTTCAATCCAGCATCGGCTCTTTAGATCATGAAGTCTTCGCTTGTTTTTTTCTTGATCACCTTGGTTATTTAATTGAGTTCAAGGTGCTGTTTCGCGGCGGGTCAAACTCAACGTTTATTTATCCACGAGAGCTAGTCAAGGAGGCTTTAAAACGAAATAGTAATGCTGTCATCCTTGCGCATAATCATCCTAATGGAATTGCTCATCCCAGTAACGCCGATTTATTGCTAACCACAAAGCTTAAAAAAATACTAAACTCTATAGAAATCAACGTTTTAGATCACATCATAGTTACACAAAATGCTTATTACTCATTTTTAGATGGCGGGAACTTAAAACAGGACTCCTAATATTAATTTTGCAATATGGCTTGGCAAGTCTAAATAGTAAATGCTATAATCATTGTCTTTAGTACAGAATATGAAGGAGTGTGTCATGGCTAAGGTATGCCAAGTCACCGGGAAAAAGCCGATGGTCGGTAATAATGTTTCCCATGCAAACAATAAAACTAAGCGTCGCTTTTTGCCTAACTTGCAAAATCGTCGTTTTTGGGTTGAGTCAGAAAACCGCTGGGTAAGCTTACGTCTTACGAATGCTGGACTTCGCCTCATTGATAAAAATGGTATTGATTCAGTTCTAGCTGATATCCGTGCTCGTGGCGTAATTTAAAAGGATCTCATCATGGCAAAAGGCGGACGCGAAAAAATCAAGTTGGAATCCACAGCAGGTACTGGACACTTCTATACAACGACAAAGAACAAAAGAACAACTCCTGAAAAAATGGAAATTATGAAGTTTGATCCTAAAGTTCGTAAGCATGTTTCTTATAAAGAAACAAAAATCAAATAATTCAGCTGAAATTAATAAAAAACCGCACCTTAGGTGCGGTTTTTTTATGCGAATGTTTTTAAGTTATGACTAAAACGCTGCAATAGTTGATGATTGCTTTTTTCAGCTTTAATGCACCAATTGTGTAATTGCTCAATCAGTTGCTCACGAGAAGCCGACGTGCGACCCCATATTTGAATAAGTTCACGCCGCATCTCAATCAGGTTTTTCATACGCTCATTGGCATGCATCAAACTCTCTAAGCGCGACTTTTGAATCAAACTTAACTTACTTTCATCTTTACATAGCCAGGAATGATTATCGGCAAATTCTTTAGCCAAATTTTTCATTACTCCAACTTCTTGTGCAAAAGCTGTTTTTAAGGTCTTGCTGTAACGCGCCATGATTTCATATCGGTGCTTAATCACTGTTTTTACAAGCTCGTCATTAATGGGCTGCATGCCAGCTTGACGTATTTTTGGAATTGTCTTCTTTACATGTGCCAATTTCAAATATTGCAATATAGAGATATAAACCCATCCAATATCAATTTCATACCACTTGCTAGATAACTTTGCACTAGTGGCGTATGTGTGGTGATTATTGTGCAACTCCTCTCCTCCAATAATGATTCCTATTGGCAGAATATTTCTTGAAGCATCTTCACAGTCATAGTTTCTATAACCCCAGAAGTGCCCAATGCCGTTAATAATACCTGCGGCTGTAATGGGTATCCAAACCATCTGTATGGCCCATATGAAGCCCCCAATAGCGCCAAAAAGTACTAAGTTAATCACCATCATTAAGCCAACACCCTGCCAGCGATATTTAGAATAGAGTTGATTCTCTAACCAATCATCTGGTGTGCCATGGCCATACTTTTCCATGGTTTCTTGATTATTAACCTCTAATTTATATAAATCTGCACCTCGCCACATGATGGTATGTATACCTAAAACCTGTGGGCTATGGGGATCTTCAATGGTTTCACATTTGGCGTGATGCTTACGATGAATAGCAGCCCACTCCTTGGTGATCATACCCGTCGTTAACCACAACCACATGCGAAAAAAATGTGCTACAGAGGGATGTAAGTCAAGGGCTCTGTGCGCTTGGTGACGATGTAAAAATATCGTCACGCTTGCAATAGTAATATGCGTCATGATCATGAGGTATAAAAACATACCCCATCCGGACCACTGTAAAATCCCCCCGGAAACCCAATCAAGTAACCAAGTAGGGATCGCTTGATTTATTTCTTGCAACATTAATGTCATTCACGTATCCAAAAGTTTTATTTTACTCTTCTTCAATAGTATCTGCTTGCTCCTGGGGTTGACTAGCAACAGTTACAGCTGTTTTTTTCTCTAAAATAGCGGCAAAAAAACCATCCGTTTCATGCAGATTGGGCAACAGTTGCCACCAGGATGAGTCTAGACTTGCTCCTACGGGTAACTCACCAATTTTAGGGAAGGCACCGCCGAGCACTTCTTTTGGGTCAAGCAATTCGAAATGTGGGTGCTGCTTTAAGAACTCGAGAACAATCACTTGGTTTTCTTGTTCCAAAATACTGCACGTTGCATACACCAATCGACCACCCGGCTTTAATAATTTTGCTGCTGCACACAAGATAGAGTACTGCTTAGCTTGCAGCTCAATAATGGACTGCGGACTTTGCCGCCACTTTAAATCTGGGTTTCGTCGTAAAGTACCTAGTCCACTACATGGGGCGTCGACCAATACACGATCAATTTTGCCAGCTAATCTTTTTACTTTGGAGTCGTTTTCGCTATCAATCCACACTGGATGAATATTCGATAAACCACTTTTAGCTACTCTAGGCTTTAAGCGCGCTAGTCGTCTTGCAGAAATATCAAAAGCATATAAACGCCCCATTGATTTCATTAAAGCACCCATCGCCAATGTTTTTCCCCCAGCACCAGCGCAAAAATCGACAACCATCTCACCTCGCTTGGGAGCAAGTAACATACTCAGCAATTGACTACCCTCGTCCTGCACTTCAAATTTTCCATCTTTAAAACTTTGTAAATTTTGTAAGGCCGGTTTTCCTAACAAACGAAAACCTAGTTCGGAATAGGGTGTAGGTACGGCTTGATATCTACCCCCCAGAGTATTTAACTCTTCAATTAAGGTCTCTCGTTTTTCTTTAATCGTATTAACCCTACAGTCTAAAGACGCTGGTTTTAATAATGCCGTGGCTAATTCTTCGCGCGCCTGAGGTGTCATTTGTTTTTCTAATTCTTCCCAAAGCCAATCGGGTAAATTTAATCGAACCTGGGGTATCAAACTTTCCCGAGGATAACTAACAAATCGCTGTAACCACTCCACCTCTCCAGGGTGAGCCACAAATGCTAAATCAGCCAAAGCACTTTCTAATCGTGGGCTCGTTCCAAGCCCTCCCTCTGATAAAGCAAGCATTAAACCTAAAAGTGCAATTCTTCGATACAGCGCTCCTTGACCTGTCTGCGCATACTGTAATACCTCTAATTTGTGGCGTAAGACTGCAAAAGTAGCCTCAGCAAGCAAAGCGCGATCTCGATTACCAAGCTGACTATTCTCTTTAAAGTACTTACTCACCACCATGTCAGCCGGACTGTCAAACTTCAGCACTTCAGATAATGCCCGCATTAAATGTTCTAGATGAACAGGTAAAGCCTTAGCTTTTGCGATGGCAGGGTTATAGGGTGTGTTTTTTTTAGTTACGCTTGGACGAGTTGTCAAAGCGCGTTTAGGTGAGGCGGGTTTTTTATTCATCATTGGAATGAAATAATTCCTTAAGGGGTAGGTGGCAACATGAAAAATTGCTGTCGCGCAGGGTCTACTCTAACATTTCCCAGTTCTAGTACTAATTGTTCTCGGATATACCATTCAATCGCTTGCGGGTATATTTGATGCTCAACCTCAAAAACTCTAGCGGCAAGACTGGATTCTGTGTCATTTGGCAAAACCGGCACAATGCCCTGAATAATAATGGGGCCAACGTCTAAATCTTTCGTTACAAAATGAACCGTGGCGCCGTGCCACTTTACGCCAGTCTTCAGCGCCGCTGCATGGGTATTTAAACCAGGGAAACTGGGTAGTAAGGACGGATGAATATTGATTAATTTACCAAAAAACTGGCTCACAAACGGGCCAGACAAAATCCTCATATAACCCGCCAAAACGACTAAATCAGGAGCAAAACTAAGCGTTTTTTCCAAAAGGGCTTCATCATATAAATTCCTGGCTGAAAAACTCGTATGATCAATAATTGTGACTGGAATTTGGTATTTTTTTGCAATATCGATACCTAATGCTTCTGGACGGTTACAAATGACTTGCACGACCTGAGCCTGCCCAGCCTTTAAAATATTGGCTTGGAGGATTGCTTCGAGATTTGAACCTCGTCCAGATATCAAAATTACAATTTTTTTCATCACCCCTAATATAATTGATTAATTGTTGTGAAAGTTATCCGCGGAATACCCCCCTCTTTTATTCGTACCCCGTGCGCCCTAACCATTGGAAATTTTGATGGTGTGCACTTGGGGCATCAGGCGTTGCTTGCAGAATTACATGCCCATGCCAAGCTGCATCAATTACAAACCTGTTTGCTTACTTTTGAGCCTCATCCCAAAGAGTTTTTTTCTCCACAAAATGCGCCAGCACGTATTTTAGGCTTAAGGGATAAATTAGATGCCCTTAAAAAAACGGGGGTCGATCTAGTAGTTGTTGAACACTTTAATGCCGATTTTGCAAAAAAAACACCATCTGAGTTTGTGAATGACATTATTGTTAATGGGCTCCAAACTAAGCATATTGTAATTGGTGATGACTTTCATTACGGCTCCAAAAGGGCTGGTGATATCCATTCCTTAAAATTAGCAGGACTTGAACATGGCTTTACTGTACATGCCCTCCCTACAGTAAATGACTCTTCTGAGAAGCGAATTTCTAGTACTGCCGTCAGACAAGCGATTCAAAGTGGCAATCTCGATCTTGCTGAACAATTGTTGGGTCGTCCATACAAGATTTCCGGGCATGTGATTCACGGAAAAAAACTTGGTAGAACTTTGGGTTTTCCTACGCTAAATGTCGCTCTGTCGAATCAATTTCAACAAAGACGTCCTGCCATGACAGGTATTTTTGTAGTTCAGGTGCACGGCCTTCATCATGAACCAATTCAGGGGGTGGCTAGTCTGGGGTATCGTCCTAGCGTAGAAAATGCAGGTCGTGTTTTACTCGAAACGCACCTTTTTGATTTCAATCAAGATGTCTATGGGCGTATTATTCAAGTGGAATTTTTGAAAAAACTCCGAGATGAGGCAAAATACTCTGATTTACCCTCTTTGCAATCAGCAATTGAGGCAGATGCTAATGCAGCAAGGAATTATTTCAAAAATTAATATGTCTGATAACCAATACCCTGTCAATTTACTAGATACAACATTTCCGATGCGTGGCGATTTGCCTAAGCGGGAGCCCATTTGGGTAAAGCAGTGGCAAGAAAAAAATATCTATGGGGTCATACGGTCTGCGCGCCTAGGAAAGAAGAAATTTATTTTGCATGATGGCCCCCCTTACGCAAATGGAAACATTCATATTGGCCATGCTGTTAATAAAATTCTGAAAGACATGATTGTTAAAAGTAAAACATTGATGGGCTTTGATGCTGTCTATGTTCCGGGCTGGGATTGTCATGGTATGCCCATTGAGATTCAAATTGAAAAAAAATACGGCAAAAATCTAACAACGGAAGAAGTCCAAGCAAAAGCACGTGCTTACGCAACCGAACAAATCGAGCAGCAAAAGAAGGACTTTGAACGATTAGGCGTTCTTGGGGATTGGAAAAACCCTTATCTCACCATGAGTTTTAGCAATGAGGCTAATGAATTACGTGCTCTTGCAAAAATTATGGAAAAGGGTTTTGTCTTCAGAGGTCTTAAGCCTGTTAATTGGTGTTTTGATTGTGGTTCCGCTCTTGCAGAGGCTGAAGTTGAATATCAAGATAAAAAAGATCCTGCCGTTGATGTGGGGTTTTTAATCCCAAATGATCAGAGGGATGCCTTATCGCAAATTTTTAGCTTGCCAACTTTGCCCGCTAAAGACATTCGTATTGTTATCTGGACTACAACCCCTTGGACGATTCCCTCGAATCAGGCTTTAAATGTTCACCCTGAATTTGAGTATGCTTTGGTCGATGTCGGCTCGCAATTGCTGATCCTAGCTAGAGAAAGGGTCGAAGCCTGCCTGACGTCTTATGGTCTTGAGGGTACTGTATTAGGAACTTGTTTGGGGCAAGCGCTTGAGAATTTCTCCTTTATACACCCCTTAGCTTCTCTGGATCCGGGTTACCAACGTTTAGCCCCCGTGTATTGTGCCCAATACGTCACCTTAGAAAGTGGTACCGGTATTGTCCACAGCGCTCCGGCGTATGGTGAAGAGGACTATAGGTCCTGTAAAGCGCACGGCATGCAAGATGCCGACATTATTAGTCCGGTGATGAGTAACGGCGTGTATGCCAGCTCACTGCCGTTGTTTGGTGGTCAATTTATATGGAAAGCAAATCCTCTCATTGTTAAAGCACTTGATCAAGCTGGCTCACTTTTAAAAGCGATTGAATTTACGCATTCCTATATGCACTGTTGGCGCCATAAAACGCCGATTATTTATCGTGCAACTTCTCAATGGTTTGCCCGCATGGACTTTAAACCTGCAGGCGGCGATAAAAGTGTTCGTGAAATGGCGCTAGAGGGCATAGAAGACACTTATTTTTATCCGGCATGGGGTAAGCAGCGTCTACACGGCATGATTGCTAACAGGCCTGACTGGACACTTTCAAGGCAAAGGCAATGGGGCGTTCCCATGGCATTTTTTGTGCACCGACAAACGGGTGAGTTACATCCGAATACCCTTGATCATATGGAAAAAATTGCCCAACTGATTGAGTTAAAAGGCATTGAGGCTTGGCAAACCCTCGATATCCAAGCCTTCCTAGGTAATGATGCGGATGACTACGAAAAGAATAAAGATACACTCGATGTTTGGTTTGATTCAGGAACGACCCATTGGCATGTAATTCGTGGCTCACATCAACAGGAATTACAAACCTCGGATGATCGCTGGGCTGATCTTTATTTGGAGGGTTCCGACCAACATCGTGGCTGGTTTCACTCTTCGCTTCTAACTGGTGTCATGCTTGATGGCAAGCCACCCTATAAAGCTCTTCTGACGCATGGCTTTACGGTCGATGGGCATGGTAGAAAAATGAGCAAGTCTTTAGGTAATGTGATCGCTCCTCAGGAAGTTGCGGACAAAATGGGTGCTGAAATTATTCGTTTATGGACTGCTTCTACCGACTACTCTGGTGAAATGACGATTTCTGATGAGATCTTAAAAAGAGTTGTAGAGTCCTATCGCCGCATCCGCAATACCCTTAGGTTTTTACTCGCTAACGTGAGCGACTTCGATAAAAAGAATGAAGCTATCGCTAATAACGATTTATTGGAAATAGATCAATATATGTTGGCACTCACAGGCCAGGTGCAAACCGATATTCTTGCGCTCTATGATCGCTATGAATTCCATACCGCTGTATCTAAAATCATGTCATTTTGTACCGAAGATCTTGGTGGCTTTTATTTGGATATCTTAAAAGACCGTCTGTATACGAATTCCCCAAGCTCTGTTGGTCGTAAAAGTGCGCAAACCGTTTTACATGCCATAACGGAAGCCATGCTGCGCTGGATGGCACCATTTTTATCCTTTACCGCAGAAGAGGCCTGGCAAGAATTCGCACATGACCTAGGCAATGAACAGACGATCTTTACCTCCGAATATCAAGTGCTGACAACATCACCTAAGGCTCATGATTTACTCATTAAATGGGCAAAAATACGTGAGCTTCGTAGCTCTGTTACAAAAGCTATTGAACTCGAACGGGAAGCAGGTCGAGTCGGATCATCTTTGCAAGCACAAGTCGTCATCCATGCATCTACCGAAGATGCTGCTGTCTTAAATAGTATCGCTGACGAACTAAAATTTGTGCTCATCACTTCAGCTACTTCAGTCATCGAGGAATCTGTCGGTACACCTCTTCAAATTTCTGTAAAAGCATCTTCCTTTTTAAAGTGTGCACGTTGCTGGCACTACACCCCTGAAGTTGGATCACTTAGCTCACATCCAGATCTGTGCCAACGGTGTGATACCAATTTACACGGGAGTGGCGAAATACGCCTTTTTGCGTAATCATCATAAGGACAATTGATATGGCCAAAGGAAAATCGATTTTTTCAAATAAAAACTCTAGTCACTTCATGATGTGGATGTTTATTGCTTTGTTGGTCATCATCCTCGATCAGTTAACAAAATTTGTCACACTGAGTCAAATCGCGCAGCACTCTTCACGACGGATTACATCATTTTTAAACTGGGTACTTGTTTATAACCCTGGAGCGGCGTTTTCATTCTTAGCGGATGGTGGGGGTTGGCAAAAATGGTTTTTTATTGGGATAGGTTCAGTTGCCGTCTTAGTAATGCTTTGGTTATTGAAGCGCCATAGCAATCAAGGCATTTTCTGCTTCTCCATTGCCCTGATTTTAGGGGGTGCTATTGGTAACTTAATTGATCGCTTTGCATATGGCGCAGTGGTTGATTTTATTGATGTATATTATTTACAGTATCACTGGCCAGCATTTAATATTGCAGATAGCGCTATTACCTTAGGTACAAGCCTATTAATTATTGATGAGCTAATCCGAGTTATCAAGCGACGTTGATCAAGAATGGAGAGTTCTACAATGATGTCTCTCAATAACAAAAAGATTCTTCTGGGTATTTCAGGGGGTATTGCTGCGTACAAATCGCCTGAATTAGTTCGTCAACTGATCAAAGAAGGCGCTAGCGTTCAAGTCGCTATGACTGATGCAGCCACGCAATTCGTAACGCCAACAACTCTGCAGGCAGTCTCAGGACAACCAGTCTTCATTAGCCAATGGGATACGCGGATTTCTAATGGGATGCCACATATTGAATTAACAAGAGATGTCGATGCTATTTTGATTGCCCCTGCTAGTGCAGACTTTATGGCTAAGCTTTCTTTAGGCCTGGCAAATGATCTTCTCAGTACGCTCTGTCTTGCTCGAGGGCATGATTCCAATGGCGTCATTACGCCCTGCCCATTGCTGATCGTCCCAGCTATGAATCGACAAATGTGGGAAAACATCGCCACCCAAAGAAGTGTTGAGCGTCTGTTAAAAGACAAAATTGCGATTCTAGGGCCGGCAAGTGGCGATCAAGCTTGTGGCGAAGTGGGAATGGGCAGAATGTTGGAGCCTACCGAGATTTGTGAAGCCTTGATTGCCTTTTTTCAACCAAAACGATTGCTGGGTAAAAAAGTACTCATCACCGCTGGCCCAACTTATGAGGCGATCGACCCTGTCCGTGGTTTGACCAATCGTAGTTCAGGAAAAATGGGGTTTGCTATCGCCAGAGCTGCTGTTGAAGCAGGCGCACAGGTCCAACTGATTAGTGGTCCGGTGCATCTTGATACCCCTTTAGCTTTTTTAGGTAATATCCAGCGCACTAATGTCACGAGTGCCCAAGAGATGCATGATGCTGTGCTGACACATCACGATAGTGATGTATTTTTTAGTGTCGCAGCCGTTGCTGATTGGCGTGTATCGAGTATGGCAGATCAAAAAATTAAGAAACAAAGTACGACTGATATACCACATTTCGATTTAGTGCAAAATCCAGATATTTTGCTAGCCTTCTCATCAGCATCAAAAAACAAACCTAGCTTTTGCGTTGGTTTTGCTGCTGAAACAGAAAACACAATTGAGTATGGAAAAAAGAAACTTATTTCTAAAAATACTTCACTCATCATCGCTAATCATGGACCCAGTACTTTCGGGGAAGATATCAATGAAGTTACTTTAATTGATGCTAATAATGAATTAACACTTGGCCCAGCCGATAAACTTGTCCTTGCTCGCGAGATTATTCGTGAAGTTTCAAAACGTCTACCTACCTAACGATCATGCAAAAACTACAAGTCAAAATTATCGATGAGCGGATGCGCTCACAATTACCCCAATATGCAACCCCAGGAAGCGCCGGCCTGGACCTTAGGGCCTGCCTTGATGAGGCAATTGATATTTCTCCTGGACAAACCGTCCTCGTGCCAACGGGTATTTCTATTTATATTAACGATCCACGATATTGCGCCATGATTCTACCCAGGTCAGGATTGGGGCATAAACACGGGATTGTTTTAGGTAATCTTGTAGGCCTCATTGATTCTGATTATCAAGGTCAATTAATGGTTAGTACTTGGAACCGCAGTGCCACAAGCTTTCGTCTTGAGCCAATGGAAAGATTGGCGCAACTTGTGATCGTTCCGGTCATGCAAGTTGAGTGGACGCTTGTCGATGAGTTCGCATCCTCTGACCGGGGTGCGGGAGGCTTTGGAAGCACAGGCAAAGCCTAAACAATTCAGTCACATTTGAGGGGTATATTAAATTAGAGACAATTACCTCTATAGGGCAAAATGATGAAAAAAATTCCACAAACACTAGTGATTTTAATTTGTATGGTTGTTGGCATTGCGACTGGTGCCATCATCAATAACACTGTCACAGATCCTGACCAGATTAAAGAAATTTCATCCTATTTTTCTATGCTGTCAGATATCTTTTTAACGCTGATTAAGATGATTATTGCCCCGCTAGTGTTTTCAACTCTCGTTGTGGGTATTGCTCACATGGGCGATGCTTCTTCAGTTGGTCGAATCTTTTTTAAGTCCCTCGCTTGGTTCTTATCAGCATCGCTTATCTCACTCCTGCTGGGTTTAATTTTTGCCAATATCATGCAACCGGGCGCAAGCCTTAATTTAATTCTTCCTGATGCCCACTTAAGCGCTAATTTGGCTACTAGTGAATTCACCCTTCAAGATTTTATAAAACACTTAATACCAAAATCTTTCGCTGATGCAATGGCTAAAAATGAAATCCTTCAAATTGTCGTTTTCTCGATGTTTTTTGGTATTGCTATGGCGTCGATTGGCGAAAAAGCAAAATATTTATTACATAGCATTGATGAACTATCTCATGTCATGCTAAAAATCACTGGCTATGTCATGAAGTTTGCTCCTGTAGCAGTCTTCGCGGCGATGGCCTCAACTGTGGCAATTAATGGCCTTGCAATTCTAGCTAAATTTGCTGTCTTTATGATTGATTTTTACATTGCACTTATAACCCTTTGGTGCTTATTAGTTCTTGCTGGTTTTATTTTCTTAGGGCCTCGTATCAAGAACTTATTACTGAATATCAAGGAAGCTTTTTTAATCTCTTTTGCAACAGCCAGTTCCGAAGCTGCTTATCCTAAAATCTTAGAAGGTTTAGACCGGTTTGGGGTTAAAAGAAAAATATCTAGCTTTGTCATGCCCCTTGGATATTCGTTTAACTTAGATGGCTCTATGATGTACTGCACCTTTGCGACGCTATTTATCGCGCAAGCCTATGATATTCATCTCTCAATAGGTACGCAAATTACTATGCTGTTAATTTTGATGATGACATCTAAAGGTATGGCTGGTGTGCCTAGAGCTTCTTTAGTGGTGATTGCGGCCACCCTTAACCAATTCAACATTCCTGAGGCTGGCTTACTAATGATTTTAGGCGTAGATACCTTCCTAGATATGGGACGCTCTGCAACAAATGCTGTTGGAAACTCGATTGCTTCTGCCGTAGTCGCGAAATGGGAAGGCGGTCTTTTATCTGAGGAAGAGGCAACTGCTAATGCTCTTCTCATGGATCAAGAGCGTGAATCCAAATTACATGAAGTCAATATTTAACAGATTTTCTTGACTACAAAAAAGGCCTCTTTCGAGGCCTTTTCTTTGGGGCAGTAGCGGCTTAAATCTCTTCTGAGGTTTCTGCTGATGCAGCTTTACCTTTTGCGGTTGCAGAATGAATTTCCAAAATAACCTGATTTTCAGCATCTACATCCACTAGCACTGAACCACCATTGACAAGTCGACCAAATAACAGCTCGTCTGCTAATGCCTTGCGAACGGTATCTTGAATTAAGCGTTGCATAGGGCGCGCTCCCATCAATGGATCGAATCCTTTTTTGGCTAAATGCGCCCTTAATCCAGCTGAGAATGTTGCATCTACTTTTTTCTCATGCAACTGCTCTTCAAGCTGCATCAGGAATTTATCCACCACTCTCAAAATAATCGATTCATCTAATGATTTAAACGAAACAATTGCATCTAAGCGATTTCTAAATTCTGGGGTGAACATCTTCTTAATATCCGCCATTTCATCACCAGACTCGCGCGGATTGGTAAATCCAATCGTTGCCTTATTCATGGTTTCAGCACCTGCATTCGTGGTCATAATGATGATGACGTTTCTAAAATCTGCTTTTCTACCATTGTTATCCGTTAATGTCCCGTGGTCCATCACTTGTAACAAGATATTGAAGATATCAGGATGCGCTTTTTCAATTTCGTCCAATAATAAAACGCAATGTGGTTTTTTATTAACCCCCTCAGTCAATAAGCCACCTTGATCAAACCCAACGTATCCAGGAGGGGCTCCAATGAGGCGACTGACTGCATGCCGCTCCATGTATTCAGACATATCAAAGCGTAAGAGCTCGACTCCCATAATGAAAGCTAGCTGCTTAGCAACTTCGGTTTTACCAACCCCAGTAGGTCCAGAGAACAAGAAAGATCCAATCGGCTTGTCCACTTTCCCAAGTCCAGCTCGCGCCATTTTAATTGCCGCGGACAACACCTCAATCGAGGGATCTTGACCAAATACCACACTCTTTAAATCACGATCCAATGTTTGTAACTTACTGCGATCATCGACACTAACGGACTGAGCAGGTATTCGCGCAATCTTCGAAACAATGTCTTCTATTTCTAATCGACCAATGGTTTTCTTTTGTTTTGATTTTGGCAAAATACGCTGAGCAGCACCAGCCTCATCAATCACGTCAATTGCTTTATCTGGTAACTGACGATCGTTGATATAGCGCGATGAGAGCTCCGCAGCAGCACTTAATGCGCTCTGCGAATACTTGACCCCATGATGCTCCTCAAATCGCGATTTAAGGCCGCGTAATATTTGTACAGTTTGATCGACAGATGGCTCTAGTACATCAATTTTTTGGAACCTTCTTGATAAGGCAGCATCTTTTTCAAATATGCCACGATATTCTGTATAAGTAGTGGCGCCAATACATTTTAATTGCCCACTAGATAACGCCGGTTTGAGTAAGTTGCTTGCATCAAGAGTCCCTCCAGACGCAGCACCAGCTCCAATTAAGGTATGAATCTCATCAATAAACAAAACTGCATTCACATTGTCCTTTAAAGACTTGAGTACTGCCTTTAAACGCTGCTCAAAGTCACCGCGGTATTTAGTTCCTGCAAGTAATGCCCCCATGTCCAAGGAGAACACCACCGCCTCTTTTAGAATGTCAGGCACTTCGTTTTGGGTGATTCTCCACGCCAAGCCTTCAGCAATGGCCGTTTTACCAACACCAGCCTCACCAACGAGCAATGGATTATTTTTCCGGCGACGACATAAGACCTGAATCACTCGTTCCACTTCATGTTCACGTCCAATCAGTGGGTCAATTTTTCCTTGGCGAGCAAGTAAATTTAAGTTTTGAGTATATTGCTCAAGCGGACTATCTTTACCAGCATTGCCAGAATCATCGTTTTCTGATCCAGCCGATTCTGGTTTTGGAACTTCTGCCTGATCTTTACGAATTCCGTGGCTAATGTAGTTAACAACATCTAAGCGCGTTACACCCTGCTGTTGAAGGTAATACACGGCATGGGAATCTTTTTCGCCAAAAATGGCAACTAAGACATTTGCTCCAGTCACTTCTTTCTTGCCACTCGATGTCGATTGAACATGCATAATGGCGCGCTGAATCACACGCTGAAAACCAAGGGTAGGCTGCGTATCTACCTCTTCTGTACCTGGCACAATTGGCGTGTTGTCATTGATGAAATTTTTCAATTGCGCTCGCAGATCAGCAATATTGACCGCACAGGCCTTTAAGACTTCTACAGACGTAGCATTATCTAATAGCGCACTTAATAAATGTTCTACCGTAATGAACTCATGACGCGCCGCTCGCGCATCCACAAAAGCCATGTGTAAACTGACTTCAAGTTCTTGGGCAATCATACTTCCTCCATCATGCATTGCAAAGGGTGACCCGACTTTCGGGAAATATCTGATACTTGTGCTACTTTTGTTGCTGCCACATCATGGGTATATACGCCACATACACCTTTTCCTTCTATATGTACTTGTAACATAATTCTGGTCGCAGTTTCCTGATCTTTGTGAAAAAATTCTTGTATAACCATCACAACGAACTCCATCGGCGTAAAGTCGTCATTTAACAAAACCACCTTATACAGGGGAGGAGGCTCAACTTTCTTGACCTCTCGATCCAAAACCGTGACCCGCTCATCCCCGGGAAGGGGTTTCGAAGGATTTACGGCTAGAATCGGTTTTATGTTCAATTTCAAGTTCATACCTAGATTCTAATCATTTGAACAATTTACTGTTTTTTTTGCTTACCGGCATTAAATTTTCTTTAAAATTGCCACAATATTCATAATTCATAAGAAAATGTGCCAATATAGGGCAAATACTAGTGGTTTTTGACCTATTACGGCTTGACATATTGGTCATAAAGGAAAACAATCCTTACTATGTGCATGAAGTTGTGTGCACGAGGCTTGTAGTTGTGTTGGCTAATATGTTTTTCACGCTTCAAGATTGATTCTTTAAAATGTAATGGAGTTCGAATGGCAACCGGTGTCGTAAAATGGTTTAATGATGCAAAAGGTTTTGGGTTTATCAAACCTGATGATGGCGAAGAAGAGCTTTTTGCTCACTTTAGCGCAATAACAATGGCGGGTTTTAAAACCCTCAAAGAAGGTCAGAAAGTTACCTTCGATATTACTCAAGGCCCAAAAGGCAAACAAGCTACTAATATTCAAGGTGCTTAATTGAGTTAATCCTTTATAGGATGTAGTACGAAAACCCCTTTAAGGGGTTTTTTTGTTAGTGAGGCCCCAAAAAATAAATTAGTGAGATTTTTCTACACTATTAAAATCATTCAGGAGACAAAAAATGACAACCCTAGATTCATACAAAAACAAATATAAGCACATTCAATTTGAGCGTCATGATGGCATTTTGCAAATGACATTACACACGAATAATGGCCCTCTTCAGTGGGGACCTAGCAGTCAACCAGAAATTGTTCAAGCGTTTACTGATGTTGGTGCAGATCGTGAGAACCGTCTCATCATTCTGACAGGAACAGGGGATGTTTTTAGTGGTCCCAAAGCTGAACCTGGGAGATCTTTTTATAAAGAAGTCCAAGATAATATAACTGCCGATCTTTTAGACAGAACGCATTGGTATGCAAAACGATTAATGACGCGCATGCTCGATATTGAAGTCCCGATGATCGCTATCGTTAACGGTCCTGCAATGCGTCACTCTGAAATACCGTTAATGTGCGACATTGTGATTGCTGCCGATGATGCTAGCTTTGAGGATACTGCTCATTTTCAAATTGCAAGTCAAGTCCCCGGTGATGGTATCAACATTGTTTACACAATGTTGCTTGGATTGAATCGCGCTCGTTACTTTATGTTAATGGGGGAAATTATTCCTGCTAAAAAAGCATTGGAATTAGGGCTGGTCTCTGAAGTAATGCCTCGTAAAGATTTACTCCCTAGAGCTTGGGAAATTGCTCGACAATTAGCCCAAAAGAATGACTTACTTTTAAGATACACGCGTATTGTCCTAAGCCAGCCACTTAGAAATTGGATGGAACGTGATGTTGCTTATCATTTAGGCATGGAGTCGTTAGCAAAGCTTGACAAAGAGGATGTGCATTCAGATGACTCCGAAATTGCTCAAGCAAAACACAAGTAGGCCGACCATGAATATCAATCCTAGATTTTCTTTTTTAAGAAAAACAGTACTTCTTTGCCTATCTTTTTTGTTTATCTATTCAAGCCAGGTATATGCCCAAGCTGATTTAGCTTCTATCCCCAAAATTACGATTGTGGTTGGGTTCCCCCCTGGCGGTGGTGTTGATATTGTAGGTAGACTAGTTGCTGAAAAGTTAAGCATTATGCTAAACAAACCAGTCATCGTCGAGAATAAACCTGGTGCAAGCTCTGGTATCGCCACAAAGTATGTTGCCTCAGCCAAGCCTGATGGTCAAACTATCTTTGTTAATTCTAACTCTATGCTAGTTAACCAATTAATGAATCCTGATTCAGGCTATGACGTTAACCGTGATTTAGCGCCTATTGGAAAATTTTTCAGTCAAGCAAATATACTGGTAGCAAATAATGATTTACCTGCAAACAACTTATCTGAATTAATCGCTTTAGCAAAAAAACAAGACATCACTTTTTCATCACCTGGAATTGGTTCAATTCCTCATTTGGCTGCTGAACGACTTCTTACTGTGAATTCCAATATAAAAGTCCGTCATATTCCCTATCCAGGGGCTTCACCTGCCCTTGCAAGCGCCATTGGTGGTCAGGTTCAACTTGCAAGCGTGTCTGCTCCAACGGCAGTTAATTTTATTAAAGGCGGCAAGCTTAAAGGCTTGGTGGTTACTTCCGCGCAACGGGTCAGCTCTCTTCCTAATGTTCCAACGGCTATTGAACTTGGTTACAAAGGTTTCGCCGTAGAAACTTGGGGTGGTTTTTTTGCCCCTGTAGCAACGCCCAAATCGATTATCTATGCTTTAGAAAATGCGATTACTAAAATCATGACTGAGCCAGAAATGAAAGAAAAACTGATTAACTTGGGCTTTGAATTAGTAATTGTTAAACCAGATACTTTTCAACAAGAAATTAATGAAGAATTAAAAACTTGGAAAGATCTACTTGGCAAAATCAAGTTAAACGACAATTAACTGCAAAAAAATAGGGCTCCAGAGGAGCCCTATTTAATTTAATACATCTACCGATTACATGTTATCAATCATGACTTGACCAAAGCCTGAGCATGAAACTTGAGTCGCGCCATCCATTAAACGTGCAAAGTCATAAGTAACTTTCTTCGACAAGATTGATTTTTCCATTGAGCTAATGATTGCATCAGCAGCTTCAAACCAACCCATGTGACGCAACATCATTTCTGCAGAAAGAATCTCTGATCCTGGATTAACATAATCTTTACCAGCATATTTCGGTGCAGTGCCATGTGTGGCTTCAAACATAGCAATGGTGTCCGATAAGTTTGCGCCTGGAGCAATTCCAATACCACCAACTTGAGCAGCCAGTGCGTCAGATACGTAATCACCATTCAAGTTAAGGGTAGCAATCACGCTGTACTCATTAGGACGTAACAAAATTTGCTGCAAAAATGCATCAGCAATTACGTCCTTAATGATGATTTCTTTTCCTGTTTTTGGATTCTTCATTTTGCACCATGGGCCACCATCAATTAATTCTGCGCCAAACTCTTTTTGTGCAATTTCATAACCCCAATCACGGAATCCACCTTCTGTGAACTTCATGATGTTGCCTTTATGCACTAAAGTCATAGATGGTTTGTCGTTATCAATCGCATATTGAATTGCTTTGCGAACCAAGCGGAAAGTACCTTCCTTTGATACAGGCTTAATACCAATCGAAGATGTATCAGGGAAACGAATCTTCTTCACGCCCATTTCTTTTATCAAGAAATCAATGATTTTTTTGGCGCCATCAGTTCCAGACATCCATTCAATACCTGCATAAATATCTTCTGAGTTTTCACGGAAAATAACCATATTTGTTTTTTCAGGCTCTTTCACCGGCGAAGGCGTGCCCTTGAAATATCGCACTGGACGTAAACAAACATAGAGATCTAATTCTTGACGCAGTGCAACGTTCAATGAACGAATACCACCGCCAACTGGAGTTGTTAATGGTCCTTTAATCGATACAACGTATTTTTTGACTGCATCTAAAGTTTCTTCTGGGAGCCAAACATCTGGGCCATAAATTTTCGTGGCTTTCTCGCCAGCAAAAACTTCCATCCAAGAAATTTTCTTTTTGCCGCCATAAGCCTTCTCTACAGCTGCATCAACAACCTTAATCATGACAGGAGTAATGTCAAAACCTGTTCCATCCCCTTCAATGTATGGAATGATCGGATGATCAGGTACATTGATGGAAAAATCTGCATTAACGGTTATTTGTTCACCTGCGGGAACCTGAATATGCTTGTACATTTAAAAAACTCTCCTTGTTGAAATATCAATTTATTTATTAAACTGCTTGTGTTTTCGCTCAGCAAGGACAACATAACAACTTCAAAACATTGCCTCTAAACTTTTTACACCTAGTAATCAATTTAATGTCATATTATTACAAATAAAATGGACAATCTCTAAAATATGCCTTAAATGCTGTTTTTTATGCCCCTTTTTGACCTTTTTATGAACCCAATGTCTTAAGTTTTCCTCCACCTAGGCTGCAATGCATACATTCTTTTTTTACTTTTTTCTCTCTATTTTGCCAATTTCCTCATTTGGCGCATCTTTGCCCACGATTGAGTTAAAAATAGGCAAAAACGTCATCAAAGCAGAGGTTGCAAGCACGCCCGCTAGTCAACAGTTAGGTCTCATGTATAGAAAAGAGATGCCTGAGCAACAGGGCATGTTGTTTATTTTTGATCAAAAAGCAGGGCATTGTTTTTGGATGCGCAATACCTTATTACCTCTATCAATAGCTTTTATTGATGACGATGGCAAAATCGTCAATATTGAAGAGATGCAGCCACAAACAGAGAATAACCACTGCCCTCTAAAAGCAATTCGCTATGCTCTTGAAATGAATGCCGAGTGGTTTAATAAAAGAAAAATTGGTCAAGGTAGAGTCGTTGAAGGACTCCCCAAACCCTAATTAGCCAAAGTGACACACATAATGACAGGGCTCATCTGTGCGAATCACAAAATACCCACCAGCTTCCACTTCCCAGCGCTGCCCTGCTAAAAAAGTGAGTTCTGGACTGCCATTGATACTGACATAAGCTCGCCCTTCCACTACTTCCATAATTTCTTTAGTGCTTAAATCAAACCTTAAGGTGCTGGGTAATATCACTCCAACTGATTTTCGTGTTCCATCAGCTAATGTAACGGTATGAGAAACACACTTCCCGTCAAAATAAACATTTGCCTTTTTTCCAACGGATACTTGATCAAATTGCATTTCAATTCTTTCGTTATTTAGTTATTCGTTTACGTCTTGCGATTTCTGCAATCCGCATCCTTAGCGCATTCAATTTAATGAAGCCACCAGCATCTGCCTGGTTATAGGCGCCACCATCATCATCAAACGTCGCAATATTTTGATCAAAGAGCGTATTGCTTGAGTTTCTAGACAATACCGATACCGACCCTTTATAAAGTTTTACCTTCACGAATCCATTGACCATCTCTTGCGTATGGTCAATCAGGGTCTGCAATGCCACTCTTTCTGGAGCCCACCAATAACCGTTATAAATTAAGCTTGCATATCTTGGCATGAGATCATCTTTTAAATGCGCAACTTCACGGTCTAACGTAATACTTTCAATACCGCGATGCGCTTTTAAAAGTATCGTCCCGCCTGGGGTTTCATAACACCCACGACTTTTCATTCCCACAAATCGATTTTCGACAAGGTCGAGTCGACCGATACCATGCTTACCACCTAATTCATTTAACTTGGCAAGCAATTCATGAGGCTTTAAACGCTTACCATCAATAGCAATCAAATCACCCTTGGCAAATTCAAGATCAATTTCTTCTGCTTGATCTGGCGCCTTTTCAGGTGAAACCGTCCAACGCCACATAGATTCTTCCGCCTGTGCATTTGGATCCTCCAAATGCCTGCCCTCAAAACTGATATGCAGTAAATTTGCATCCATCGAGTATGGTGCGCCACCTTGCTTGTGCTTCATATCAACCGGTATGCCATTTTTTTCTGCATAAGCTAGTAATTTTTCCCGGGAGAGTAAATCCCACTCTCGCCATGGTGCAATGACCTTAATTCCGGGCTCTAAAGCATAGTAGCCAAGCTCAAAACGTACTTGGTCATTACCTTTACCTGTCGCTCCATGAGATACAGAGTCCGCGCCAGTCATTCGCGCAATCTCAATCTGTCGCTTTGCAATTAATGGTCTTGCAATTGAGGTTCCAAGCAAATACTCGCCTTCATATACCGTGTTCGCTCTAAACATTGGAAACACAAAATCGCGCACAAACTCTTCACGTAAATCATCTATAAAAATATTTTCAGGCTTAATCCCAAATTGGAGTGCCTTTGCTCTAGCTGGTTCGAGTTCTTCACCCTGGCCTAAGTCCGCCGTAAAAGTAACGATCTCACAATGGTAAGTATCTTGTAACCATTTCAAAATTACACTGGTATCAAGTCCACCTGAATACGCCAAAACAACCTTATTTATATCTGCCATCTTTTTTTACCAGTTAATTAAATTTTCCACACAACAAAAACTCCATCAAGGCCTTTTGCACATGCAATCGATTTTCCGCCTCTTCCCAAACCACACTCTGAGGTCCATCAATTACTCCACTTGAGACTTCTTCTCCACGATGCGCCGGTAAACAATGCATAAATACTGCATCTGATTGCGCAACTGCCATCTTATCTTCGTCAACAATCCATTCCTTAAATGCCGCAAGACGCTCTTGATTCTCTTTTTCATAGCCCATACTAGTCCATACATCAGTTGTGACGAGATGAGCCCCTCTACATGCCTCCCGTGGGTCTAAAAACAGTTGTAGATGCTTTTGCTGATCTGGACTTACTCGACTCATATCTAAAGGATAGGCTACTGGTCCAGAAAAATGAAATTGGAAATTAAGTATATGTGCAGCTTGTAACCACGTGTAAGCCATATTATTGGCATCACCTACCCAAGTGACAGTCTTACCTGTAATTGAGCCTCTTAATTCGTGAAACGTGAATATATCTGCCAAAACTTGACATGGATGAAATTCATTTGTTAAACCATTAATGACAGGCACTCTAGAATTAGCTGCAAATCGATCTAAAATTTCTTGTCCAAACGTTCTAATCATAATAATGTCGGTCATTCTAGAGATGACCTGTGCAGCATCCTCTACTGGCTCACCTCGACCCAACTGCGTATCCCGTGTATTTAAATACACAGCATGTCCACCTAACTGAAACATTCCTGCTTCAAATGACAAACGCGTTCTTGTTGAATGTTTTTCAAAAATCATCGCTAATGTGCGGTCATGCAATGGATGCCAAGTCTCATACGCCTTAAATTTATCTTTCAAAATTTTAGAACGATTCAAAATGTACGCGTATTCTTCCGTACTCAAATCCGAAAATTGAAGATAATGACGAAGTGGAACTTTTAATTGAGTCATATGAGATTATGGGTTATCTAAATTGATATTGTATTCAATACATCCTATTGATAAATATTTTCAGCAATCTTTGTCAGCTATAGTTTCTACATGACTGATCAAAATTATCTTCTTTACACAAATTGAGCCATAAACAATTTCTTATTCAAGGCCTTACTTCTCAAGGTAAGGTATTTAGACCTAGTGACTGGATTGATCGCTTATGTGGTGTTATGGCTCCATTTAGACCCAAAAATGACCACGGAGATCCTCGCCTTTCTCACTCTCCCTACGTTCGTCCTGAAACAATCAATGGCATCAAATGTGTCATGGTCGATGAAAGACTGCGCGATATAGACCCAAGAGCACTTGATTTTGTTTTAGGCTTTGCCAAGGACAATGACCTTGTTCTCAGTGAGATTTGCGAACTGCCCAATCTTAAAACTTCTTAAAGTCTAGAAACTAAAAATCCGCCAACGGCGGATTTTTAATGCCGTAAAAATACTAATTAGCTAGTCATGCCCTTAATCGCTGCAGATAAACGTGACTTTTGACGTGATGCTGTGTTCTTATGAATGATTTTTTTGTCTGCAATTTGATCAATCGTCGACTGCGCAGCCAAAAATACTTTTGCTGCCGCCTCTTTGTCGCCTGCAGTTACGGCCTTACGAACTGATTTAATCGCAGTTCTTAAACGTGAGCGTAAGCTAGAATTGTGAGCGTTCTGCTTCACAGCTTGACGAGCGCGTTTGCGAGCTTGTGCGGTATTTGCCATATGTTTACTCTATTTCTATTCAAGAATGAATGCACTAGTATGCTATTCATCATAATTATTTAGGTTAAATTTCAAAACACCTAGATTCAAGCGTTTTAAATTCGTAATCCATTATTATAACTGAACAAAGATATTTTGACTACCCCCTTTAAATAAGCGAAACTAAGTACGTGAATCTTTTATCGGCGGCCGCTAAAGTAAGCAGTATGACCATGCTCTCACGCGTCTTAGGACTAGTGAGAGAAACGCTCATCGCGCGTGCTTTTGGGGCGTCAGAAATGACCGATGCCTTCAATGTGGCCTTCAGAATCCCTAATTTACTGCGGCGACTTTTTGCCGAAGGGGCATTTTCGCAAGCTTTTGTGCCTATTTTGGGGGAGGTTCACACCAAAAACGGTGAAAAAGCCACAAAAGACCTCATTAATGTGGTCGCTACCCTGCTTTTTTGGAGTTTATTGATTACAGTGATTATTGGTGTGGTTTTTGCGCCTTATTTAGTTCTCATGATTGCCTCTGGCTTTAAAAGCTCAGATACCTATTCAATCAGCGTGGTCTTAACTCGCCTGATGTTTCCCTACATTGGCTTTATTTCCTTGGTTTCTTTAGCTGCAGGCATTTTAAATACCCATAAAAAGTTTTTAATCCCAGCTTTTACACCCGTATTGTTAAATCTTGGCATGATTGCGGGATCACTCCTCATTGCACCTTATTTTTCAACCCCCATTTATGGTCTAGGAATCGGCGTGATGCTTGGTGGAATTTTACAACTCGCCATTCAAATTCCAGCCCTCCTTCGCATCGGCATGATGCCCCAAATTGGCTTAGGTCTCAAAAATATCCGCGCTGCCACTCAAAATCCTGAGGCGATGCGGATCTTAAAATTGATGGGGCCAGCTATCTTTGCGGTTTCTGTGAGCCAACTTTCTTTAATTATTAATACCAATATCGCTTCACATCTACAAACTGGGAGTGTGTCTTGGTTATCTTATGCAGATCGTTTGATGGAGTTTCCGACCGCATTATTAGGGGTAGCTGTTGGTACAGTCCTGCTACCAAGTCTTAGTCGTGCAAATGCCTCGGGTGATGTTGATCAAGCAAAACATTTAATGGGCTGGGGGATTCGCTTAACCTTTGTCTTGGCATGTCCTGCGGCAGTTGCCTTATTTATTTTTGGTACTCCCTTAGCTGCTAGTCTGTATCATTATGGCAAATTTAGCCCGCTAGACGTTGAGATGACACGCTTGGCATTACAAGCTTATGGGGTAGGATTAATTGGTCTTATTTTGATAAAAATTTTAGCCCCAGGCTTTTATGCCAAGCAGGATATTCGTACGCCAGTAAAAATTGGCTTAGTTGTGCTTGTCTTTACGCAATGCTTAAACTTTATTTTTGTGCCCTATTTTGCTCATGCCGGCCTTGCTCTGTCTATTGGGGTAGGAGCTTGTCTGAATGCTGCTTTATTATGGATAGGTCTTGCTAGAAAAGGTCATATGCTGGCAGCAAATCAAGCATGGGGCTGGTTCTTTTTGCGACTGGTCATTGCTTTATTGGTATTTGCTGGCATTCTCTACCTTGGGGCAAATCATCATGATTGGATAAGTCTTGCTCAAACACCTCTCAAAAGAATCTTTTTCATGCTGGGTTGGGGTACTGTGGCTATCATGTCTTATTTTGTTGTACTAAAAATTTGCGGTTTTCGCTTTAAAGAATTTATTCGCCATACTCATCATTAAATTATGCCCACCAAACAACTTGATTATTTTCGGTCTCTGGTTGCTGACGATGCACATTTTCCACTTACTGAAGCTGCTATTGCCGTCGGTCAACATGCTCATCCTGCTCTTGACGTACAACATGTATTGGATGAAATTGATGCAATTGCGCTAAAACTTAAAGTCCGCTTTACAGCAGAGACAACTGATTTGCAAAAGTTACAATATCTCAAGTATTTCTTTTTCCAAGAATTACATTTCGGCTTAAATACAAATGATTACTATGATCCTGAAAACTCCTATATTCATAGTCTTATCATTAACCGGCGGGGTATTCCTATTTCCTTAGCCCTACTCTTCATGGAGCTTGGTAATCAAATTGGGATTCAAGTGCGTGGTATATCCTTTCCAAATCATTTTCTTGTGCGCGTTTCCCTGCCTCAAGGTGAGGTTGTAATGGACCCAACCACAGGCTCCTCTTTATCAAAAAATGAATTGCAAGCGATGCTCGATCCCTATTTGGATGCTCAGGGTTATCGTGGTGAACTGACCTTGCCGCTTAGCCTATTTTTAAGGAGTTCAAGTCCTCGTGAAATACTTTCGCGTTTTTTACGCAATCTAAAGGCTGTCTATAGCCATCAAGATCGTTGGGAGCGTTTGCTGAGTATTCAAGAGCGCTTAGTTATTTTATTACCTGATGAAGTCGAAGAAGTTCGCGATCGCGGTCTTGCTTTTTCTCAGTTAGATTACATTCGTCCGGCCATGCATGACTTAATGTTTTATTTAGAAAAAAGTCCAAGCGCCAAAGATGCAGAAGAAATCAAGGAACACCTTGAAGATTTAGAGAAATTACTAAAAGAGGATTAGGGGTTTTTGTTGAACAAAGGCTGAATAAATCGCCATAGTCCCGCAATAATCGTAGGTACGATGGCAGCTAAAGCGCCAATCAACACAATTTGATTTAAGTTGTCGCGGATGAATGGCAAATTACCGAAGAAGTATCCACAGACAGTTAGGATGCCACTCCACAAAATGGCTCCAATCACATTGAAGGTCTGAAATTTGCGATGATCCATGTGTGAAACCCCAGCCACAAATGGTGCAAATGACCGGACCAACGGCACAAAGCGTGCAAGAATAATGGTCTTACCACCATGCTTTTCAAAGAAAAGATGGGTTTTTTCCAAAGCAGTCTGATCAATCCATTTCGCTTTAGTAATGTCAATGCGATCAACAAGATATTTACCAATCCAAAAATTAACTGTATTCCCCAAAACTGCAGAACTAATAATGAGGATATTTAACAAAACTAGGCTTAATTGACCCGTAGCACAAAATGCGCCCGCAGCAAAGAGTAAAGTGTCGCCTGGCAAGAACGGAAAAACGACAAAGGCAGTTTCAGTAAAAATAATGATGCTTAAGATCGCGTACGCAAGCGTTCCATACTCACCGAGATGGTCGCCAATATGCATGACAAAATGAAATAAAGAAATTAATTGATCCACGTCGCACATATTAACAGTTTCGATCAGCATTTACTCTTCTCATGAGAAAATAAACTTTATGAGAAATCCTATTCGAACTTTGCCCGATCAACTCATTAGCCAAATAGCTGCGGGAGAGGTGATTGAGCGTCCAAGCGCTGTTGTAAAAGAATTGCTTGAGAACTCTATTGATGCCTTAGCTCAAACTATTGATATTCGCTTAGAAGAGGGTGGCACAGTTCGTATTGTCATAGCTGATGATGGTCAAGGGATTCCATCTGCAGAACTTCAGTTGGCATTAACCCGTCATGCAACGAGTAAGATTTTTAGTTTAGAAGATTTAGAGTCCGTCATGACTATGGGCTTTAGAGGGGAAGCACTCGCTTCTATCGCCTCTGTGGCAAAAGTGTCACTGAGTACGAGAACCGTAAATGATGCCCATGCTTTTGTCATTGATAACTCTTCTTTTGAGATTAAACCCTCTGCTGGTGATGTTGGTACGCGCATAGAGGTACAAGATTTATTTTTTAATACCCCAGCAAGACGGAAATTTTTAAAATCATCCGCCACTGAATTCAGTCATTGCTTGGAAGCGATTCGCCGTTGTGCTTTAGCAAATCCGCAAGTGGGCTTTTCTGTCTGGCACAATGGCAAACCTCTGTATCGATGGTCTGCGGGAAGTCTTGAGCAACGTGCTGATGACATTCTAGGTATTGAGTTCCATGCAGCCAAGCTTGGGCTAAATGTTGGGTCTGAGTTGATTCAATTAGAGGGTTTTATTGGCGCCCCAACAGCCAGTCGCGCTAGAGCTGATCAGCAATATATTTTTGTTAATCATCGTTTCGTTAAAGATAAAGTGATTAATCATGCTATTCGAAGCGCCTATCAAGATGTGCTCCATGGAGATCGGCAGCCTATCTTACTGTTGAATTTAGCTATTCAACCCGACTTGGTTGATGTCAATGTTCATCCATCCAAAATTGAAGTTCGATTTAGAGATGGTCGTGCAGTTCACCAATTTGTCTATCACTCAATCAAGGAGCGCTTATCTCATGGTGCTGGCCAGTCTCAACCGACCCATACCGCACCATCAGAATTTGTACCAAGCCCTCAGTCTTTTACATCCTCAAACTCTGTAGCGGCTCCCCAGAGCAGCTTTGGGCCTCGCGTTTTTCAACAAGCGATTCATTTTCCAAAACCGGATAACTCAATCAAAGAATCGATGCAGCAGTTACTGGGTGGCATCAATAACCATTCACTGCATGAGCCTTTATCAACATCGCAGCCTCAGGAAATGGATACGTATCCTTTGGGACATGCCATTGCACAAATTGCCGGGATTTATATTTTGGCTCAAAATCAATTTGGCCTAGTCTTAGTCGATATGCATGCCGCTCATGAGAGGGTTTTATATGAAAAGCTAAAAGCGGATTTAGATCATCAAATTGCTATTCAAACGCTTTTAGTTCCAGTTGTACTGAATGTGAGTCATCTTGAGATTTCTTTATTAAGTGACAATCAATCTTTATTAAAAGATTTAGGCTTCGATATCTCCATGATGGGTCCAGAGGAAATTTGTATCCGCTCCATACCAGCCCTACTGAACAAAGCGGACCCTGGATTGTTGGTGCGTTCATTGATTCATGACTTGGAGGACGTTGGTTCGAGTGGGGTCGTTGATTCTGCCAAACATGAACGCCTTGCCTCAAAAGCTTGTCATGCAGCGGTGCGTGCTCATCGAATCTTAACCCTTCCTGAAATGAATGCCTTATTAAGACAAATGGAATCTACTGATCGTGCAGATCAATGTAATCATGGTCGTCCTACATGGATCCAATTAAGCGTTCAAGATTTAGATAAATTTTTCTTAAGAGGTCGTTAATTTTTTATGGTGTTTTCTAAGTCCCCTTTAGAAAATATTCTTGCGATTGTGGGTCCCACCGCAAGTGGCAAAAGCACTTTATCGATGGCGCTTGCAAAAGCAGCTCAAGTCGTCGGCATCAATATAGAAATTATCAGCATGGATTCAGCATTGGTTTATGCCGGGATGGACATTGGTACTGCCAAACCCAATCCCCAAGAACTCCTCACGGTGCCGCATCACGGCATTAATATTCGATATGCCTATGAAACTTATTCTGCAGCTCAATTTGCAAAAGACGTTCGTGAGTGGGCCTCGGAAATAAGAAGTCGTGGCAATATTCCCATCATTGTTGGTGGCACAATGCTGTATTGGCGATCCTTGATGCAAGGCTTGACCGACTTGCCCGCATCAACACCAGAGGTCAGAGCACAGATTGCGCATGAGGCCTCTTTGCAAGGCTGGGACTTGATGTATGCCAAATTACAAGCTGTAGACCCTCAAACTGCTTCGAGGCTGCCTCCAGGAGATACCCAAAGAATCTCCAGGGCGCTAGAAGTGCATGCCTTGACAGGCAACTCAATGTCCTCGTATTTAAATGCCCAACCCTATGGTGCCTCTAGGGATGACTCTTCATTCAATCATCTCTTAATTTCTTTAGAGCCCCAAGACCGTCAATGGCTCCATCGTCGTATTGAAGAGCGATTCATGAATATGCTCAATCAGGGTTTTATCGATGAAGTAAAAACTCTACTCAAAAACCCGCTTATTCATGCTGAATTGCCGGCCATGCGCGCCGTTGGCTATCGTCAAGCAATTACCTACTTGGAAGACAATCTTAACTATGATGAATTTATTCAAGCGGGACTAGCGGCCAGTCGCCAATTAGGTAAAAGGCAATTAACCTGGCTAAGAGCTATGCCAAGCCGGGTTGTGATTGACCCTAGCGACCGCGACTTTATTGCAAAGGCAATCCCCATTTGTCTCGATCATCTCCAGCAATTTAAATGACAATCGTCTGGTGAGCGCCTGTTGGGCGTTCGACAATTTCACCTAATTGGTAAGTTTGAATCTGTTGTTGATGCAAAAACTCTAACGCGTGATCAACATCTTCTGCTGAGACAACAATCACTAGGCCGATTCCGCAATTAAATACGCGGTACATCTCTTGGGCATCGACCTTGCCTTCGTGTGCCAACCATTGAAAGAGTTGTGGCATTTTCCAGCTATCACGGTGCAATACGGCTTGCACGTGATCGGGTAGAACGCGGGGGATGTTTTCGACTAAACCACCGCCAGTGATATGCGCCATCCCTTTAATGTTTATCTTAGTGAGTAATTCCAAAATAGGTTTTACATAAATCTTTGTTGGTTCCATCACCACATCTTGCAGTGGTCTTCCCCCCATGTCCATCGACGCTTTTGCACCACTCACGTCGATGATTTTACGAATTAATGAGTAACCGTTTGAATGCGCTCCACTTGAGGCAAGTCCAAGCACAACATCGCCAGGAGTGATCGTTTTACCCGTAATAATTTTCGATTTTTCAACAACGCCAACAGCAAAACCAGCTAAATCGTACTCACCTTCTGGGTACATTCCAGGCATTTCAGCGGTTTCACCACCAATCAAAGCGCATCCAGCGATTTCACAACCTTTGGCAATGCCACCCACTACAGTTGCAGCAATATCAACGGTTAAGTGTCCACAAGCAAAATAATCGAGAAAAAACAAGGACTCAGCACCTTGAACCAAGATGTCATTCACACTCATTGCAACTAAATCCTGGCCAACGGTGTCATGTATTTGCCACTCAAATGCCAATTTCAACTTGGTGCCAACCCCATCAGTGCCGGAAACCAACACAGGCTCCTGATAACGCTTAGGAACTTCAAAAAGTGCTCCAAAACCACCAATACCCGCCAAAACACCTTCACGCATTGTTTTTTTGGCTAATGGCTTGATTCTTTCCACTAATGCATCCCCAGCATCCATATCAACGCCAGCGTCTTTATACGATAATCCCTTTGTTTGGGGGTTATTTGCTAAATTTAAATCATTACTTGTCGAATTTGACATATTATTCCTATGGACTCAGTAGAATGAGAAGATTCTAATTCAAGGTTATTGTAATGTCTGATTTTTTTAAAAGCTTGTTCGAAATTTTGATGCCTTTTTTGGCAGCCTTTATTTTCGCTTACATTCTTGAACCCCTCACCAAGCGACTGATCCAATTTAAAATTCCGCGTGGTCTGGCAGCATTGTTATCACTTTTGGTCGGTGTTCTAGCAAGTGTCGTTATTTTATTGCTGCTACTTAATCTTCTGCAGCATGAAATCCCTCTGATTAAAACTCAATTCCCAATTTGGTTAAAAAGCCTTCAGGCGTGGCTCGACCCAAAACTTGCAACATTTAATATTTCTCTCGACTGGATAGTCATCCGGGAACATGTGCAAGCGCAAATCACATCACAAATTTCAGATAACGCCAACACCATTGTTACAGAATCATTGGCCACGATTATTAAATCTTCAGGCTCTGTACTCGGATTTTTTGCAAATACTATTCTCGTATTATTTGTTCTGTTTTATTTATTACTGGAGTGGGATACTTTTATTTCGATGGTAGCTGCGCTTATCCCTATTCGGTGCCGTGAAACTTTGTTCAAACTCATGAAGGAAGTTGATTTCTTACTGGCACATTACCTTCGTGGCCAAATCTTGCTGATGATGGTTTTAGCAGGCTTTTATAGTATTGGCATGTTGCTCATCGGGGTAAAAAGTGCTGTACCACTGGGTTTATTTACTGGTTTAGTTGCATTTATTCCTTATGTTGGATTTTTAATTAGCTTTACCCTATCCGCTCTTGCGACTTTATTGCAATTTGGGTCTGGCAATGAATTATTGGCGATTTTAGCTCTGTATGGGGTTGGTCAACTGCTAGAAGGATTCTTTTTAACCCCCCGCCTAGTCGGTGAGCGAATTGGCCTCCATCCGGTCGCTGTTTTGTTTGCCTTGATGGTATTTGGGCAATTATTTGGATTCTTTGGTATTCTTCTTGCATTCCCTATGTCCGCGATATGCCTAGTCACTATTAGGTACCTCAAAAGCAAAATTTTGTCTAGCCAATGGTTTAATAGCACCTCTTAAATGCCCAGTAAAAAACCTCAACAATTTACTCTTGATATTTTAGTATCTCCTCTACCGAGCTTAGACAATTTTGTTTTGTCTAAAAAGGATAAAAGTGGTTTAAACATTATTCAAGTTCTTAAATCCCTGGTTCTGTATTGGGAAAATCCATCAAACCCAAATCCTGAGTTAGAAATACTGTATTTTTGGGGGCCTCAAGGCTGTGGAAAAACACATTTACTCCAAGCTCTAGCTCGCCTTGCTCAAGAAAATGAAATTAGTACTTGCTTCTTAGAGTCCGGAAGTCCGCTTTGGAGCTACCTTGATTACGGCAATATGCTAGTGCATCGGGTTTATTTAATTGATAACGTTGATTGTTTAAAAGAAAATGAACAAAAAGCT
>CANFUO010000015.1 GCA_947450225.1 Burkholderiaceae bacterium | reverse complement strand
TTGATTGCGAACGATGAGCCATTGTTCTCCCTCACCACCCATATAGCCGACTGTAATGTCGGATAAAACATTCGTGTAATCAACGCAGGTTTTGCAAGTAAGCGGGAAGAAATCATTGGGTAGAGTTGAAAGAGGTAATTGTAAAAAAGGAATTTCTTTTTTCTTGCCGTTTTTAAAGCGAACTTCCACATGATAGTCAGCTCTGAATTCAAGATAATTAATTTCTTCAGGCTCCGTGCTAATAAGCGATAGGAAGTGATGGAAGTTTTCAGTAGTTGTATTGTCTGAGCATGGAGTGCCAATCACATAGAGTTTTTCTAAGCCCAATTCTTTCTCCAAAGCTCGAAGTGCATATACCTGACAAGGTATGCCAATGACACCAATTTTTTTATAGCCCTTGGCTATCGCAGGCTCTAATAAGGAAAGAAGTGGCGCATAACCCATTCGCATTCCACGACATTTAGCCATATCGCTAGCGCGATCAATCAGGATAGGAAATGGCCTCCAAGAGTCGTTCGGGTCTTGTGTCATCGTAAGAATTGCATCAACTGCTTTTGTTTCTAAAAGGCGCTCACCAATCCGTGTGGTAATTCCAGTCCATTGCGCTCCAGTACTTGGAATTTTTAAACTTGCACGATGCATTTGGATAAAAGGTCCAAAATGCAATTCATCGGGGCGATCCGGACTTCTAGATCTGCCATGAACTTGGGTCTCAAGATGTGGATAGTTTGGTTTTATAAATTGACAAGCATCCCCACAGCGTTTTGGATTACTTGTTCGAGAAATACCACAGTCAGTACATAACGTGCGATAAGGGGCATCATTAAAACTCACATAATCCTCTTAAATGGATTCTTCTACAGCGATTAAAAGTTAATTGCAGATAGAAACCATAAACAAAGAGAGATGGTAGTGAAAATAACAACAAAAACAACAATGCCATTACGGTAGATGTTTTTTGCTTTATCCCGAGCTTCAACTGCGCTTTTTTGATTCATATTGTCTCCTCTACAAAATTTTATTTTAAATGAAAAGATGGGGTAAATGGAAAAATTACGTAAAGAGTGAAACCATAAAACAACTGTAATTAGCCTCTATTAGAAGCCCTGGAAAAGAGCAAGTTCAACGATAGAATTTTTATTTAGGGTTATTTAATTATTTAGGGGTTTTCCATAATATTTTTATTATGAAATAAGAGAAGAATGTATGTATATTTCTTTCAACATGAATCTCACACAGCTAATCTATGTCAGTAAAGCAACCCAATTAATGGGGATGCTTTCTTTAACCCAAATTTTAGATAGTTCAGTCAGGTGGAATGAAACTCACGATCTGACGGGGGTTTTGTTTTATGAAAATGGCCATTTTTGTCAGTTATTAGAAGGTGATAAATACGAGATATTAAACGTATGGGAGCGAATTCAAAGTGATAGAAGGCATCATATTCTTAGGCGCCTAGAATTGGCACCTATAGAAGAAAGAAGTTATCCGAATTGGAAACTTCGATTTCATGGTGCAGAGCAAATCGCTATGTACTTTAAAGAAATGGCGAAGGTATTAGATGGTATGCCTGATCATGATGACGATTTGTTGAAATTCATGAAAACGGTTTCTGAAACTAATCCCTAGAGATTGCTAGATTTGTCTATAAAAACCTCATTATTATTGAGATTATTTTTTTCGCAGGCCAATGACGATAACCGTACCAACAACAATCAATGCGCCAACAATTTGTATGATAGATATTGTTTGACCCAATAGTATCCAAGCAAAAATAAGTGCAAATATAGGTTCAGTATTCATAATTGCAGAATTACCCACCACTCCAAGGCGTGGCAATAGACTGAACATCATGGTAAATCCAGTACCGTAAAGAACAGTAAGCCCGACAAGTCCAAGCCAACCATTGGTCGAATGGGGGAGGGATAAACCGCCTTGAGAAACGCCAAGAAGAGTTGCGAGTGCCGTCACAATTGCAAGGGTATATGCTGTTCTGACTAAAGCGTTAATTTTGATAGTTTTATGTTCTGTTAGTACTAATGCCAAACCAAATGCGGCTGCGGCCATTAGTGCATAAAATACCCCTTTACCAATCGATTGCCACTGAGCGGCAGCTCCAAGACCTGATGCTGTTCCAAAGACATCAAGTGCTAAGGCTAACCCAAAAAGAATGATTGGCATAGATTTGAGAACGAGAGGCTCAGGTTTCCGCTGATACAAAATACGCGACCAGAAGGCTGTCCATAAAGGATGGGTATTAAAAGCAAGCAAGGCTAAAACTACTGGAATGAGAGAAACCGATGAGTAAATACAATAGCTTTGTATCGCTATTAATGTCCCAATGATAAGAAATATGACATGATATTCTTTGGAAACTTTCATTGAGATGCCACGTCTTAATAAAAGCATAAAAATGATGACTGCGGTAACGATACTTCTAAAAAATACGGCTGTCACAACATCGACAGAGTCATTGAAAGCAAAGCGAGCGGCAACATGATTTGCTCCCATGACTGCCGCGATGAGTATTAGCATAAAAAATGCAGTGAGGGAAATGGATGATTTCATGAAGTGTATTTTTTCGATTGAGTTATTTTTAAAACAAACTTCAGTAAATGGAGCCCTATAAATATTTAGCGTAGTATGAATAGGCTTTTAAGGTTTTTTGTCTTTCCTCATTATAGGCTTGTTGAGCAGGTATCTAAAATGGGGAGGGTAATTTGAAGATTCAATTTTCATTAAAAGCGTTAATTTATCAGCAGTAATGACCTATATAACAACGAAACCATTCATTTTGTGACTGACGACAGACGAGCATATTTATTTACAATGGCAATTGCCATTATTGGATCTATTTTATTTTCTGGTAAAGCAATATTAGTAAAACTCAGTTATCGCTATGGAGTATCTTCAGAGGTTTTATTAGCTTTGAGAATGATCTTGGCATTTCCGTTATTTTGGATCGTTTATTATTTCTCAAGAAATTATGAACAGCATACAAAAATATCGATTAAGGATTTAATCAAATTAATGTGGCTAGGATTTAGCGGATATTTTTTATCCAGCTACCTTGACTTTCTTGGCCTATCTTATATTTCTGCAGGTCTTGAAAGAATCGTTCTCTACTTAACACCAGCGATTGTTGTTTTGATTTCATATTTTTTTCTTCACAAGCCTATTTCCAGACTTCAATGGATTTCGATTGTGATTGGTTACCTTGGGGTCGTCTTAGCTTTTATCGAGGACCTTGGCACCAAAGGTAATAACGGCTGGTTGGGAGTCGGCTTAGTTTTTGCGAGCGCCTGTTTATATGCCAATTATTTAATTTTTTCAGGGGAGATGGTCAAGCGTATAGGAAGTATTCGATTAGTAACATACGCTAGTAGTTTTTCCACGCTGTTTGGCATTATTCAAATCACATTGATTTCACCAAATGAATTATTTGATCAGCCATCAGAAGTTTATATATTGAGTATGATCAACGCACTATTTTGTACTGTCATGCCAATCTTTATGATTATGATTTCAGTAAAGCGAATGGGCTCTTCCTTGACAGCACAGTCGGGTATTTTAGGGCCAGTATCAACTCTTTTTATGGGATGGTATTTTTTACAAGAAAACATCAGTCTTTTTCAGATATGCGGACTCGTACTCGTCATTATTTCCGTTTGGCTCTTGATGAAGAATAAGCCTCCCCAGACGCCTCATATTTAATTGAGGATTTACGTTTTTGACCCTAATGGGCATATAGTAATGCAATGATAAGATATGAAGAAGTAATTTAACCAAGGTACTCAATTGACTCTAGTTCAGAAAAAGTCTGCTAAACCATGAATCCAATTACACGTATTCACGGCCTCGTGCTGCCTATAGACCGGGATAATGTTGATACCGATGCAATTATTCCTAAGCAGTTTTTAAAGTCAATTTCACGAACTGGCTTTGGGCCACATTTATTTGATGAGTGGCGATGGTTAGATCATGGCGAGCCCGGGATGGATATATCAAACCGACGTGCTAATCCTAACTTTATTTTGAATGAGTCGCGCTACCAAGGGGCAAAAATTTTATTGGGACGAAGGAATTTTGGTTGCGGCTCCTCGCGGGAGCATGCGGTTTGGGCTTTGCAGCAGTATGGTATCGAGGCCATTATTGCTCCAGATTTTGCTGATATTTTTCAAAATAATGCCCTAAAAAATGGTCTCCTCACAATCAAACTTCCTCATCAAGTCGTAGATAAGTTATTTCAATTAACATTTGCTACCACGCAGTTTATGCTAAGTGTTGAGTTAGAGTCTCAAAAAGTTGTGGATGCAGATGGGAATACCTATTCTTTTGAATTAGATGCATTTCGTAAAGATTGTTTAATGCGCGGTGTTGACGAAGTTGATCTAGTATTACTTCAAGCAAACAAGATCAAAGCATATGAAGAGCGGGCTAAAGTAAGCCAGCCCTGGTTGTTTCCAGATACGCGCTTAAAACGTACCGAAGGGAATCGCTAAATGATTGCTAAAACCTTATATGAAAAGTTGTGGGATAGTCACTTAGTTCATCAGCAAGAAAATGGCAATGCCTTAATTTATATTGATCGTCACTATGTCATCGAAGTCACAAGTGCACAAGCCTACGAAGGACTGCGTATGAGAGGGCTTAAGGCTTGGAGACCAGAAACTATTATTGCAACAGCTGATCATAATACCCCTACACGTAATTGGAATCTTGGTATTAATGATCCTATCTCAAAACTACAATTGCAAACTCTAGATAACAATGTGAATGATTTTGGAGCATTACATTACTATCCGTTTAAACATCGCTTACAAGGAATTGCGCATGTCATAGGACCGGAGCAAGGTGCAACTCTGCCTGGTATGACAGTCGTTTGTGGAGACTCTCATACAAGTACCCATGGAGCACTTGGAACATTAGCTTTTGGTATTGGTACAAGTGAAGTTGAAATGGTGCTAGCCTCCCAATGCCTTGATATAAAACCCTTGAAATCGATGCGGGTGAATATTCATGGAAAGCTTTCAAAGGGAGTTAGTGCTAAGGATGTGGTATTACATTTGATCGGTCAGATTGGTACAGGAGGGGGATCTGGACATGCTATTGAATTTGCTGGCCAGACTGTTCGGCAAATGAGTATGGAGTCTAGAATGACATTATGTAATATGGCAATTGAGGCAGGTGCTCGTGCAGGAATGGTTGCCGTAGACTCTGTCACCATTGATTATGTCAAGGGGCGTCTTTATGCACCCACTGGCAAGGCATGGGATGATGCTGTTGAATATTGGCAAGACTTGCATAGTGATGAAAATGCCGTCTTTAGTCGAGAGATTACGATTGATGCAGCAGTGATTGAACCTTATGTTAGTTGGGGTACATCCCCTGAACTCGTCGTAAAAATTTCCGGAAATGTACCAGACCCTGCTAACGAAACTGACCCCACGCGTCGTTCATGGCTGGAGGGGGCGCTTTTGTATATGGGGCTTACCGCTAATATGCCAGTCCAAAGTATCAAGATTGATAAGGTATTTATTGGCTCTTGTGCCAATTCACGGATTGAAGATTTACGATCAGCTGCCAAGATAGTACAAGGACGGCACATTGCTTCAACCATTACACAAGCGCTAGTTGTGCCAGGATCTATGGAAGTTAAAGCTCAAGGAGAGGCCGAGGGGTTAGACAAAATTTTTACAGAGGCAGGCTTTGAATGGCGGCAACCAGGTTGCTCAATGTGCGTTGGCATCAATGAAGATCGATTAAGTCCAGGGGAGCGTTGTGCTTCGACATCAAACCGAAATTTTGAAGGGCGTCAGGGCCCTGGTGGAAGAACCCATTTACTCAGCCCTGAAATGGCAGCAGCTGCGGCGTTAGCAGGGCATTTCACAGATGTGCGAAACATTTTAAGTCATTAGTCTAATTTAATGTTGGCATTGCGAACAACCTTCGCCCATTTAGCAACTTCATTTTTAATGTAGATTGAAAAATCTTCAGCACTACTCCCAATAATTTCAATACCATCTTGAGACAATCTTTTTTGTAGTTCTGGGTCACTTAATACGATAGCTATTTCTGAATTTAATTTTTGAATAATTTCTGGCGGTGTTTTGGCCGGAGCAAGAACAGCGTGCCAAGCAACAGCCTCAAATCCAGGGTAGCCTGATTCAATAACGGTAGGCACTTGTGGCAAGAGAGCTGAACGACGTTTGCTTGTTACAGCGATGGCTCTTAAACTATTTGAAGTAACGAGTGGCGTAGCCGAAGCAGCATCGCCAAACGTAAGTGAAACAACTCCAGCCATAGTGTCCATAAGGGCTGGACCAGCACCTTTATAAGGTATATGCGTCATAGAGATGTTGGTTGCTTGCATAAATAGCTCTGCTGCAAGTTGAGCTGAGCTTCCAGTACCTGCGGTACCAAAACTCAAGCTACCAGGTTTGGCTTTCGATAGCGCAATTAATTCTTGTAGATTTTTTACAGGAACATTTGGATTAACTACGATGACATAAGGGTAGCTAGTTAATTGAATAATGGGTGAAAAATCCTTAATAGGGTCATAGGGCATCTTTGAAAATAAGGCCGGATTAATTGCATTTGGGCCTGTTTGTCCCAAAAGAAGGGTATAGCCATCTGGAGCAGCTTTAGCAACCATATCAGCACCAATAATTCCGCCGGCACTACCACGATTTTCAATCACAAAAGATTGACCCAAACGTGTAGACAGTTTTTGAAAAACAAGCCGACCAACAATATCAGCACCGCCTCCTGCAGCAAAAGGAATAACTACCTTAACGGGTCGATCAGGATATGCCGCAAGACACGATGTCGAGTTGATGAGAAATAGCCCCGAAGTCACTATTAGCGTTATGCATTTCCGAATCATCTTGTCACCTTATAATTGTTGGTTAATTTGGACTACATTCAAATATGAGTTAGACTTATAAATACAAAATTTATAATAAATTAAATATATATATGAGACAACATCTAAGATTTTATATTCTAGTTGGTTTGGCTTTAATTGTATTCAAAGTTTCTAATGCTGCGGATGCTTGGCCCATCAAGCCAATTCGATTAGTGGTCGGCTTTACAGCTGGCGGCCCAAGCGATATTATTGCTCGAACCGTAGCGCAAAAGATGTCAGTGGGTTTAGGTCAGTCGATCATTATTGATAATAAACCTGGAGCAGGCGGTAATTTGGCTGCAGAATATGTCGCCCATAGCCCTGCTGATGGCTATACTTGGTTATTAGGTAACAACAGTATTTTGGCAACCAATGCCGCCTTATATAAAAATTTAGGCTTTAATCCGACGCAAGATTTTATTCCGATAGGACTAGTGGCCTCTCAACCAAATATCTTAGTCGTTAACTCATCCCTACCGGTAAATAACTTAAAAGAGTTAATTGCACTAGCCAAACAAAAACCTAAAGAGTTAAATTTTGCGAGTTCAGGAATGGGAGCTGCACCGCACCTTTCTGGAGAGCTTTTTAAAACCAGCGCCAACATTCAAATTGTTCATGTACCATACAAAGGTGCACAGCCTGCACTAGTAGATTTAATTTCGGGACATGTCAATATGATGTTTGCAACATCAGCCTCAGTGATACCTTTTATCAAAGAACGACGGGTGAGGCCCATTGCCGTAACATCATTACAAAGATTAAAAGATTTTCCACAAATTCCGACGATGTCAGAATCAGGATTACCTGGCTTTGAAATGGTCTCTTGGCATGGGATTGTTGTCCCAGCAGGGGTTCCTGCTAATGTAGTGCATCGTATCGAGGCAGAGCTTCAAGTGGCCCAAAATAATCCGGAATTGCTAAACACATTTAAATCATTGGGAATGACGCCAACATTTTCCAATTCAAAAGAATTTTCTGAATACATTAAAACAGAAATACCTAAATGGACAAAAACTGTTCATGATTCCGGAGCAACAGAATAATTGAGAGGTCAACATGACGATGAATCAGCCAATTTCACAAAACTTTAAATCATTATCGAGGATTGAAATTCCAGGTGGTGGGCAGGTGACCGTGAGTGGTAATTATGCTTATATAGGACATATACCTAATAAAAATAACTTAGGTACATCGATACTCGATATATCGGACCCACGTAAGCCAAAAGTAGTTCATCAAATATTTTTAGATGACCCTGAGTCACATTCACACAAAGCTAAAGTTGTGGGTGATTTATTATTTGTGAATAGTGAAAGAAATATGACACCGATTGGTAGAAGGGCGGATGAATTACCTGGAGTGAAGGCAAGACTCTTAAAGGAGTTGGGGAGGGAGGCTAGTCACGCTGAATTAGCTTTAGCTTTAAATGTTCGGGAACAGGACATTCCTATCGTAGAGGCGGCTCAGAAAAAGTCCTATCAAAATGGGGGTTTTAAAATTTATGACATCTCTGATAAAAGTAATCCTCGATTAATTACTCATCAGAAAACAGGTGGTATTGGTGTTCACCGATTTGATGTGGACGAACATTACGCTTATATTTCAACTGAGATGGATGGTTATTTAGGAAATATCCTCGTGATATACGATATCTCTAATCCTTCGAAGGTGGTGGAGGTAAGTCGATGGTGGATGCCGGGACAACATATTGCTGCAGGTGAAACACCGCACTGGTCTGGAAGAAAACATCGTTTGCATCACGCCTTGCGTTTTGGCGATGAGTTATGGGCTGGTCTTTGGCATGGTGGAGTCGGTGTCATAGACGTTCGTAATATTGCTAAGCCAACAACACTTGGAACTTATAACTATCATCCACCATTTCCAGAGCCCTCCCATACCTTCATGCCTCTCGAAGATTTAATTGACGGCAGACGCATTGCGGTTGCCATCGATGAAGAAGACCACGCGCATGATGCGGAAGAACTTGACCGGAGAAAAGGACGCCCTCATGGCTGTATGTGGGTGTTTGATGTAACTGATTTGAACGCAATTAAGCCGCTATCAATTTATGATGTGAGTGAGTTGGACTCACCTTGGAGCCGAGCAACGCCAGGTCGCTTTGGCGCACACCAATTCCAAGAGCAACGAAAAGGTACGATGGTTTTTTGCACTTGGTTTGCAGGTGGTTTAAGGGCTGTGGATGTTGCCAATCCATTGTCGCCAAGAGAAGCTGGGTTTTATATTCCATTGCCAGCTGAAGGGCGAGCAGCCCCTCAAACTAATGATGTATTTGTAGATGACAAATATTTTATTTATGCCATCGATCGATATGCTGGATTAGATATTTTGGAATTTAATGCATGAGCCAAGCTCCATATTGTCAACCACCAGACCCTAATCTGAGGGCGCCAATATTTAAATTACAGGTAGGTGCAGTTGATTGTCATGCCCATATTTGTGGACCAGCGGACCTGTTCCCATATGCAAGCAATAGAATCTATACGCCATATGATGCTCTATTGCCTGAATATATGGGCTTATTAAGTTCTTTAGGAGTGTCGCGAGCCGTATTAGTTCAGCCAAGTATTTACGGCGAAGATAATTCAGCGCTGATTGCTGCGCTGATGACTCATCCTGAAATATTACGAGGGGTAGCGGTAGTTAATAACGATATTACTGAAAATGAAATTGATCACTTACATCGTGTAGGAGTCAGAGGGGTAAGATGTAATATCGTCGATTTAGCAGATGCAAAGGGAATCTTACCCTTTCCAGCATTAAAAAAACTCGCTGAAAAAATCGCGCCATGGGGTTGGCATATTGAGCTCTTAATGCATGCGAATGAATTTCCTGATATTGCAAAGTCGTTTCACAACTTTCCGGTACCGATTGTGTTGGGCCATTTTGGATATCTGCCCTGTGCTGTAGGTATTCAGAACTCCGGATTTCAAGGTTTATTGTCTTTGATGCGTGAAGGAAGAGCATGGGTTAAATTGACTGCGCCCTATCGTATTTCCGGTATTGGTAAGTTACCTTATGGCGACGTCGATATTTTTGCTAAGACTATTTTAGAAAATAGTCCAAGCCAAATTGTATGGGGAACTGATTGGCCCCATGTCATGGTTAAAAATACGATGCCAAATGACGCTGATTTATGTAACTTACTGTTTGACTGGGTGCCGAATGAGTCATTACGTGAGTTGATTTTGGTTAAAAATCCGCAGCGACTATATCAATTCGATTAACTTTCGCCTCTATATTTAAAAGGCATATAAACGATTCGGATTATCGACCATAATTTTTTGTAAACTTTGAGGGCTTTGAATCCAAAGTCCAATCTGATTGACTAACTCACCGTCATCTGGCATGGGAGTGCCTGGAGCCATATTGACATGTGGCCAATCAAATCCCCAAACTAATTGATCTGGAACCGCTTCAACCAAGGCTTGCGCAAAAGGCACAATATCGCGATAGAAAAGTGGATCTTTAGAGGTTCTGTAAGGAGCTGAAAGCTTAGACCACCCTTTACCTGTTTGTAAAAAAGAAATAAGTCCTTGAAAACCTTTTTCTTGAACCCCTTTTTCGATAACAGGACGTCCCATGTGATCGATGACAACATCAATTGGAAAGTCTGAAAAAGTTTCAATGAGATTTGGAAATTTTTCCACATCTAGCAGAAATTGTGTATGCCAATTATATTGTTTTACACGATGCGCTAATTTTTTTGCGGCCTCTAAAGACAGGCCGATTTGATTGACTAAGTTACAGCGGAAGCCTCTAACCCCGCCTAAATGAAGTCGCTCAAGTTCGCGATCACTAATAGACTCATCAACCAGCCCTATAGCTCTGAATCGATCGGGAGCGCTTGCGATCACATCGAGGGCTAACGAGTTATCAAGACCATAAACATTGGCATGAACAATTACCGCGCGTTCGATACCAATCGTATTAATCACTTTTAAGTAATCATCAATCAAAACAGAAGGCGGAAGATAGGCTGGGTTCTTTGACATAGGATATTTGACAAAATCATCAAATAAATGACAATGACAATCTGTAGCATTCTTAGGCAAAACGATTTTAGGTGTAGACGTATTGCTAAAAGGTTGCGGATTTTGAAATACGTGATGACTAGACATAGTTGAAATCTTTCAAATAGCTTTTAGAGCGATGATGAATATGTTGATCAAAATTACTCGGCTTTGATACCAGTTATTTTGATCACATTAGCCCAATAGGCATTATCTTTTTTCAGGAGTGCAGCTAAGGCCTCAGCTGAGCCCGGATCAGGGTCATAAGCTAATGAAATCAATTGTTGCTTAATTTCAGGGCTATTTAAGCATTGGATAAACGCCTGATTGACACGCTGAACAATATTTTTAGGTACACCTGCCGGACCAAAAATCCCATACCAAGTATTGAGTTCAAAGCCAGGTACTGTTTCAGAAATGCTGGGCACAGATGATAGAACTGGAGTACGTTTTAATGTGGTTGAGCCAAGCGGCACTAATTTACCCGCCTGAATTTGGGCAAGAACTGTGGACGTATTGGTAATTAACACATCAACTTCATTGGCAAGAACAGCAGAAACTGCAGGACCGCCGCCCTTATAAGGGATATGCGTATATTTAGTACCGGTTGCAATACCAAGCACTTCCATCCCTAAATGGGGTGTGCTCCCAATGCCTGCAGAGGAGTAATTAATTTTTCCTGGATCTTGTTTTGCAAGGGCAATTAATTCCGGGATATTTTTGGCACCGAATTTTGGATTAGCCACTAAAACACTTGGGGTATTGACCAGCACTGCCATAGGAGTCAAATCTTTAATAGGATCAAAGCTGAGTTGACTATAAAGGGCGTTACTAATGGGTAAGGAGCTGTTCCCGAGCAATAAAGTATAGCCATCAGGCGCAGACTTGGCCACAAAATCAGCACCGATATTGCCGTTTGCGCCAGGCTTATTATCTAAAATAACCGTTTGACCTAATAGATCAGATAATTTCTTACTTAAGGGGCGCATTAATACATCAGCACCTCCCCCTGGCGGAAACGGGATAACAATCTTGATTGGCTTTATTGGGTACTCTTGAGCGAAAGAAAATTGGTGAATAGAAAATAAAATATTTGCCAAAATAAATAGGTATTTTGCAAAAGTCATTTGCATGGTGTCTCCTTATAATTTGATACATAGTAACAAAATATTACATTACGCCATAAAAAAGCGGTTTGGGGTGATGGGTCATTTATTTTGGAGGATCTTCAGTAATTAAATTTGGAAGAAAATATATCTTCGGCATATAATAAATAATGACTAGAAACAAGTTCTAGCAACAATAAATATAAATATAAACAGGAGAATGCATGATTAATACGCACTGTAGCGCGAGATTCTTTTTTCGTTTTTTAGGCTTAAGCATTGGATTAAATTTTCTTTTGGCGGTTTTCACAACGCAGGTTTATGCTGCCTATCCTGAAAAAACAATTTCATTAATTTCGCCATTTCAGCCTGGTGGTGCTAGCGATGTTTTGGCGCGTACAATCGTGAAGCAACTTTCTGACGCTCTTGGACAGTCAGTGATTATTGAAAACAAACCTGGTGCTGGCGGGAATATTGGGATTAATTATGTGGCCAGGTCTAGACCTGATGGATATACATTACTTATCACAACGAGTGTTCTAGTTATTAATCCAAGTCTATATAAAAATGCAGGCTTTGATCCATTTAAAGATTTTTCCCCGATATCCGATTGCGGTGCCTCACCGAATATAATTCTCTCCAAAGCAAATTCTGGAATCAATACGTTTAATGACATGATGACCATAGCAAAAAACCAGCCTGATGTTTTGAATTATGCGCATGCTGGCATTGGAGTTTCACCGCATTTAGGAATGGAGTTATTTAAATCTCGGGCAAAAATTAATATTACGCCTATACCCTATCCAGGAGGCGGCCCAGCCATTCAGGCGGTTCTAGGAGGCTCTACACAAATAGGATCAATTAATATTTTAGGATTAATGCCGCACATAAAATCCGGGGCACTTATACCCTTGGCCCAGACGGGCCGTGAACGAGCATCAGAAATGCCCAATGTACCGACCTTAACTGAGCTTGGTTATCCCAATACCGAAGCGGAAACTTTTGTGGCCATTCTTGCTCCAGCGGGGACGCCAGCTGCAGTAGTGGAAAGATTATCGAAAGAAATTAATACAATTTTGCAAACACCAGAAGTCAATGACAGATTAAAGAACTTTGGATTTCGAGTTGTAGCAGGTGGCCCAGAGGTATTGCGAGGCAGAATTCAGCGCGAAGTGCCCATGTGGAAAGAGATCATCGATAAAGCAAAGGTAGTTGTTGATTAATGAGTTATGGAATCGATACCTATGGGTACCCACTTGGATTTAAGGCTAACACTGAAAACACTCCCTCGACCCTAACGCTAAATCAGCGGGGCAGGGAGATTGTTAAGGTTGAAGCATGTCATTTACTAGGTCACCAAAGAGAGGCAATACTTACCGAAGGTGGAGGGGCTGCATGGCGATTAACCTCAGATGAAGGATTGCATTTAAAAGGTACCGATTTAGCCCCATTCCCTTTTGGTTACTTCAATGCAGGTTTGCAAGCAGACCTACTGAACCGAATCAGGCATTATGCAAATGTTTTGAAAAGACCTCTAACTGATTTGCATATAAGGTTAGACAATGAGTATTGGTTATTAGGGTCATTTGTCACTGGAAGTGGTAGAGGGGTAGCAAATCCATCTCAGATTGAGATTCGTATTAAGAGCGACTTTTCTGATCCTGAAATCACTCAGTTAATCAATTATGCAATGCAGGCATCGCCCAGCATTGCTTTTTTAAATAGCGTATTAAAAAGTACGTTTTCGCTCACGATCAATGGCAAAAGAAAGATTTTGAATGAGTTAGTTGATCCCATGGTGGATATCCCGATGGACCCTTTTTTGCGATATCCAGCGGCATTACAGCCGATAAAGTCCAATCAGCCTGAGATTGATATTATTCGTAAGCTTGCTACGCGCGAAGATGGTAATGTTTCTATTGCTCCTCCGGGGAGCGCAACTAAAATTATTAGAAATATTAAAGGCCACAGTCATTTTTCGAATCCACAAGGAATCACTGAAATTGAATCATGGCTTGGGTTACCTGGTATGAGTCATTTCCAATTTATTTCAGACGAGAGAGGAACTTGTAAAGCCCCATCTGGACTCGGTCTTCTATCAGCCGGAATCGCTTTTTGTTTTATTACTCAGATTGCTCGGTATATCGAAAACATGAAACTACAAGTCAATGGTATTCGGTTAGTTCAATACAATCCATTTTCAATAACTGCAGGTGAGAACTCAATCGCTGATATTGGTAGGGCAGAGCCAATCGAAACGCATTTATTTCTTAACGGCACCCTATCAGATGATATGTTTGAGAATCTTTTAAATATGTCAGCCAGGACCTGTTATTTACACGCAAGCGCTTTAAATAGTCTGCCACCCAAGATAAAGCTTATTCATAATGAAAAAGAGACCATCGTTTAAAAGCTAGTCACGTATATTACTCGATATGAGTAACAAAATTAGCCATAGGTTTACGAACTTTTTTGAGATTAACTAGCCAATCTTCCGCAGCGTTCCTGTACCCCAGAGGAAGAAGGACAACACTGCGCAAGCCTTTCTCTTTTAAGTTCAAAATTTCATCGAGAGCAAATGGATCAAATCCCTCCATGGGGGTGCAATCCACCTCTTCAATAGCCGCGGCAATAAGAGCGGTACCCAGGCCAATATAAGCTTGTTTAGCAGTATGTGAAAAATTAGTCTCAGCATCTTGTTGAGAGAAGGAATTTAAAAGACTTTGACGATAGGCTTCTCTATCTGCACTTCTATAGTTGCGAATATCAATAGTAAAATCAAACACGTGATTGATTCGCTCAGCCGTATAATTATCCCAAGCTGCAAAAACAATGAGATGAGAGCAATCAGTTATTTGCGACTGGTTTCTGGCGATTAATCTAATTTTTTCTCGAAGAGAGGGATTAGTGATGAGAATTAATTCATAGGGCTGTAAACCACTTGAGCTAGCGGTAAGTCGAATGGCCTCAAGGATGCGATCAACCTTCTCTTTTGGGACTACTTTTGTAGGATCCATTCGTTTTGTAGCGTAGCGCCAATGTAATTTATGAAGTAAGTTCATCTCAATCCTTTAAATTTGATGCAGTAGTTCAACTATATAATAAACTTCATAAAAATGAACAAAATACATATTCGATTTGGCGGGTACCAAAATAAAAACTCCATTCATACTCAGGCAGCACAGTATTTTTTAGAGATTCTTCAAGAAAAACTTGGTAATGATTGCAGTGTGGAATTAATTGGAAATGTTTTAGATCAAGGACTGAAGTCAAGCGATTTGCCGGTCATGGTGAACAATGGAGAGCTGACTTGCTGTTATATGTCTACCGTCCGTTTTATAGAATGGGTACCTGAGATTAGTATTTTAGATTTACCATTTTTAATCAAAGATCGCACACAAGTCCAGACTGCACTAAGAGGGGATTTTGGACATTATTTACAAAATCGCTTTGCATTAAATACACCTTTTAAATTATTAGGAGTTTGGGACAACGGGTTTAGACATATCACGAATAAAATTCGACCGATTCATCGCCCAGCCGATTGCGAAGGATTAAGTGTTCGAACACAAATCAGTGAAGTGCATGTGGAGTCATTAAAAGCGATTGGATTTAATCCTATTCCTGTCGATGTAAAAGTTTTTGTAGATGAGATAGCAGGACCTCGATTTGATGCACAGGATAATCCCTTGACCAATAGCTTCAATTTTGGAGTACATCAATTTCATCGTTACTTTACCCTTACAGGGCATTTTTTTGGAGGAGCTGCATTTATCTGTAATGCAGAAATTTTCAATCGTTGGCCGGATGAAATAAAGAACATATTCACAACTGCTGCAACCCTTGCGACTGAGTATCAATGGAAGTTGGCTAGCGAAGAAGATGAGCACATTTTGAAGCAAATCAATCCAGAAGAAAATGAAATCATTTACTTAACCGATGAGGAGCGAGAGTTGTTTAAAGCGGCTGTAAAGCCTGTATTTGAGAAATACGAGAAAACAATTCCAGCAGAAGTATTTCAGATGTTGCGCAATGAAAAATTAGAAAATTAAGCACTAAATTAGCCACATCTAAATGATGAGTTACATCTAACAAGGTATTATGTTTTTAAGTTTAAAATAGGTAAGATTAAGTTATAACTCCAAAAATAATCATTTCGTCATTTAATCGTATCTTTCAATAGGCAGTTTACTGTTTATCAGTTATAGGAAACATGAAGTCACCCAATTTTACGTACTGTCGAGCAAAATCCATTCCAGAAGTTTTTGAATTATTGGATTACTACGGCGAAGATGCGCGTATCTTAGCAGGTGGTCAAAGTTTAATGCCTACGCTCAATATGCGCTTATCTAGCCCAACTGCGCTAATTGATATCAATCACATATCAGAACTAAAAAATATTCAAGAGCAAAGTCTTGGTTTAAGTATTGGGGCATTAGTACGTCACTATCAAGTAGAAACGTCTGAGATAGTCGCAAAGCATACACCGCTACTTCATGAGGCGTTACCTCATGTGGCGCATAGCGCCATTCGTACGAGAGGAACATTTGGAGGCAGCCTTGCTTTTGCCGATCCGGCAGCAGAAATACCTGCCATAACTTTAGCTCTTGAGGGGGTAATACACGTTTGTTCTAAGATGGGTGAGCGACAGATAGCTGTCCAAGATTTTTTTCATGGACTGTATTCCACCGCACTTGAACATGGCGAGATCATCACCAATGTTTTATTCCCGAAAAATACGTATTCTCATTTTGTCTTTAAAGAGTTGACCAGAAGACAGGGTGATTATGCAACTGTGGGTATTGCTATTGCCGCTGAATTTCAAGGCACTCAATTAATTAAGATACGAATCATTTACTTTGGTGTATCTGATCGACCTATAGTGGATATGAACTTAGCCCAACAGCTAATGAATGACAGATTTGAACAAGAAAATATTCTTAACAAGGCCCAACTTGCTGGAGATGACATGGATATTTCTAGCGATATTTATCATGATGCCCAAATAAAACGACATTTATTAAAAGTGATGGTCAAACGTGCCTTATTTGATTTATTAGGAAAGGCATGCAATGGCGCAATTTGAAGACTGCATAGAAATTGAAACGCTTATTAATGGCGAAGTAGTTCATCGCCAAGTTCCATCTAGAATGCATTTGGGTGATTTTTTGCGTATAGAGATGGGCTTAAGTGGTCTCCATCTAGGATGTGAACATGGCGTCTGTGGAGCTTGCACTGTATTAGTGGACGGACTTTTAGTGAGGTCATGCCTGATGTTAGCGGCGCAAATACATGGCTGTAAAGTTCAAACCATTGAAGGTGTCGTTGAGTCTGGAGCAGCTAAACAAATGGTAGACGCATTTCAGAAAAAAAATGCGGCACAGTGTGGGTTTTGCTCACCGGCCATGATTTTAACTACATTAGAAATTACTAAAAAACCGATACGCCCCAAACGTGAGCAGATTAGAGAAGCGATTTCAGGCAACTACTGTCGTTGCACCGGTTACCAAGCAATCGTAGATGCTGTCGAAGATGTATTTGATCAAAAAGAAAATAAGCAGTAAGTTAACTATGGATAACTCATCAAACGGACCTCACGAATTTATTGGCAAACCAGTCCTTCGACAAGAATTGCGAAGATTACTTGAAGGCAAAGGGTGTTATGTCGATGACATTCAATTACACAGGTTATGTCATGTGGCATTTGTGAGAAGCCCGCATGCACATGCAAAGATCTTAGATATCCGTTTTAATCAAGCGTTGAAAATGAATGGCGTTATTAAAATTGTCAAGGGTGCAGATATTGCTGCGATTTGTAAACCCTATATGGGGATATTGAGTCATTTAGAGGGCATGAAATCGGTCCCGCATTTTCCCTTAGCCATGGACCGCGCTATGTGGCATGGTCACCCAGTTGTTGCTGTAGTTGCGCAAACACGAGCACAGGCAGAGGATGCGGCTGAACTTGTTGAAATTGATTATGAGCCATTAACACCGGTAGTTGATGAAGAGTTAGCCCTAGATTCACAAACGCCTATTTTGCATCCTGAACTAGGAACTAATTTGTGTTGGGAAAGAACAATTGATGAAGGTGAAGTTGATCTTGCTTTCAAAAATGCGGCAGTGGTGATCGAAGAAAAGTTAAGAACTGGACGGCATACTCATGTAACCCTCGAGCCTAGGGCCATCATTGCCAACTATGTATCGTCTGATCAGCAACTCGAGGTTTGGCAATCAACCCAAGTGCCACACATGATGCATTGGATTTTATCCCATCACTTTGGAATACCAGAGAGTCATGTACGCATAAAGTCCCCAGATGTTGGCGGTAGCTTTGGTTTAAAAATCCATGTCTATGGAGATGAAATGGCAACCGTTGGGGTGTCTATTCTTTTGGGGCGACCAGTTAAATATGTGGCAGATCGGCTTGAATCTTTTTTATCAGACTACCATGCCAGAGACCATCATATACACGCCAAAATGGCTGTCTCAAAAGAAGGAAAAATCTTAGCGATTGAAATGGATGACATCCAAAGCATGGGGCCTTATGCAAGTTATCCACGCGGTGGGGTTAATGAAGCACGTCAGGTCATTAACTTAGTAGGGGCTGCGTATGGCATTAGTTCTTACCGTGCAAGAACGAGAGCCGTATTTCAAAACAAAAGTATGTACGGACAATACAGGTCAGTAGGTAGGCCTATCGCTTGTTTAATTACAGAGAGCTTAATCGAGCGTGCTGCAGCACAATTAGGACTAGATCCCCTAGAGTTTAGAAAAAATAATTACATACCTCACCAGGCTTACCCATATAAATTAGTGAGTGGACCAAGTATCGAAATACTTTCTCAGCATGAGTCTGTCGATCAGTTAAGAGCATTAATGAATTATGAAGAATTATTAAAAGAGCAAGATATTTTCCGGGAGAAGGGTGTATTGAGAGGGATTGGTTTTGCTAGCTTTTTAGAAACATCAAGTCCTTCATCGACGATGTATGGCAAGGGTGGCGCATCGATATCTGCCGCAGATACAGCAACCATCAGCTTATTACCTACAGGATCTATTTTTTGTACAGCAAGCATTAATGAATTTGGGCAGGGAGCACAAACAATCGCTGCGCAAATTACAGCGAGCGTGTTGAAAGTTCCCATCGAAGGGGTGCGAGTGGTACTAGGGGACACCGATGCTAGTCCGTATGGCGGTGGTAATTACGGATCTAGGGGAACCTCAATTGGTGGTGAAGCCATTTTACAAACCGCAAAAGCACTCAAACAAAATATACTCGAATTTGCCGCACAACTATTTGCCCTTGACCTATCCATATTAGATTTGCAAGATGCTTATGTGATTCGTTTAGACCAACATCAACAGGTGATTTCGTTTGAAGCTCTTGCTCGGCAAGCGTACTTTAATCACGAAAAAATTCCAAAAGGATTTACACCGGAGTTAACTGTGAGTCGCAGTTTTGCGCAGCGTGATTTTGATGGCGTATTTACAAATGGAATCCAAGCATCTTACGTAGAGCTTGATCCTGAGACAGGGTATGTCAAATTATTAAAGCACTGGGTATTAGAGGACGTTGGTGTCGTAGTAAATCCATTATTGTTAGATGAGCAAATTCGCGGTGGTGTTATTCAAGGAATTGGTGCGGCTTTGTATGAGCAGTGTCTGTATTCAGAACAGGGCCAATTAATGAACGGAAGTTTGGTTGATTACTTAGTCCCTATGGCGTGTGAAATGCCCGATATTGTCGTTGGCCATACTTTTTCAGCAACCAAAACATCTGAACTCGGAGCAAAAGGGGGCGGTGAAGGTGGTGTGGCAGGATCATCAGCAGCGGTGTTTAATGCGATTAATGATGCATTAAAACCCCTGAATGTTTTTGTGAATGAATTACCAATCACACCAGCCAAAATTATTCAAGCCATCCATCGAAAAGATTAACAGCTAAAGCGCGCGTTACTCTATCTTGCCAATTCCTTTGATGGTATTGCTTAAACGTTCTTGATCTTTATTTAAAAAATCATCAAAATCTTTACCGTCGCGATAATCAATCAGAACACCCATTTTTTCAGTCATTTGAATATATTCCGGATCTTGGACAGCGCGACCTATATCCTTACGAATTTTTTGAACCAAAGCATCTGGAGTTTTAGCTGGGGCAAATAATCCAGCCCAGAGATAAAATTCAGCATTTTTATAACCTAATTCAACTGCTGTTGGCACATCGGGAAATTGTGGGTGGCGTTTTGCGCTCGTAATTAATAAAGGGCGTAATGTCCCAGCTTTAATCTGCGGACCGACCACACCAGGAACCCCAGCTGTCATAGCGACTTGACCACCTAATACGGCTGTTAATGCAGGGCCACCGCCAGAATAGGGGATATGTTGTAACTTAATTGCTGAGGCATGAGCAATCATCTCCACAGGTAAATGAAGATTGCTGTAGTTGCCCGTGGAAGAGTAAGGAACTTTATCAGGATTTTTCTTGGCATAGCTTACAAGCTCTTCAAAATTTTTCCACGGTGCATCTGCTTTAACCACAAACAAAACAGGTTCAGCAGATAAGAGAGCTAGGGGGGTAAATTGTGCGCGATCAAAGGATGGCGTTTTATTAAACATGCGATCCGATATGGGGACAGATAAGATTGCCGGGGCAGTTACTAACAGGGTATATCCATCAGGACTGGCATTGGCTACGGCTAGAATACCAATAGCGCCACCTGCGCCAGGTTTGGTATTGACAACGACGGGTTGATTCCACACTTTAAAAAGTGACTGGGCAATCGATCTAGCTGCTTGATCAACAGCACCACCGGGAGGATAGGGTGAGATTAAATTAATAGGTTTAGATGGAAAGTCATTTTGGGCAATCGCTAGCGAACTAACGGAGGTCATTAAAAAAACAACAATAGCCATAAGGCTTTTATAAAAGAATACTTTGTTCATGTGGTCCCCTGATTAGAATTTCAGTATTTTCTGAATAATAGATATTGGTTAGTTTAACCTCAAAAATATGTGGGATTCAATCTTCGGTAAAACTGAAGTTTCTACTTAACTTTTACTAATGCGATGGTTTTAATCCAACGGGATATTTCAGAAGCATAATATGCGCTATTTTGTTCTAAATTACCACCCATTGGAACCAAATCATTTGCGTCAAATTTTTCAATGACCTCTGGATTTTGTATCGCAAGATTAATCGCTTGATTTAATTTTTGCTTAATTTCGGGTGGCGTATTTTTGGGAACAAAAATACCGGTCCATAAATCATCACGTAATTGAGGGTAACCAGCCTCAATGACTGTTGGAACATTAGGCAGGCTTGCTAAGCGTTTTTCACTAGAGACGGCAAGTACTTTAACTTTGCCTTGTTTTGCAAAGGGGGTAACGCCAGTCATTGCGCCGCAGGTAATAGGTGTTTCGCCACTAACGGTCGCTAATAAAGCGGGGCTAGAGCCTTTATAAGGAATATGAGTTACATCTGATTTCCAGATAATACGAAATAAGTTTTCGCAAGTAATACTTGGCGGAGTTCCAGTGCCTGCTGTTGCAAAAGAAAGGCGATCTTTAAGAGCGACTTGACGTAACTCTTCTAAGGTATTAGCAGGGACTTTTTCGTTCACAAAAATACCCATCGGTAAATTACTTGCAAAAGAAACCACTTCAAAATCTTGAGGCTTATAACCAGATGAAGCGCCAGATGCGGCATTAACGATAATGGAAGGTGAAACTACGAGGATGGTGTAGCCATCAGGCGCTGCATTAGAAACGTATTGCACTCCAATACTTGCCCCCGCGCCAGCTCGATTTTCGACAATCACGGGCTGCTTAAGGATTTCAGAAACCCTTTGACCAACGATTCGTGCTGTAGCGTCAGTAGATCCTCCTGGCGCGAACGGTACTATAAAGTGGATAGGTTTATTGGGAAAGTTCGACGTTTGTGAGAAAACTAAAAATGACAAAAAACTAAGCGTAAAAACCCCAGCTTTAACTCCAGCAATAATCATTTTTTGCACAATAAACCTCCAGTTTTAGTCCTGTCCATCAATCAAGATAAATGCAATACGTGCGGGGTAATCTGAGCGATTTGCCCAAGCATGATTAGTTCCCCTCTGAATCAAAACATCACCTGCACGCAAAATAGTTTCACTCGTTTCCAAAATGGCTGTAATCTCACCAGCAAGGACGATGGCATAGTCCACAGTTTTTGTAATATGCATACCCGGATGATCGCCAGGCTGCAAATCATGCCCTGCATCTGGATATAAATTTGCGAAAGTAATATCCTGAAGACGTTTAATTTCTTGAGGATCTTTAGGTTCAGGAGGGTAATCAATAATTCTTAAAACATTCCCATTTTTGGGTGGCAGAACACCAGCGTGTTGAGTAATGGAGTCTTCAGAATTAACCTGTACAGGAGACTGCGTTGTCCGCCAAATATTAGTTACACGATATCCAGGTCTCTGTGCAACCTCTTTAACTGCTGGTGATGGACCATCCTCCATAAAGTAAGATTTTCCAGAGGAGTCATTGTCGGTAATGACTCTACGAATAGGTTTTAATACATCAGATATTGTTTTCATCATTGTTTAGGAATTCCAATTTCGCGGACTACCCTGGCCCACTTATCAGACTCTTTCTTTAGGTATTGATTAATCTGTACAACACTACCTCCAGCCGCATCAAAACCAATCGTATTAAGACGCTCTTTAAATGTAGAGTCATCTAGTATTTTTTGGATATCGGCATTAATTTTTTCAACAATATAGTCTGGGGTGGATTTAGGGACAAAGACACCAACCCACGTGTAATCTTCAAATCCAGAAAAGCCTGATTCAGCAACCGTGGGAACATCAGGCAAAGTCGGTAATCGCTTGGCACTAGTGACAGCCAGGCCAAGTAGCTTCCCGGTTTTTATAAATTGGCTAGCAGCAGGAACCGCGACGCTACTAAACTGAACCTCACCAGTCAATGCTGCATTAACAGCAGGACCTGCTCCTTTATATTGAATAGGTTCTACATACACCTTCGCCAATACCTTAAATAAATACTCCGCAGAAAGGTGGGGAGTTGTACCCTCACCAGGTGAACCATAATTTAATTTACCAGATCTAGCTTCTTCAATAGCATCTTTTAAATTAATAGCATGTAGACTTTTTCCCGCAACAAGTATATTAGGACTAGATGCAACGTTGGCTACACCAATAAAGTCTTTATCAAGGCTATACCCTGGATTATTAAATAAAGAAGCATTCACTGTAATTGAGGTGGTATTGAGTAAAATAGTGTAGCCATCTGCAGGTGCTTTAGCAACCGAGCTTGTGCCGGTGTTGCCATTAGCGCCTGGACGGTTATCAACTATCACTGGCTGTTTCCAAGACTCTGAGAGTCGTTGACTAATCAGCCTTGCAATGATGTCGGTAGGTCCACCAGGGGCATAGGGAACTACGAGGCGAACTTGTTTATTTGGAAAGTCAAGCGGACTTGATTGCGCAAAACAATAGAATGTATGCGATGTTATAAAAAGTGCGCTTAGCACCATGAATAAAGATTTAGTAATTTTTTTCATTTTCCATTAGATGCAAAATATTTGAACTTGTCTCCTACACGTATAGTATGTCCCTACTTTTTAAGCAGTTGTTTAAAACTAAGTGTAAATGCTAATAAAAATCGCTATCAAAAAGGCCGACTTATTTATTAATCATTTGTTTAATAAATAAGTTTTGGAGTTAGAATAATGATTATTCAATAAAAAACCTCTAAAAAATAAGAGGAAAAATTACAAGAGGGAGACACATGTTTATTACTGATAAACAGAAATTAAATTCTATACAAATGATGTCTGCCTTTTATAAGCTACAGATCAATGATTTCACACGATTGGAGAGGTAAATGTCAGAAAAAATGACTGGTGCGAAATATTTCGCAAAATTACTAGAAGCTTACGGAGTGACCCACGTATTTTTTATGGATGCAGTATTAAGACGTGCCCTCGCAGAAATGGAAGATACAAAAATTACACGTATTCTGGGACATTCAGAAAAAGGGGTTGGATATATGGCTGACGGATACGCGCGTGTATCTGGAAAACCTGGAATATGTATGGCGCAGTCAGTTGGGGCTGCAAACCTAGCCGCATCATTACAAGATCCTTATTTAGGTCATTCGCCCGTGATCGCCTTTACAGGGCGGCATGTTGCAGCTATGCAATATCGAAACTCTTACCAAGAAGTAGACCATGCGCCACTATTTGAGCCGGTCACAAAATTGAATGCGCAAATGGAAGTGGTTGAGCAAATGCCACATCTCATTCGGCAAGGATTTCGTGAAGCAACGACTGGTACACCACGCCCCTCGCATATTGATGTTGCCGGCTTTACTGGCGATGCACTAACTCCCTTAGAAGTTGATTTTGAGATTGCTGTCGATGAGGTACATACACACTTTCCAGCATTTCGACCACAGCCAGATGCCAAGATGATTCAAGTGGCAGTAGCTGCTATAGCGAAAAGTAAAAAACCGATCATTATTGCGGATCGAGGAGCGGTTATCTCTGGGGCAAGGGATGCTTTACATGCATTTGCTAAAAAAATACAAGCACCCATTACAGTGACCCTCGATGCAAAGTCCTTAGTCTTAGAAGAAGAGCCTTTATTTAGAGGTATGGTAGGTTTATATGGTCGAAGCTGTACGAATCACATGGTTGATGAAGCAGATTTGGTGATCTATTTTGGTAGCAATACCAGTGATCACACAACTGCCAATTGGAAACTACCTAGAGCACATATACAGACGATCCAAGTAGATATGGATCCTGTGGAGATTGGACGTAATTATGCAAAGTGCATTGGCATCCAAGCAGATGTGAGATCAACCTTAGAAGTTCTTGCGCACGCTTGTAATGCTCAGTCTCGAGATGAATGGTTAAATTACACGAAGACTTTATCTGATGCGTGGTGGAAAGAGCAAGAAATTGAGTTATCCAGAACACAAACACCGATGCATCCACAACGACTTTGCCGAGAACTAACCAACATATTGCCCAAGGATGCCATTTTAGTTGCGGATACAGGTTACTCTGCCTTATGGACGGGGAATCTTGTAGACATGACCCATCCGGAACAGTTTTACATGCGCGCTGCAGGTTCATTAGGATGGTCTTTTCCAGCTGCCATTGGGGCAAAAGCAGCAGCACCACATCGAACTGTTGTCTGTTTTACAGGTGATGGAGGATTCTCGTATCATTTACCGGAATTAGAAACAGCAAAGCGCTGGGGACTGAATGTGATTGTGATTGTGAATAATAATGAGTGTTTATCACAGGGTGTAAAGAACTTAAATATTGCGTATGGCGATCGTCCTGAGGGAAGAAAAAAAGAATGTTATGTTTATGAACCAACTGACTTTGCCAAGATTGCACAAGCTTTTAACTGTTTTGGTATTACTGTTGAAAAACCTGAAGATTTTAAATCTGCATTTGAAGCAGCGGTAGCTAGTAACTTACCTGCTGTTATTGACGTTAAAACCGAATTTGCTTATCAAGCACAACTAGCCTGGGTCCCCGTATGAGTCAACCATTAACTGTTCGTATTTTGCCAATTCCCCTAGATCAAATGACGCCTGAGCAACGCTCGGTGGCTGACACATTGATTGCCAGTCCACGTAAAAGAGTGAGTGGACCATTTAATGCACTCATTAGAAAGCCAGTACTTGCAGATCGAGTACGTCAATTGGGTGATAGTATTCGATTCGAAAATTCATTACCTGATCATTTGCGAGAATTTGCTATAACAATTACTGCTAAATATTGGTCTGCCAAATATGAATGGTATATCCATAGTAATTTAGCGATTGATTTAGGTATTGAAAAATCAATTGTTGATGCAATTGGTTTAGAACAAGAAGTTCATCTAACAGATCCTGGACAACAAATTATTTATGAGTTCACACATGAACTATTACATACCAAGCAAGTATCAGATGCGACTTATGAAAAAGCACTTAAGCAGTTTGGTGAAACAACACTCATTGATTTAATGGCAACGATTGGATATTTTGGATTTGTATCCGTCATTTTAAATACTGTCCGAGTCCCCTTGCCAGAGGGAATTGTGTTAACTAACTTTAAAGGTTAATTGAGGTACCGATGAGAAGTACCTCAACGTAAAAATTAGTTATTTTTCATATTCGCCGCAGTAATTAAGTCACCATATTTTTTTCTATCTGCAGCGATGGCCTCTTCAAATTGTTTTCCAGTAACTTGCCACGGCACCAAACCAGCTTTAAGAATCTTTTCTTGCATTGCTTTATTAGAAAGGATTTCATCAATAGCTTTATAAAGCTTTGCAGTTATCTCTGGGGGCATTCCAGCAGGCCCTACAACGCCGCCAAGCGAGCTACAATCATATCCTTTTAGTCCAAGTTCATTTAAGGTTGGGTAACTCGAGCGGTTGGGGATGCGATTTAGATTAGAAGTTGCTATAACATTTGCCCTACCTGCATCCACAAAACTTAATATAGATGGACCTGAGCCGAAGGTGAAAGTTACTTCATTGGCTAATAATGCAACAGCAGCTGGACCGGCTCCTTTGTAGGGGACATGCGTCATTTGAGTGCCAGTCATCTGGCTTAACATAGCGCCTGCCAAATGAATACCATTACCAACACCAGGGGAGCTATAGGTAACTTTGCCAGGATTTGCTTTTGCCATGGCGACTAAGTCATTTAAAGATTTGATCCCGGATTCGGGTGTGACTGATAAATAAAATGGAAATTTAATAAAAGAAGTAATGTAGGTAAAGTCTTTTGCTGGATCATAGGGTAGCGTCATTAACACCATATTGACATCCAAAGCACCCGTTGAGACCATTGATAGGGTATAGCCATCTGGTTTGGATTGACGTAAATAATTCATTGCAATCGTGCCATTTGCCCCCGCTTTGTTATCAACAATGACAGACACTTTTAGTTTTTCTTCTAAAGCCTGTGCAAGCATTCTTCCGGCACCATCTACTCCGCCACCCGGAGCAAACGGAATCACTAAGCGAATTGGCGATGAAGGCCATTCATCAGCATGTGCAATTGAGAATTGTACACATGCGATGAAAGATATAACAATGACTCGAATCAGCTGGATTGCTTTCATTTGATGCCTCTTATATTTGTAATAAAAATGAATAAGAACTTAATACTTTATAGGTGTAAATATCTCATTTACATAAATTCAACTTTTGCTACATTACCGGGTTGAACCGTTAGTAATAAACCTTCATCTCTTCCTTCACCTGGCGTTAGATTAATAAATCGGCGAGGTACAAAAGGAGGAACTGAGCAGACATCTAAAGGGTTAAGGTCGACCGAGTATTTTTCGCCGAGTCCCCAAATAATGCGCCATTGGCCCTTAATCGCCACAAAAGTTTCATTCGTGTCGTGGTTATGAAGTTTTGGACCATTACCAGGCTTAGCTTCGACATAAGACATTTGAAAACCTTCGGAAATTGGAATGGCAGACATGGGTTCTTTACCACCATCAACAATAAGACCGGTACCAACGACCAAATAATTTTTTCTTTCATTACCAGGTAATAAGCTATCTGGATAACGATCAGGAGGATATTTAAGTTCACTATGACGAGCGACACGGTGTTTCATTTGCTCTGGCGATAACTCTTTAATTTCCATTTCATATTGCTTTAATTGCGACATTACTTACCTACCTTTTAAGAATAAATTTTTTTGATGAATTGATGTATCAGAGTACACTTTAATTAATGCTCATTCATAATATGAGTGCTCTCCAAATTTACATATTAGGGTTTATGCTAGGGAAATGACACAAGAAAACAATTTTGAAACATATGATTTTTTTACAGAGAGCCAATCCCGAAAAGTTCCAGCTAGTATCTGGCTGCCTAAACCTTCTTCTGAACCCGTACCAGTAGTTTTAGTCGGTCATGGTGGGAGTGGTCATAAACGATCTGGCCTTGTAGAAGATATTGCCCATGCTTTAATTAAGCAATATCAAATTGCAGTTGTTGCAATTGATGGTCCAGTCCATGGCTCCAGAAGAGAAGTTTTTTCTGATGGGCCTCTCGTTCGACAAGAATTCCGCGACTTATGGGCAACAGGACTCAGTATTGATCCTATGATTGCAGATTGGCAATCGTGCATTGACTACGTTTGTCAATTGCCACAAATCAATGCAGATCGAATCGCTTGGTATGGGATTTCGATGGGGACCGCTTACGGAATACCTTTACTCGGACAAGAAAAACGTATTAAGGTTGCATCACTAGGTATGTGGGGCACCTGTCGTGAACCAGCTGCGCGTCTAAAAAGCGATGCAGGAAAGATTACTATTCCTGTCTTGTTTCAACAAAAAGAGCAAGATGAGATCTTCACACATGAAGGTCAACAAGATTTATATCAATGCATAGTAAGTCATAATAAAAAATATCAATCCTATCCAGGTGGACATACAGACCCTAAAGATAAACAACTAGAAGATATAGTTCAATTTTTAGCACATCATCTTTTGGTTGAATGATAGATGCAAATAAAGCATAGAACAGCGATTGTAACGGGAGCTTCCTATGGCATTGGACAAGCGACTGCCATTGCATTGGCAAGGGATGGATATGATGTGGCGATTACAGATTTATCAATAGACTCACTCGATAACACGAAGTCAATGATTGAGTCCGAAGGAGGTAAAGTCATTTGTATTGCTTTAGATATCAGGCACCAGTCTCAAATTGATCAAGCTTTAATACGTGTTAAAGATGAGTTAGGCTCGTATTATTTATTAGTAAATAATGCAGGAGTACCATCTTTACGAAAACTTGCCATTGATATCACACAGCAAGAATGGCAAGATTTAATAGCTGTTAATTTAACTGGGACATTTTTTATGACAACCAGTTTTGGTAAAAAGCTCATTGATCAAGGTGAGGGTGGTTGCATCGTTCAAATAGGTTCTACGCATGGTCAGGTAGGGTTTAGGGGTGCCAGTGCTTACGGAATTGCTAAGGCAGGTGTTGGGCATCTTGCCAAGATGTTGTCGATTGAGTGGGCGCAGTACAACATACGTCTTAATACAGTTGCTCCAGGATCAACCATGACAGAGTCTAGGGCGCCTAGCTTTTCTGATCCGGTGCGTAAGGAAGAGTTATTAAGCCGAATTCCACTACATCGTTTTGGATTGCCAGAAGAAATTGCATCTGCGGTGAAATATTTGGCTAGTGAAGAAGCTAGCTATATCACTGGTCAAACTTTAATGTTGGATGGTGGATTAACTGCGGCGTAATTTATTCACATAAAAAAAGACCATCTATTACGATGGTCTTATTATGAGAAGTTTTTCAGTCAGAATCTATTTTGGTAATGGTTGTCCATTTGTTTCTTTTAGCATCGGTGTGACGATGATGCCCAAAATATAGATAGAGGCTAAAACCATCGCCGCCATTCCGAAGCCACCAAAAGCGACAATCATCGTACCTCCTAATAATGGCCCTAAGCAAGCAATAAAGCGAGGCGCATTAAATACAAAGGCAAGAGCAGTTGCACGAACTCTCGTTGGATAGAGTTCAGGAAGCCATGAAGCCATCCATGTGTATTGTCCATTAGTAAAAGCACCGGTGACAAACGCAAGAGCCAGTAACCAAGTTAAATCTTTTGTTAAAAAGAAAAATATAGGTGTTACGATTAAAGAGATCACAAAGAAAGTGATTGTGATAGGTTTGCGACCAAATTTATCAGCTAAGAATCCGAAGCTAACATACCCAGTAACAGAACCCGCCGTGTATGCCATACCCGCATAACTTGCCCATTGAGGTGCAATCTTCCCACTAGCAGCAGCAATAGAGGCGATAAATGGAGGCACCCATGTGGCGATTCCCCAGAAACCGACAGTCGTAGTTAAGGACATTAAAAAGAGGATGATCGTTTGTTTTCTTAATGACTTATCAGTAAATAAATCGACTAAAGTAAATTTAGCTAATTTAGTTTGATCATCATTTAACGAAGTACCACTTTTTTGTAAATTAATTGCAGAAACTCTGTTTTTGTTGACCTCTTCCCACAGTTCAGACTCCGGGATTGCTCGCCTAATCCATAAAGTTAATAATGCTGGGAGTACACCAATTAAATACATGTATCTCCATGCGTCAGGCCCCATTGGTGAAACATATAACCAAGTAACTGAGGCGATAAAGAATCCTATCCCTAAGCCACACTGCATGAGTCCCGCACCTTTACCGCGCGCATTATCAGGCCACAACTCTGCCATCATCGAGCTACCAGTTGCCCACTCTGAGCCAACGGCAACACCAACTAAGAACCTTAAAATAGCAAATGACCAAAAATCCCAAGCAAAAGAAGATAGTCCTGTCAGGATTGAGTAGGCTAGGATGGATATGATCATCATCTTTTTACGACCGATATAATCCGCCATTACGCCGCCTAATACACCACCAACAGCCCAGCCAAATAAATTAATCGCGATAATTGAACCAATGTAGAAAGGAATAGATCCATACAGAGATGGATCTAATAGTTGTCTAAAAGCTGAGCCGGCCGTTAAAATTAAAGCGAAGTTCTCAAAACCATCAAACATCCATCCTAAGTTGGTGGCAAGTAAAATAAGCCAATGTTTTTTTGAAAGCGTACGATACCAAGGTAACTCTTGGTTACCCATTGTTGTGGACATGCTGTTCTCCTTGTTGTTAACTTCTTATTATTTAATAGGTACTTATTTTGCTACCCTCTTTTTTGCTGCCAAATGTACTGCTTTTAGTATTTCTGGATATGTCGCACATCGACATAAATTGCCAGATAAATAGTGTCTAATTTCCTCATCAGTTGGATTGGGAATCTTATCTAAGAGTTGTTCGGTCATTAAAATAAATCCCGGGGTACAAAAACCACACTGAAAAGCACCCGTTTCAATAAATGATTCTTGGATTGGGTCTAAAACGCCATTGACTTCCAAACCCTCAATCGTTCTCACATCAGTTTGATCAAGAGATTTAGCAAATTCGAGACAGCCTGAAACGGCGGTACCATTCACAATGACGGTACAAGTACCGCAGAGTCCTTGCCCACAGCTTTCTCTTGCACCTTTGAGATGCAGCTTGTTCAGTAATTCAATAATGTTTTGGTGGGGCTGGACTTCAGTTTGAATGACTGTGCCATTAAGTTTGAATTGAATGGGTATTAACTGGTTCACGATATTCATTTCCTTAAGATTTATTTTGGGCTTTACGCATGGCCATAAAAATAAGTTCTGGCGTCATAGGTAACTCATTAATTCTTACTCCTACTGCATCTTCAATGGCATTGGCGATTGCCGGAGAAACACCGAAAGTCGCACTCTCGCCGACCCCTTTAGCACCAAATGGACCGTCGATTTGATAGGCTTTCACCGCTTCATTTTCCATCACCAACGGAATATCATTAAATCCAGGGATTTTGTAGTCAGCAAAAGAAGCATTGGTGACTTGACCAGAATCGAGATTCATTTTCTCCGTTAATGAGAAGCCGAGTTGCATGATAGCGGCACCAGAGATCTGAGTTTGAACAATCTCAGGGTTAATTGGGTTCCCGCAGTCAACAACATTAATCAAGCGGTCAATAGTGATATGACCTGTTTCGGTATCGATGGATAGCTCGACACCAGTTGCGCCAGCCATCCAAAATGGCGTTGCATTGAGTGTTGAGCCATCTTTTTTATCTGGTGATGTATATGTTGGAATAAAACTTCCATAACCAACGATAGAACCGGCTTGCATACCATAATGTTTTATAAAGACATCCCGAAAATGATAAGGCGCTGTCATTTGCATATCAGTAGCCATTTTTTCGAGACGATTCTTGGCATCTTCAGCAGCTAATTTAACGGCCTTGCCCATGTGATAGACAGACCGAGAGCCAAGGGTAGCCATGTCGTAAGGCGTCATATCCGTATCTGGATTACTTACCTTAACAGCAGCAGTTTTTACACCCAACACTTCAGCGACAATTTGCGCCATGGACGTATCAGAAGCTTGCCCCATATCTACCGAGCTCATCGATAAAATACAACTGCCATCAGCATTGATGGTGACAATCGCAATAGAGGTTGTTGGTGCAACCGCAGCTTTGAATGCAACCGCAATACCACGACCGCGGCGAATAATGCCAGTTCCTTTATCGAAGGGTTTATCCCAGCCAATTTTTTCAGCTACAGATTCAAGTACTTTCTCAATTTCAGCACCCTTCATGAGGGTGCCAGTTGCTTGAGGGCGACCTTCTTTTAGAATATTTTTTCTACGAATCTCGAGCGGATCAATATTTAAGCTACGTGCTATCTCATCGGTATGACTTTCATAGGCCCATACTAATTGCGGGATACCGAAACCTCTTAATGCACCAGAGGGAGGTCTATTGGTATAGAGAGCATAAGACTCGATTTCTACATGGTCAATATCATAGGGGCCAGCTGCAGTGAAGCCTGATTTTTGAGTGACCCTTGGACCTATGTCGGCGTACGCGCCACCATTCCAATACACATCACATCTTCTAGCAAGAATCTTGCCCTCTTTACTAACAGCACTTTTAATTTTGAAAGTGGTCGGATGTTTCGTAATCGTATAGAACTGCTCTTCCATCGTTAGGGAGATTTTTACTGGTCGTTTTGTTAACATTGAAGTGGCAACGACTAGCGCCTCTAATTTGATATAGAGCTTTGCTCCAAAGCCGCCGCCAAGGTGAGGAACTTTAACTCTAATTTGATTTTCACGCCAGCCAAGCAGACGGGCAATTTCTAATCGTACAAAAGAGGGGCTTTGTGAAGCGGTGTAAATAGTGACTTTGTCATGCTGTGCGTCAGCGACTGAGACCATTTGCTCAAGAGGCGTATGCATCACTTGTTGTGTGTGATAAGTATGCTCAAAGACATGGTCAGCAGAATCAAATATCGCTTGCGGATTACCTCTTTTGAGATGGTAGTCTAAGGCAATATTCGTATCTTTCTTACCGTGTAAATGTTTTAGGTCGGGGAAGGTTCCAGATGGCTTTAACTCTTTATGGACTATGACATCAGAAGTCATCGCTTCCACTTCATCATAGACGGCGGGAAGCTCTTCATATTCTGCAATGATAAGTTGCGCAGCATTTTCCGCAATATGAGGATCTTCAGCTAAGACGATTGCAACTGGCTCTCCAACAAAGTGAACCTTGCCAATCGCTAAAATAGGTTGATCTAAAAAAGCAGGCCCATAGTATGGATCTGGAATAATCGTTTTAATATCATCGGCTGTGTAAACTGCAAAAACACCAGGATAGGACTTTGCTTGAGATGTATCTATAGAAAGTATTTTTCCATGGGCAACGGTACTTCTAAAAATTTTACCAATCAACATTCCAGGAAGTTTGACATGGTGAGTATATTCAGTCTGACCAGTTACCTTATAGCGACTCTCTTTTCTCGGCAATGATTGACCGACTTCTTTTAATGATTCTGAAGAATTACCCATTATTCGCTCCTTTATTCATTAATGCTTGAATTGCACGCTTCACATAAATGCTAACGAGATGCAATTTATATTCAGAAGAACCTAATTCGTCAGATAACGGGCTGATTTCTGTTAAAGCAATTGATGCAGCTTCATCAAGAACAGCGTCATTGATCGATTTATTAGTTAAAAATGCTTGCGTCAAAGATAAGGTAGTTGGAACCTCACACACAGCACCTAATACAATCCGAATATCTTCAATGGTATTTTTATTGGACTTTAAATTTACCGCCACACCCAAGGCAGGCCAATCATCCGCTGAGCGGGTGGTGCATTTCATGTAAACGCTATGATGCTTTGGTTTTAATGGAATTAAGACTTCCGTAATTAACTCATTTTTTTCTAAAGCTGTTTCATAGTAACCAACATACAAATCTTGAACTTGCATGACGCGAGTGGAATCTTTATTTTGAATGCGCACAGAGGCGTCTAAGCAACTTAGTAGAGGAGGTAAATCCATATGAGGATCACCATGTGACAATGCCCCACCAAGTCTTGCAGCATTTCGTACGCGAACATTTGAAAGTTTTTTCATTACCTCAGTTAAGACCGGTAATTCTTTTGCGACTAAAGGAGAATGCTCAATCTGGGCAAGAGATGTTAATGAGCCAATACACAGATGTTGGTCTTTAACGCAAATATCAGAAAATCCTTGAACAGATCTTAAGTTAACAAGTTTAGTAGGCGCAAAGACTCCCGACTTCATCATCAACATCAGAGCCGTTCCACCTGAAACCATACGGACATTTGTATCATCCAAACTTAAGTAATTAAGAGCCTCAGCCATAGTTTTTGGTTCTACCCATTCAAACGAATGCATATTAATCTACCTCTTTAAGTTGAAATGCAAGATTTAAGTTTTTCGCAAATTGGCGTTCTAATTCTTTTGCTTTTGATTTAATTACCGGTTGTCCAAGACTACCTAACTTACCCGTCAAAGAAACATCGATAACATAATCAATTTGAGTATGACCATTCACCTCAGATAGGTTTGCAGTAGAGGTGGAGATTAATCGACCCACCATACCCATTGGTGTACCTTCAGACTTGGCCACAATTTTAGTAGGAGATTGAGATTCACTAATCTCAACCAGTATTTGGAACTTAATACGAATATAGGCAATTTTGGTTTCAAGAGTGGCGCTATATTTATTAGGGCTAAGCTCAACCAAATCCGAAACGCCATCAATGCAAGAAGCGAAGAAATGCACATCATTTAATCGATTGAAGACATCATTGATATTCGCAGGGACTTCTATTTTTCCATCAATAAGCATAATTAATCTGGTGAATAAAGTTGAAGAAATATATTTTGAAAAGAATCTACTGAAAAAAATAGGTTATTCATATTTAAGGTTTGTGAGGTAGCGGTCACAAAAGTTGTCTCCATGTTTTTTATATTATTGTATTTGAATCATAGCTTAACACTAAAAAAGATTCAGATAACTTTTGATTAGGGTTAACTAGTAGCTGAAAAATTGATAAATAAATAAATGTTGGGGTGGATTAAATTAATTCATACCCATTAGAAAAATTATCATTTGCCAAGATATGCGATGAATTTAATACTGTGCTGAATTCAAATTTACAAAAAGGGAGACAGGATGGCAGAAATATTTGTCGCGCATTC
>CANFUO010000014.1 GCA_947450225.1 Burkholderiaceae bacterium | reverse complement strand
TCGCCATTACCACCTCCAAAAGTTCATTTTCTTTTAATAAAAAATGAGGATTTGAAGGCTTACCAAACCGTTCATTACCAAGCGCAAAAGTCTCATAAATAAAGACTCCACCAACCGTCAATATATCTAGCAAACTACTGAGATGCGGTCGATACAAGTAATTGGTAACAATTAAGCCTGAAAACTTCTCCGCATCGTGAGCAAAAGCAAACTCTTCAAGCTCTAAATCTGTACAACGTAATTCGATCTCTTTAGGTTGACACTGACCGTATGATTCTGCAATTGTCTGCAAGCTTGCTTGATCATGATCAATGGCTAATACCTTATGTCCTAACTGCTGACATAAGCGTGTATGCCGACCAGTGCCACATGCATAATCTAGAATTCTCGACGGTGCGGCCTGGGATGGCGTAATCAACCTCAGAAAACGCTCCACCCATGGGGATGGTGGCGATAGCTTATGAGTAATCAAGCCCCATTGCCTCACGAACATCACGCATTGTCTCCTGAGCTGTTTTGCGTGCCTTATCACATCCATCGGCGATGAGTGCCCGCAATAAACTCGGGTCATCCAAATATTTCTGCGCGCGCTCAAGCATCGGCTGCTGCTCCTTGATGACATGCTGTATCAGTGGCTCTTTACATTCTAAACAACCAATTCCAGCCGTCGTGCATCCTTGTTGTACCCAATCTTTTGTAGTCTGATCTGAGTAGACTTGATGTAATTCCCATACAGGGCAGTTTTTTGGGTCGCCTCTATCCGTCCTTCGAATCCGGGCAGGATCAGTAGGCATGGTTTTTATTTTTTTCGATATCGACTCTGCATCTTCACGAAGTGCAATCGTATTGCCATACGACTTTGACATTTTTTGACCATCTAAGCCTGGCATCTTCGACGCTGTTGTTAAGAGTGCTTGTGGCTCTACAAGAATAATTTTCCTCGCCCCTTCAAGGTATCCAAATAAGCGCTCTCGGTCACCCATCGATAAACTTTGAGCTTCATGCACAATCGCTTGCGCTTGCTCAAGGGCTTCGTCATCACCTTGTTCTTGGTAGGCGGTTCTTGCTTCTAAATAGAGCTTTGTTCTTTTACCACCTAATTTTTTTGCGGCTTCTAAGGCTTTTTCTTCAAATCCCGCTTCTCGTCCATATAAGTAATTAAAACGCCTTGCGACCTCACGTGTCATTTCTACGTGCGGGATCTGATCTTCTCCCACTGGCACATGCTGCGCACGATAAATCAAAATATCTGCTGCCTGCAATAGTGGGTACCCTAAAAATCCATAGGTTTGTAAATCTTTTTCGTTTAATTTTTCTATCTGATCTTTATAGGTCGGCACTCTTTCTAACCAGCCTAAAGGGGTTCCCATGGCAAGCAACAAAAAGAGTTCGGCATGCTCAGGAACTTTACTTTGGATGAATAAGGTGGCCTGGCTAGGGTCAACACCCGCAGCTAACCAGTCAATGACCATTTCCCATACGGAGGATTGAATAATCTCTGGCGACTCATAATGCGTCGTTAATGCATGCCAATCGGCAACAAAGAAAAAACATGGGTATTCGGATTGCAATCGTATCCAATTTTTTAATACGCCATGATAGTGACCTAAATGCAACGCCCCGGTGGGCCGCATTCCTGATAATACGCGTTCAGAAAACATAGTGAGTTGTGCTTAAAGTAATGACCAAACTGGTTGAAGGGTGGATGGTAGGTGAGGCAGTTGCCCTAAATCAATACGACTTTCATCTGGATCATGAAAATCAGATCCCCGTGAAGCATAAAAGCCATATTGTTGTGCAATTTTTGCATATTCTTCATATTGACTCGGTGTGTGGCTACCGGTGATGACTTCGATTCCTTTTCCACCAGCATTTTTAAAAGCTTGATATAGCTCATGTTTTTGCATATCACTGAGTCGGTAACGCCCTGGATGCGCAATCACAGCAATGCCGCCTGCCGCTGTAATCCACTGCACGGACTCTTCAAGACTTGCCCATTCATGTCCAATATAGCCAGGCTTACCTTCAACGAGATAATTTTTGAATACCTCATCTATCGATTGACATACCTTCTTTTCAACTAAATATCTGGCGAAATGAGTTCTCGATAGTAGCTCGGGATTACCGGCGTAGGTTAACGCCCCTTCATACACTCCAGGTATTCCAATCACTTCTAATTGACGAGCGATTTCTTTACCACGGGCACTTCTGCCATCTCGTGTTTTACGCAAACCTTCAATCAATATCGGATTCTCGGAATCAATTCCTATCCCAACGATATGAATCGTCTGCCCCATCCAACTGACGGAGATCTCTACACCACCAAGGTATTTCATCCCTAAATTCTGAGCAGCAAGCTGGGCTCTTTTTTGACCACCAATCACATCGTGATCGGTAAGAGACCATAATTGAACACCGTTTTTATGCGCACGCAAAGCCAAGTCCTCTGGTGTCAGAGTCCCATCAGAAATGATGGAGTGGCAATGTAAATCGGCGTTTATAGAATTCATAACCCTATTCTACCGTTTTCACGAAAGAATTTCGATAAAAGAATCATTTGTACCCCACCCCTTATGTGAGAGAGGTATCCACCACTCTTCTTGGTGCATGTAAGTATTCTTTTGACTGCATTTCAATGATTCTTGAAACGGTGCGATGAAACTCCCCTGACATTTGTCCTTCAACGTATAAAAGGTCAGCTTCCACTTCTGCAGTCATGATGAGTTTTAGTTTGTGGTCGTAAAACACGTCAATTAACCATGTAAAGCGACGCGCTTCGCTCGACATTCTTGGGCTCATTTTAGGGACGCCCGTTAAGATGACCGTATGAAATGTTGATGCAATTTCTAAATAATCATTTTGTGAGCGCGGGCCAACACATAATTCCTCAAAATCAAACCAAGCAATACCTCCTGCCCTGCGAATACATTTAATCACGCGATTTTCAATCAGCAACTCTTGTGACTCGTCTGTATGAGCGCCAGCTAATTGCCTAAAAACAGTTTCTACCTCTTGATCAACTTCTGGCCCCATGGGAGTAATATACGCTCGCACTTGATCCATCACGACTTTACGATAATCAACACCCGCATCGATATTCATCACATCGAGCTTTTGCTCTAGTAATCGGATCGCTGGCAAAACACGATCACGATGTAATCCATCTGGATACAATAAATCAGGTCGATAGTTCGACGTCATAATAAATTGGACATTGTTTTTAAATAATGCGTCTAATAGTCGATACAAAATCATGGCATCTGCTACGTCACTGACATGAAACTCATCAAAACAAATGAGTTCGTATCGTTGGCCAATTTTTTTTCCTAAATGATCTAATGGATCTGCTTGCCCTCTTAAGTCTTGAAGCTCTCGATGTACTTCGCGCATGAATTCATGAAAATGCAGGCGTGTCTTTTTTTCGATATTGATTGCTTCAAAAAAACAATCCATGATGAAGGATTTACCACGTCCAACTCCACCCCAAAAATAAACGCCCTTGGGCACCTCCGGGGATTTACTACTCAGAAGTTTTGAGAAAAGTCCACCAGATTTTACTGATCGCTGCTCCCATTCATCCTGGCATTGTTGTAAGCGTTGAATAGCAGCCTGTTGGGCTGCATCACTTTGATAGCCTTTTTTTTCAAGCGATGCTTGATATAACTCAGTAACGCGCATGCATACCTATGGTCAGAAATTCAAAGCCCTACGATCTGTTGCTAAAGCTGCCTCACGAATAGGTTCAGACAAACTAGGATGTGGGTGACAAATACGTGCGATATCTTCAGCAGAGGCTTTAAACTCCATCGCAACTACAGCTTCGGCGATTAAATCAGACGCTGCTGAGGCAATAATATGAACCCCTAATATCTCATCGGTTTTTTCGTCCGCTAAGATTTTGACAAAGCCATCCGCAGAGCCCATACCTAAGGCACGACCATTGGCTGCAAATGGAAATTGTCCAGGCTTATACGCACGACCTTCCGCCTTGAGTTGCTGCTCTGTTTTACCAACCCAAGCAATTTCAGGAGATGTGTAAATGACCCATGGGATACAGTTGTAATCAATGTGTGGCTTTTGTCCGGCAAGGATTTCCGCTACCAATACTCCTTCATCTTCTGCTTTATGCGCAAGCATCGGTCCACGCACAACATCCCCAATGGCATAGATTCCAGGGGCGCTTGTGGCAAGAGTGTGATCATCGACTGGAATAAATCCACGTTCATCAGTCTTCAGACCAATCGCTTCTAAATTCAAATGGTCAGTATTAGGCACACGACCAACAGACACAATTAAACGATCGACAACCAAAGCATGACTAGCCCCAGCAGCATCCGTGTAATTAACGGTTACATTGTTTTTGCCTTTTTTGACTTCACCAATCTTGACGCCTAAACTAAATTGCAGTCCCTGCTTAGTAAATAATTTTTGTGCCTCTGCTGCAATACCTTGATCACATGCCCCCAAAAAGGTTGGTAGGGCTTCTAAGATGCTAACTTCTGAGCCAAGGCGACGCCATACTGAACCGAGTTCTAAGCCAATCACGCCGGCACCAATCACCCCTAATTTTTTAGGCGTTTGTTCAAACTTTAAGCCACCTTCGTTATCACAGATGAGCATATTATCCACTTCCATCCCTGGCAAGTGTCTTGCCTTTGAGCCTGTGGCAATAATCACATGCTTAGCGCTGACGGTCTGCTTGTCTTTGCCATCTATCGATAATTGATAAAGATTGTTTTCACGACCAAGGAACGATGCATATCCTTTGAGATGCGTTACTTTATTCTTTTTGAATAAATACGCAATACCACCAGTCATCTTGGTCACGATGTCGTCTTTACGTGCAATCATTTTTGGCACATTGATACTTGCACCTTTGACTTCAATACCATGACTTGCAATGTGCTTTTCAACATTCTCAAACTCTTCTGAAGAAGCTAGCAACGCCTTGGATGGGATACAACCTACGTTTAAACAGGTACCTCCCAAGCGAGGCTCTGCTTTAGGGTCATCGTAAGCGTTGCCTTCTGCACATGCCACCGTAAAACCTAACTGCGCCGCACGAATTGCAGCAATATATCCGCCAGGTCCGGCTCCAATGACAACCACATCAAATTCTTGACTCATTCTTCTTCCTTAAATATCAAGTAATAGTCTTGCTGGATCTTCGAGTGCTTCTTTCATTGCCACTAAACCAAGCACAGCCTCACGTCCATCAATAATGCGGTGATCATAGGACATCGCCAAATAATTCATCGGTCGAATCACAATCTGACCATCTTCTACTACTGCCCGATCTTTCGTTGCATGAATCCCTAAAATTGCAGATTGCGGAGGATTAATAATCGGTGTCGATAACATCGATCCAAATACACCACCATTCGATATCGAGAAGGTTCCGCCAGTTAAATCATCAAGTGTTAATTTTCCGTCACGTGCCTTTACACCAAACTCAGAAATTTTCTTTTCGATTTCCGCAAGATTCATTTGATCAACATCACGCAAAATCGGTACGACTAATCCGCGCGGTGATCCCACTGCAATCCCAATGTCAAAATAACCGTGATACACAATGTCATTACCATCTACTGAGGCATTTAAAACTGGATATTTCTTTAACGCATGAACTGCTGCTTTAACAAAGAAAGACATAAAACCTAATTTCACGCCATGCTCTTTTTCAAAGATGTCTTTGTATTTATTGCGCATATTCATGACTGGTGCCATATTGACTTCATTGAAGGTTGTCAAAATAGCATTCGTTGCTTGAGACTCTAAGAGCCTTTCAGCAATTCTGGCCCGCAGTCGACTCATCGGCACGCGCTCTTCAGGACGGTCGCCGAGTGGCATATTGACTGGGAGTGAAGGCATTTTAGGGGCGCTTACTTTTACTACTGCAGGAGCAGGGCTTGCAGTCAAAGCATCAGCCTTGGTTACGCGTCCATCCTTACCTGATCCAGCAACATCAGCAGCTGACATGTTTTTCTCTGCCAATATTTTTGCGGCCGCTGGCATAGCAATTCCGGCAGCACTGTTAGAGCTAGGTGATGGCGCAGCTGCTGCTGGAGCCTTAGCTGCAGGAGTTGGGACTGCTACCGGAGCAGCGCCTTTGCCATCGCTGTCAATTCTAGCGATGACCTGATCAGATCCAACTGTGCCACCATCGGCAATCACAATTTCAGCGATGACACCAGCAGATGGTGCAGGTACTTCTAATACCACTTTATCTGTTTCAATCTCAATGAGAATCTCATCTTGAGCAACGCTATCGCCTGCTTTTTTCTTCCACTGCAATAAAGTTGCTTCAGCAACTGACTCAGATAACTGAGGAACCTTAACTTCGAAAATCGCCATGGTAAATCCTTATATATGATGTTTGTAGTTTTTTATTAATTTATTTAGTAAGTGCAAAACCTTTTAACTTTGCAAATGCGCCATCCACTAATGACTTTTGTTGATCTTGATGAAGATGTGAATACCCGCAGGCCGGAGATGCAGAAGCTGGGCGACCTGAGTAGCCAAGCTTTTGTCCTTCAACCATGTTCTCATGAATATTGTGCTGAATAAAGAACCAGGCACCTTGATTCTGAGGCTCATCCTGGGTCCACACAAGTTCTGTAGCATTTGGATATTTTTTGAGTTCTGTTGCAAAGGCTTTATGTGGGAAAGGATACAACTGCTCGATACGAACTATCGCCGTGTCTTTCGATTTTTTAGCCTCTCTTGCCTTGACTAAATCATAGTAAACCTTACCTGAACACATAATGATTCGTGTTACTTTTTGCGCATCTACATTGGCATCTTGCTCACCAAGAACAGTATGAAACTCACCTTTAGTAAATTCTGAAATAGGTGAAGTAGCATCTTTATTTCTTAATAATGATTTTGGTGTCATGATGATCAATGGCTTACGGAACGAGCGAATCATTTGACGACGCAGTAAATGGAAAATCTGTGACGCTGTTGTCGGCTGAACAACTTGCATATTGATATCTGCACATAATTGCATAAACCGCTCAAGTCTTGCGGATGAGTGCTCAGGGCCTTGACCTTCATAACCGTGTGGAAGCATCATCACTAGACCATTGACACGCCCCCACTTCACTTCACCTGAGGCGATAAATTGATCAATTACCACCTGCGCGCCATTGGCAAAATCGCCAAACTGCGCTTCCCAAATCGTTAATGTATTAGGCTCTGCAGAGGAATATCCATATTCAAAACCTAAAACAGCCTCTTCTGACAAAATGGAATCAATCACTTCAAATGGTGCTTGCCCTTGAGCAACGTGCTGCAATGGGATATAAGTACCAATGTCCCACTTTTCACGATCTTGATCATGCAATACTGAATGCCGGTGAGTAAATGTTCCACGACCACTATCCTCACCTGATAAACGGATAGGATAGCCACTCGCAACCAGCGAAGCAAATGCCATGTGCTCACCCATGCCCCAGTCAACATTGATATCTCCACGACCCATGGCAGCCCTATTTTTAAGGACTGTCTCAACGAGTGGATGAACTTTAAAGCCTTCGGGCGCTTTGGTAATTTTTTCTGCTAAACGCTTCCACTCTGTCAGTGGAATCGCTGTATCGGCATTATCGGTCCACTTTTTGTTCAAGAAAGGGGACCAATCGACCGCATACTTACCTTTAAAGTTAGTTATCACGGGATCTGAAGTTCTTTTATCCCCTGCATCCAACTCAGCTCGATAAGTTTTGACCATGTCATCACCACCACCTACTGGAATAATGCCCTGAGTCTCTAACTTATCTGCATATAACTTGCGTGTACCTGGATGTTGTGAAATAGTTTTGTACATCAAAGGCTGCGTCATCGATGGGGTATCTTGCTCGTTGTGCCCAAGCTTGCGGAAACAAATGATGTCAATACCGACGTCTTTCTTAAACTTCATTCTGTATTCAATTGCTAGCTGTGTAGCCAATACGACAGCCTCAGGATCATCTCCATTGACGTGCAAGATTGGTGCTTCAATAGTTTTCATGATGTCAGTGCAATACAAGGTCGAACGCATGTCACGAGGATCTGAAGTTGTAAATCCAATTTGATTATTGATCACAATGTGGAGTGTGCCACCTGTGTGATAGCCACGCACTTCTGCCAATGCTAATGTTTCTTGGACAACACCTTGACCTGCAATTGCTGCATCACCGTGCACTAAGATGGGCAACACTTGTGCCCCTGTTTTATCTCCACGACGATCCATACGTGCGCGTACAGATCCTTCTACGACTGGATTAACAATTTCTAGATGGGATGGGTTAAATGCTAAAGATAAATGCACAGGGCCACCTGCAGTAGAAATATCGCTAGAGAAACCTTGGTGATACTTAACATCACCAGATGGCAAATCTTCTGGTGCTGTATGGTCAAACTCCGCAAACAAATCTTTTGGTACCTTACCTAAGGTGTTCACTAGAACATTTAAACGTCCTCGGTGGGCCATCCCAATAACCATTTCTTGAACACCAGCTAATCCACCAGCGTCTAAAATTTCATCCATCGAAGCGATGAAACTTTCACCACCTTCAAGTGAGAATCTTTTTTGACCAACATACTTAGTATGCAAGAATCGCTCAAGACCCTCTGCAGCGGTTAATCGATTCAAGATATTGATTTTTTTCGTTGCGGTAAAGTTTGGAGTTGAACGAATCGACTCTAATTTTTCCTGCCACCACTTTTTGATATTTTGATCAGTGATATACATATACTCGACACCAATCGTGCCGCAATATGTTTGACGTAAGTTTTGTAATAACTCACGTAATTTCATTTTGTCTTTGCCGAAAAACGTATTGCTAGTATTAAAGACAATATCCATATCCGCGTCAGTAAAGCCATAGTAAGCTGGATCTAACTCAGGAATATTGGGGCGCTCTGTTCTTTTTAGGGGATCTAAATCAGCCCATCTTGTTCCAACATTTCGATACGTTGCGATTAACTGTTGAACCGCGACTCGTTTACGACCCATGCTTGAGTCAGCTGAGTCCTCAACATGGCGGATCGGCGCAACCCTAGCGCGTTGTGCAAATGATGCAACGATTGGTGCGTGCGCAATGTCTTTAGAAGCACTGCCATCAACCGCAGGTAAGTTTTGTACGCCATCAAAATATTGTCGCCAGTTGTCAGGTACTGAGCCTGGGTCATTTAAATAAGCTTCATATAGCTCTTCGACATAGGGCGCATTGCCCCCAAATAGGTACGATGTACCCTGATAAGACTGCATCATAATGCTCACCTTTTCTTCGGGTTTCCCGATATGTAAGTGGGTTAGTCAACCATCTACGACACGGCCTAACCGATTAGTAGATTGCGAAATTCCTAAAACGTTTCCCAAACCAACTCATTTATAAATAGTCTTATCTACATAATAAGTAGGTTTGTCAGACAATTTTATGACATTTGCTCTCTTATTGCCTGTTTTTCTGTTTCAAGTTGTTGTTATTGCAGATAAACACCTCGTTTAAAGACATTTCCTACAAATAATTCAGATAGTTCTGATATTTAAATCGATTTAACACTCTTAAGATGGATTTTGACATTTTTAAAGGAGATAAATCAATGTTAGAAACAACCCAAACCGAAGAGCTTAGTTGCAAAAGTACACGTGAAACAGCCAAAATCCTCCAAGTATCCCTTGGAACCATTCAAAAAATGGTGGAAACGGGAGAACTAATTGCTTGGAAAACACGCGGTGGACATCGCCGTATTTTGGACTTGTCCATTCAACGTCAATTGTCCAAAAGACTTGATTTACTGCGCCATTTTTGCAGTAAGAACTATTCAATTTTAGGTGTTTTCTCTCAATCTGAGGATATCTTAACTTTTGAGAATCACTGCAAGGATCTGGAGTCCGGTATCCGCTGCCACTCTTTTTTGGATATTAGCGAAGCATTAATGGCGGCCGTTGAACTAAAGCCAGAGATTATATTTGTTGATCCTAAAATAAGTGCTTTAGATCAATATCACCTCATTCATCAATTGGATAAAAATACTGTCACTAAGCAAATACCCATTATGATTCATCAAGACTCCATCCATCAATTACCACATGGAACTGATTATCTGAGTTCTGAAGCAAATACTCAACACGTATTAAGTCCTTCTTTTAAAGGACGTATTTATAAATACGTGAATTCCATTGAGCTTTTAGAAAGCGTTGTTAAAAATGCCCTTTTAGAAAAACTTCTATAAGGGACATTTAAATCAGAAATGAGTCTCGCTGTTTACCGGCAATCCATACAGGCGCCTTGCCTCGTCCAGTCCAAGTTTCTCCGCTGGCAGGATTCCGGTATTTGGCGGGAACCTTCTTTGAAGTATTCCCAGGTTTTTTTGAGAATAAATCACTAGCAGTGATGTGATGTTTTTCGATGAGGGCTTTAATGGTTTGCACAGCTGCTATTTTTTCATTTTCTTTAATCGTTTGAATCTGCTGATCCAAGATTTCGCGCTGTTTAATTAAATCTTCATAATTTGACATATATAGCCTGTTATTAAGTAATATTTAAATGGATTTCATCATAAGATTATATTCATTAATGAATGATTGATTCTAATTAATTATCACATCAATATAAATATTTTTATTAATTCTATTGATATTAATGAATAATAATAAATATCTAATGAGCTGACCCAGCTCATTACTTAGTTTAAATAGAAGGTTTTTTGCCATTATAAGAGGCTTTATAGAGGATAAAGGCACCTTAAATACCCTTAAATTAAGCTAAAAGTTGTTAACTATCATAAAAATAATGCTTTTATACATTAAGTTACCTTAATTACAATTAATTCGTATTTTTTTTAGCATATTTCAGTCAATTCCTGAGTCTTTTAGGTTTTATGAAGTAAATCATGCTTTTTTGTAGGTAATTATGCGTATATCTTTCCATGCAAGATTTTTATACAATTAATTAGAATTGGAATTGAATAGCTATTTGTCAATAAAGGCATGATTATTATAGGGTTAAATAGCTCGTGTATGCTTTTGTAACCCATGAAAGTAAATGATGATGCATAAACCAATTTGGTTAAACAGTTACCCTCAAGAAATTCCAGCCAACATCGATGTCTGCGCCTATGAGTCACTGGTTGATTTGTTTGAGGACTCTTTTAAAAACAATGCAAGCCTGCCCGCTTTTGAGTCCTTCGGTGTACCGCTCACCTATAAAGATCTTGATCTTCAATCTGCTAACTTTGCCCAATTTTTGCAATTTCTGGGGATAAAAAAGGGCGACCGTGTCGCCATTATGATGCCCAACGTTTTACAGTATCCCATCGCGATTGCGGGGATTTTGCGCTGTGGCGCGATTGTGGTCAATGTCAATCCTTTGTACACTCCCCGTGAGCTCGAACATCAGTTAAAAGATAGCGGCGCCAACACGATCGTCATTCTGGAAAATTTTGCCCATGTCCTGAGTGCCGTCTTACCCCAAGTTCATGTCGAAAATGTCATCGTAGCTTCGATGGGTGAATTGCTCGGCGCCAAAGGGGTTTTAATCGATTTCGTAGTCAAATATATCAAAAAGCTTGTCCCTAAATGGCAGTTACCTCATTACACGACGTTTAAGGAAGCTCTTAAGATCGGCGCTAGGATGAGTTTTATAAAACCGCAAATCCAAAGTCATGATGCTGCTTTTTTGCAATATACGGGTGGCACCACCGGGGTCTCAAAGGGCGCCGTCCTTGAACACCGCAATTTGATAGCGAATGTCTTGCAAGTGGAAGCCTGGTTGGTTCCTGCGTTGAACAAAGTATCGATCCAACAACTCACTTTTGTTTGCGCATTACCCCTTTACCATATTTTTGCGCTTACTGCGTGCTGTCTTTTTAGTATTCGCTCTGGGGGCATCAGTATTTTAATTGCGAATCCGAAAGATATACCAGGCTTTGTTAAAACACTGTCTGGTCTAAAAGCCCTTCATATCTTTCCTGCAGTAAATACGCTATTCAATGCTCTTATGCAAAACCCGCAGTTTTCAAAACTTGATTTTTCAAGTTTGATCGCCACGATTGGCGGTGGGATGGCTGTCCAAAAATCAGTCGCGGACCGCTGGCAAGCGATGACTGGTAGTGCCATTGTTGAGGGCTATGGATTATCAGAAACTTCACCGGTAGCTTGCTGTAATTTAACGACTACCTCTGAGTTCACAGGACATATCGGTCTACCCTTACCCAATACCTCTATTTCGATTCGTAATGACCTCGGCGAAGAAGTTGATCTTCTTGAGGCAGGAGAAATTTGTATTAAAGGGCCACAAGTGATGCGGGGCTACTGGCAACGTGATGATGAAACACAATTAGTCATGACCGCTGATGGTTATTTTAAAAGTGGTGATATTGGCTTTATGGACAATGCAGGCTTTGTAAAAATTATCGATCGCAAAAAAGATATGATTCTTGTCTCTGGATTTAATGTCTATCCCAATGAGGTCGAGGAAGTGCTGTCCCAAATTCCAAATGTTTTGGAATGCGCGGTGATTGGTGTCGATGATGATCGTTCTGGAAGTAGCGTAAAAGCATTTATCGTGAAAAAAAATCCAGCCCTAACCGAACAAGAAGTTATGGACTATTGCGCCCTTAATCTGACTAATTACAAAAGACCTAAACATATTCAATTTGTGGACTCCTTACCAAAATCAAACGTCGGCAAGATACTGCGTAAAGAACTTCGCAGCTAAACTTACAGTACTTCCACAACAATCCGTCAAAAATTAACTATGGATATTACTGTTCTTGGCTTTGTAGCCGCTACGCTAACGACCTTAGCATTTCTTCCTCAAACGATTCATTCATGGAAGACAAGAGATTTGTCAGGTATTTCCTTATCGATGTACTCGTTATTTACAGTAGGTGTGGTCCTATGGATTATCTATGCCGCAATGATTCGCAACTGGCCTGTTTTGATGGCTAATATCATCACACTTGGCACTTCTGGATCAATCCTCTTTTTAAAATTACAGTCTCTTAAAAAAGACGTTCAAAAGTAATTTCAACACTCTGCTCGCCATTACTCATTAAGCAAGAACTTTCTTGAATCGTCGCTTGCAGTTGCATCGATCGTTGTGCCATCAGTGCTAGTGCCTGCGATTGCTCTGCTGGTATTTGATGAATTTCTAAATTTCTCAAACGAGATATCTTATTTTCAATACCCCGAAACCAAATGAGTGTGTTGTGGTGATATGGATATATAAATACTTTTGCTGATTTACCACAAGCTTTTAAGATGGGACGCTCCTCAGGAAGTCCTACTTCAATCCAAACCTTAATCTGGTCAGTAAAATCTTTAATCCATACATCCGGTTCATTTGTATCAGATAACCCGGCACCAAAGGCTAAGACACCGTCACCATTACACAGCACCTGTAATTGATGGGCTTGCATCGCCAGCGCCACTAAACGGACCATCATACGTTCATCCGTTTCACTCGGGTGACGCGCAAGCGTTAAGGCATGCTCAGCATAATATCCTTGATCGATATTGGCGATGGATAAATTGGCTTTATAGATCGTAGATTTAATGGCCATAAGATGCCTAAAAGCTTGCATTATGCACCCAAATGGGAATGCTCGGTAGAGTTATTCAAGGCATCTTTTGTCTTGGTTTGTTAACGTATCGAAAGCTTTGAGTAAAATAATGACAACTCAAGCAAAAGGAAAAAATGATGGCTAACTCTTGGACAGATGTCATGTCGATGGATGACACCTTCGAAGGTGAAGTGGTGCGTTTTAATTATGGTGATAAGAACCTCGCTATTTATAATGTGAATGGGCTTGTCTACTGCACAGATAATGTGTGTACCCATGGCAATGCTTTGTTATCCGATGGTTTTTTAGAGGGTCATGAGATCGAGTGCCCATTTCATCAGGGACGTTTTGATGTGCGTGATGGCCGGGTAACGTGTGAGCCGGCTACAAAAGCAATAAAATCCTACCCGATCAAGGTGGCCGATGGTCGTGTTCACATCGATTTAGATGCTTAAAACGATTGCTCGCTTTTCTTGGCAAACCCTTTTAAAATGGCTTTCATGAAAAAACCTGAACTTCTTGCCCCCGCAGGTAGTCGCGCAATGCTCGACACCGCTTTTAATTTTGGCGCTGACGCAATTTATGCCGGACAGCCCCGTTATTCTTTACGTGTCAGAAACAATGATTTTGGAGACTTAGATGTATTAGCGGGCGGCATTAACCATGCTCACGCCTTAGGCAAAAAGTTCTATTTAGTTTCAAATATTTTGCCTCATGGAGGTAAAACAAGAACCTTCATTCAAGATATGAGCCCCGTTATAGCTCTCAAGCCAGATGCTCTGATTATGTCCGACCCTGGTTTAATTATGATGGTGCGTGAGAATTGGCCTGATATGCCAATTCATTTATCTGTCCAAGCAAATACTGTCAATGGTGCGGCCGCCAGATTCTGGCAAAAAGTTGGCATTAGTCGCATTATTCTTTCACGTGAACTTTCTTTAGATGAAATCGCTGCTGTGCGCCAAGATTGTCCTGAAATGGAACTCGAGGTTTTTGTCCATGGCGCTTTATGTATCGCCTATTCAGGGCGCTGCTTGCTTTCTGGTTACTTTAGTCATCGCGATCCCAATCAGGGGGCCTGTACGAACTCCTGTCGCTGGGACTATAAAATTTATCCTGGCTCTGAAGATGCTACTGGTGATATTTACCTTCTTGAGGAAGGTGGCAAAACAGATGCTCTCATGCCAATCGAAGAGGATATGCATGGTACCTATATTTTGAATTCGAAAGACTTACGCGCAATAGAACATATTGAACGTTTGACTGAAATGGGTATCGATTCTTTTAAGATCGAAGGCCGTACCAAGTCCCCTTACTACGTAGCTAGAACTTGCCAGTCCTATCGCACTGCAATTGATGACGCTGCTGCGGGTCGTCCATTTCAACCGGAACTCCTAGGTCATCTCGAAGGACTTGCGAACCGGGGCTATACCGATGGTTTTTATCAGCGCCACCATGATGCTGATTATCAAAATTATCTCAAGGGTTTCTCTATTTCAGGTAGAAGTATGTATGTCGGCAGCATCCTTGAAATTGACCCTGTGAGGGGCGCAAAGATTGATGTAAAAAACCGATTCGCCGTTGGCGATAAAATTGAACTGATTGAACCTCATGGCAATACCGACATCATCCTTGAAGAACTTTGGAGTGAAGATGGTAAGTCCATTCAAGTAGCTCCTGGATCTGGTCATATCGTCTACGCTAAACTTCCTCTCTCTTCAAGCGCCGCTTATATTGCTCGTTATATTGAGCATAATAAAACCTCGGCGCTGGACTTAATTGCTGTAAGTGCGGTCTAGTTTCTTTTTCGCATCATAAGTCGCTTGCATATCTAACCAATATTGACTTTTGATGCCGTAAATGCGCGCTAAACCTTCTGCAATCAACGGGGTAATGGCCTGTCTGCCAACAATGATTTCACAAGCAGCTTTTTCCGAGATTTGCATCGCCATCGCAAATTCAAAAATGGTCTGACCACCTGCTTGTAAAAATTCTTCGCGTATATATTCGCCGGGATGTAATTCTAAGAAATTTAGAGATGTTGATATTTTCATATGGGTTATTTTATTCAACTATTTAATATCTATTTTTTTAATTCCACACTCTTATCATTGTTTTATAACAGGGGAAATCTTGCAACTCTCAACCTTGCAAGCAATCATTTGCCATAATGGTGGTATTCATTCAAGGAGCGTTTATGTTACGGATAACTCAAAAACTATTTTTCAGCTGTTTTATTGTGCTTGGTATCTTTTGCTTAACTTCGTGCTCAAGTACGAAGGTCGAAGAATATGCAAGTGAGACGCCCGCTCTAGTATTGTCAGATTATTTCAATGGCAAAACTCTTGCCTATGGTATTTTTACGGATCGTAGTGGTAAGGTTGTTAAGCGCTTTACTGTAGATATTCAATCTACATGGGCGGTAGTTGATGGGGTGAAAACTGGCACCTTAGATGAGTCTTTTGTATATTCTGATGGCTCGACCCAAAAAAGGATTTGGACGATTAAAGAAACCTCCAAGAACCAATTCGAGGGAACTGCTGCTGATGTGGTCGGCAAAGCAACTGGCGTAGCCTCGGGTAATGCGCTCAACTGGACTTACACACTTTTACTCCCCGTTGACGGTAAAAATATTGAGGTTCAATTTAATGACTGGATGTATTTAGTCAACTCAAAAGTGATGCTCAATCGCGCCCAAATGACGAAGTTTGGCATCTATTTGGGTGAGGTTACTCTGTCCTTCACGAAAGATTAATCATGTATTTTTGGGGCATGATTCTTGGCTTTCAAGTAGTTTGGTTTGCTTGCGCATGGGGGGCTAGTCATCACTATCCTTTGTTGCCGATTATCGTAAGCCTAGCTTACTTAAATACGTATATGTCAAAACAAGTGCAAAAAAAACAAGCCTATCTCTTTTTATTAAAGATGCTTGCTTTGGGATTTGTCTTAGATAGCGTACTTGGTTTTTTCAATCTGATTACCTTTGCATCTGCTTTTCCTGAACCTTTTACATTCTTACAACCTTGGTGGCTTTCCTTACTTTGGCTTTGCTTTGCCGCTAGTGCTAAAGTGTCGTTTTCTTGGTTAGAAAATCGCCAATCCGTGGCGATACTCTTGGGAGCGGTGACTGGCCCTCTTGCCTATTACTCAGGCGTTCAGTTAGGGGCTATTCTTCAGATTCAAACGCTTGGGTATGTTTTGCTGAGTGCTGGCTGGGCTTGCACCATGTTTATCTTAATAAGATTCATCCGCCTGCAAGCTTCTCACATACAATAAGTGTATTCGCATTGATTTAATTGACTTAAGGGGAATTCATATGTTCAAAAGGCTGTTCTTGATGCTTGTAACGTTAGTTATTGGAGTTAACTATTCCTTTGCCGCTGATGATTGGCCAAACCGTAAGCCGATTCGCCTTATTTCCGTATTTCCCCCTGGTGGTTCAGTCGATGCAGTGGCAAGGGTCCTTGCACCAGCTCTACAAAATCACTTGAAACAATCCGTCATTGTAGAAAATGTTGGTGGTGCCTCCGGCGTCATTGGCACTAGCGCCCTTGTGCGTTCTGATCCAGATGGTTATGCGTTTGCCGTGGTGTTTGATACGCACGGTGTGAATCAGGCCCTCAAAGATAAAATGCCTTACGATACCTTAAAAGATATCGCGCAAGTCACTCTGATTGGTACTTCGCCCATGGTGCTGGCTGCTAGTACTAAATCTGGCATCACCAGCTTTAAACAATTAACCATCGACTCAAAATCTGGTGTTCCTTTTAACTACGGATCTATTGGCACAGGTAGCCTTGGCCATCTTGCAATTGCTTCTTTAGCAAAAAAATCAAAGTTTGAGTGGACGCATATTCCTTATCGTGGCGGTGGTCCTTTGATGGCTGATGCCTTAGCAGGCCACGTGCAATTAGCTATTGGCTCCGTGTATCTCATTAAACCGCATATTGATGCTGGTCGTGTTGTACCTTTGGTGATTACTAGTCCAAAGCGCAGCAAGGATCTTCCTCAAGTACCCACTGTGGCAGAAAGTGGTTTTCCGGGCTTTGATGCACCTGCTTGGTGGGGAGTCATTGCACCAGCAAACACCCCTGCTGATGTTGTAGCTAAAATGAATCAAGCTATTATTAGTGTCTTAAAGCAGGATGATATTGCTAAAAAATTAAATGATCAAGGCATTGATATTATCGCTGGTGGTCCTGAGGTCTTTACGCCGTTTTTGCGTAAGCAAATGAATACTTGGGGTCAATTTGTTGTTCAAAATAAAATTAAAGAAGAGTAATCTCCTTGCTATTTAAAGAAAAACCTTATCTCATTAAAGTTGCCGCAGCAGTGGCAATTTTTGCGCTGATTTTTGGCATCAGACAATCAGTGCCGATGTTTTTTAGTTCGATTAATAACCATACGGGCTTAGGCGTCGTTGCAGTTAGCTTGGCATTCGCTTGTGGTCAATTAGCATGGGGTGTCTTTCAACCGTTTGCAGGGGCGATTTCAGATAAATTCGGTACCGAGAAAGCGCTTTTCATTGGTATTGCAATGTGCTTAACAGGTACATTACTCATTCCTTATGCTACTTCACAGTTTGGGTTAATTGTGACGATCGGTATTCTGTCCGCTGGTGGCGCTGGTTTTGCTGGTAATTCTGTTTTAATGTCAGCGGTCAATCGCTTCGTCCCAAAAGGAACTGGTGGCTTTTATGCGGGTTTAGTCAATGCAGGTGGCTCCATTGGCCAATTTATAATGGCGCCCATCGCTGGTTGGCTAATTGTGCATGCTGGCTGGGAGGATGGTCTTAGGTATATTGCACTCTTTTGTCTGATTACGATTCCGCTTGCATTTATTTTGCGTGGCAAAAAAACAATTGCTCCCATTGACCCTAATGCCCCTGTACAACCAAATTTTAAGCAAAGCTTAGCGCTCTCTTTTAGAACACCTAGCTACTTAATGCTCAACTGTGGATTTTTTGTGTGCGGCTTTCATGTGGCTTTTATTGCCACGCATATGCCAGGTATTATCGATTTATGTGGTCTTCCTCCTACTTTCACAGGTTGGGCTTTAGCCACCATCGGTTTATTTAATATTATTGGTAGCTTAGGTGCTGGTTGGCTGACGACTAAAATGCCCCTGAAATTTCTCCTAAGCTACATTTACGCTGCAAGAGGCGTGATTGTGTTTTTATTTATCATTGGCCCTAAAACCGAATTAACTGTCTTGTTGTTTGCTGCCACTCTAGGCCTCACTTATTTATCAACTGTTCCTCCTACCGCTGGGCTAGTGGCTAAAATGTTTGGTCCTAATTACATGGGAACCTTGTTTGGGATTGTTTTATTTACCCATCAACTCGGCGGATTTTTAGGCGCCTATTTAGGTGGTCAGGTTTTTCAACAATTTGGCAACTATGACTGGGTCTGGTACATGGACATCATGCTTGCTCTCTTTGCGACTCTCATACACTTACCTATCAAAGAAAAAGCTGTGGCATTCTTAAGTCCTAAAACTGCATAAGTATTTTTAGTAGAGTAAGGGCAACTGTGTTTTGGTGTAATCGGTGAGGTAAGGCTTTATCAATTCCCAGTCAACACTAATTTGTGGCGCACCAGCAGCGTATGCAGTTAATTCGTAGGGGCTAAAAATAAATCTCAATCCCTCTCGGTCGAACATCCATGTCTGCACTCTTTCTATAGAACTCTTTACATCTTGTGCCGAGTCAATGAGAACCATACCTGGTGCTTGTAGATGCAATTGTCTATACACATCTTTTGCAACCAACTCTTGCCAGTTACCTTGCAGTAAATCTGGCGGCTTCAACTCCCGCCCCTTGGATATGATGTAGTGATAGTTATTAAAAACACTATTACCATGCGCTCCAAATCCATTGAAGTAGTAGATTGTTTTTAATCGTATGAGGTCTGGACTCACTTCTTCCAATTGAATATCTAATGAAGTATCCATATGGTTTTCATTTAAAGACGTGCGGTTTTTACCGCCAAGTGTTTTAATCACTGATCGTATCCACAGATTAACTTGGTTCGCTAATTGCTGATCCTTAACAGGTAAAAAAGCTGCATCAATCTTTGGATATGTTAGCTGATGCTCTACTTTGTTGACCCAATCAGGTACTACTTTTTTATCCGCTGTTGTCACATGGTATTGCGCGACATTAAATACCGGCCATTGCTTTTTCGTTATAAAAACTCTTAAGGTTTCAATACGCTCTTCATAACTGTTTTCTGCACAACTTAAATACTCCTGCGTTTGCATATCAGCATCTTCAGTTCGCCCACATGCCTGCGGCCAATATCGAAGCCACTCCCGTTGACTATTGAGATAAGTAACGCGGTTATAGGGAGAGAGTTTTTTATAGTTTTCTTGATAGTGAATTGCCATGCGCTCATCTAATGCCGATATCTTGGGATTTTGACAAATCCATTGATCTACCGTTGAAAGTGATGTTGCGGCGCAATCAAAGCTAGCCCCTATGGATTTATTGGGCATGCTAGTTGCCAAAATGATGATGAGGAAAATATAACGATGCAACTTCATCATGACATTCTTTGTGTCCCTGAAAGGTCCTTGTATTTGAGCGATTGTATTCACCTAATAATTTTAAGTGATTAGGATCATGTGAGTTGTGCTAACCTTAGTCCATTCTTATAAAAACAAAGATAATGAAGTCACAACCCGCTCACAACGATGTAATTGATTCTAAAGCAGCTGCAAAACGACTTTTTGTCGCCGTTTTGTGCATGATCCTGGGCACAAGCTCCATGTATGCTGTGGCGGTGTTTTTACCGGCTGTTCAAGCGGATTTTGGGGTATCTCGCTCAGACGTGTCACTTCCATACACTTATATGATGCTTGGCTTGGGGCTTGGGAGTATTTTGATGGGTAAGCTGGCCGATCGATTTGGTGTTTCAGCAGCGCTTCAATTAGGGGCTGTGTGTGTCGGTTTAGGCTATATTCTCTCTGGTTTTGCCCCCAACATCATTATTTTTAGTATTTTCCATGGTCTTTTATTAGGCTTTTTTGGAGCCTCGTCAACTTTTGCACCTTTGATGGCAGATACTTCTATGTGGTGGAGCAAGTACCGAGGTCTGGCTGTGGGTATTTGTTCAAGTGGTAATTATGTAGCTGGGACTATTTGGCCACCACTTGTCCAGTACGGAATCGAACATATGGGTTGGCGTAATACATATATCGCCATGGGAATTGTCTGTGGCGTCGGTATGTTTTTCTTGGCATTTTTAATGCGTCAACGCCCACCAAAAAGCCAGGTCCAAAGTCCGCTTCAACTCGGGATGGCCAATCGTGAAAAACCCTTTAACTTACCGATTCCTTTTGCACAAGTACTTTTATGTGTTGCCGGTGTTGGCTGTTGTGTAGCGATGTCAATGCCGCAAGTCCACATTGTTGCCTATTGCACTGATCTGGGCTTTAGCGCTGCCCGTGGCGCCGAAATGCTATCTCTGATGCTGGCCTGCGGTGTTGTAAGTCGTCTGCTTTCTGGGGTGATTTGTGATCGTATTGGTGGCTTACGCACCCTTTTACTGGGCTCGGTCTTGCAAGGTGTCGCTTTACTGTTGTTCCTGCCGTTTAATGGTCTCATCTCTTTGTATATCATCGCTGCTTTGTTTGGTCTTTTTCAAGGTGGAATCATTCCTGCCTATGCCATTATTGTTAGAGAATATTTTCCGATTAGAGATTTAAGCAAAAGAGTTGGATTATGTATTATGTCCACCATGATTGGTATGGCTTTGGGTGGTTGGTTATCTGGGAAAGTATTTGACTTGACAGGCTCCTATGAGGCCGCATTTATTAATGGTGTTGTCTGGAACCTCGTGAACGTCGGTATCGTGGTCTTTCTCATCCTTCGAATACGAAATGCACAACCTCCCACGACAGCTGTTCCTCTGCCAGCCTAAACAATTACAGTTTCAAGAAAACGTAACTCGAGCCAAGCCTTAAACACAATCCAAGCTATACAAGTAGCTATCAAGATACACGTCATACCAAATAGCATCCAATCACGCCTAGCGGATTGTTGTGCTTTTAATTGCACGTGTTCTAGTTGTATTTCATGTTGAACAGCCATCACCTTACGCAGTAATCGTCGTTTTTTTCGCTCAAAGCGAAGAACCTGCCATGATGCATTATCTATATCTGTGAAGGATTGAGTTGATCTGAGTGAAGAGCTTGGTTTCATATTGGGCCGATTAAAAATAATCTCCTCATTTTCAATCGAAGGTACTCTACCCGCAAGCGAAGTGACTGTCAGAAATTTCAGAAAAGTCCGTATGATAGATCGTCTTCTGACAATTTAAACGCTTGCTAACACCATACCCCATTTTGGATCTGCTTTGCGAGGTATTACATTTGTATTTTGGGCATATGACCTTAAAGCACTGCAGGTTGTACTTAAAATATTTAAAAGAACAGGTTTACCAAACTCAGCTTCCAAAGTAGCAACTGCGTGGATTGCAAACCACAATCCTCCTGGCATTAAAAGTGCTTGTGCTTGTGGTGCTTCTCTTAATGCTTCTCTGCCGAGTTCTAACGCGAGTTCATGGTCAGCCAATGGATTGGCTGACTTATTCTGCGATAAGTTTCGCCCGCGTGATTTGCAAGTCAATACTTCAATACCAGCATCTGCCAAATAGGCAATTAAGCCATTATTCACCGCTTCAGACCAACGCGATGCAATCGCAATTTTGCTGACACCTAAATGTTTTAACGTCGCAATGTGTGCTTCTGCATCGGTATCGCATTCCAATCCCGTTCTAGACCGGGCATCTTCTAATAGTGCCAACATTCGCTTACGCCCTAAAGCGGCGGCTACTGGAACGCCACTTAATGAAATTCTGTCGACAGGTTTGTGTGCTAATAGGTCTAATGCAGAATAAAACGCAGGCATTTGAGATTCAACGGACTCCAAGGTGTACTCCGCTAAATTAAGCCCTGTTGTGACCAACAGCATTCCTTCTGGTGCTACCCGATAAAATTGATAGGCGTCTAAATCAGTGTAACGATGTGGGATGATGTACCCTAATTGATACCAAGGTGCAATTGGATTCATTCCGCTTTGAGTCCCGCGCTCTTGACGACTTTGGTCCATTTGATAATCTCCTTTTGAATATACATAGTTAATGCCTCTGGGGTGCTGCCAATTGGCTCAATACCATTGGTGTGCATCATCGCCTTGAAAGAGGAATCTTTTAAAATTTGCAATAACTCGGCATTGAGTCGGTTCACTATTTCTTTTGGTGTATTGGGCGGTGCAAGTAAGGCATACCATACGGTTGAATCATAACCAGGGACTCCCGCCTCAGCCATCGTTGGGACTTGCGGGATACTCGACAAACGCTTTTCACCTGTTACCGCTATCGCACGAAGTCGCCCAGCTTGAATATACTGAATCGTACTCACTGCTGGGGCAAATATGACTTTGACATGCCCTCCTAAAACATCCGATATCGCTGGTCCCCCTCCTTTATAAGGAACATGCGTCATGGGAATGTTCGTCATATTGATCAGCAATTCCGCTGCCATATGACCACCACTTCCACTTCCCGAAGAGGCATACGTTAACTTACCACTCTCTGACTTAGATAATGCCAAAAACTCTTTTAGATTATTCACAGGCAATGTCGGGTTAACCAATAATAAATAGGGTCCTTCAGCAATTAACGAAATAGGGGTAAAGCTTTTAATTGGGTCAAAAGGAATTTTTTCATATAAGGCTCCATTAATTGCTAATTGCGGGGTTAAAGCCAACATCAAGGTATAGCCGTCATTAGGGGCTCTTGCAACGAACTCCATACTGATGTTTCCTCCTGCACCACCTCGATTTTCAACAACGACTGACTGCCCGAGGCGATTAGAGAGTTGTTGCGCTAGGGGCCTAGAAAAAGAATCCGCACCGCCACCCGCAGGGTAAGGCACAACTAATTTAATGGTCCTGCTTGGATATATTTCAGATGCATTTGAAATGGCAATCAGAAAAATTGCAATGAAAATCAGGAAAAAACGCCACGAAATTCTAATCATGTTGCCCCCATGAGTATATTTTTTATTATTTATGAAGAAATTATAACCATGGAATATACGAAAATTGACTAAGCCTTCTTCTCTAACCAAAGCAAAGATACCTTTTAATGGAAATTAACCCCTAAAAATCAATCCATTAAAAAAAATAAAAAATGCATTCGATAAAACCAATATCAGAAGAGTTTCCAGCTTTCTTGTGGCCACTAAAGTCGATTCAAACCATATGCATAAATTTAGGTTGTTCGTGCACAGATAAAGAAAAAGGGCCCTAAGGCCCTTTACTTGAAACCACATGAGAGGTTTCGCTGCGAGATTCTGTTACCCCTACTGGCGTGTAAGACCTATTTCTAGGCAGCTAGTTCGTTTACTCACTCGCTCTCGAACTGTCTGTTTCTATTGTACACCAAAATTTTACCAAGTCAACTTCTCTCAAATCAACACCCTTAGAAAGCACCGACCACTTGACGAACAAGCCCCTTAAACCGCCAATTTTGGGCATTTTTTTTTGATTTCAATGAACAGGGGTAAGCACTTTTTATATACATGTCTAGATGAATCTCGCTCAATTCAGAATTAATAGTATTTCTTTTTTTTAAGCTAAAAAATATCGAATATGCTTGTTCTCCTAATAATGAGGCTATTTGTATATGAGAAACATATGTATAACTTTTATCAGACTTATATACTGTCCCATTAGCCATATTATTAATAATGTTGGGTAATTTTTTTGAACATTCATATCGAACGATATCAAATGCCCTTAGTTCACCATTATGTCTATATACATACTCTTGATTATGAGTATCGGGCTTAAATTCCTCTGTAAAACAGTGGGACCCAAAGGTAACGAAGATTTTAACTTTTATTGCCCCGTTATTAAATAAGATCTCGATAGATGTGTGTTCCAGATGTTCAAAGCTATAAACGTGACCTCGAAATTTTTTATTAGGGAAAGTGCTCATTTCTTAACTGATGTTTATGATCGTTTGAAATAAATAAATCTTTATATTCACCTCTTTAAAAAAGGCCTGTAGTTTTTACCAAGGGAAGATTAGAAGTGATTTCAATAACTAAAAGGTAAAAAAATGGGGTTACAATTTTCACTGTAACCCCGTGATTCTGATGCATATTGTTGGTGCGGCTGGCAGGAATTGAACCCACGACCCCTTGGTTCGTAGCCAAGTACTCTATCCAGCTGAGCTACAGCCGCGTAGCATAGTATTATGCCATAAATGAATTCAAAAAACTATATTACTCCTACGGGACACCAAAGAATAAAGGATGAACTACTTCATCTGCTCGATATCGAACGCCCAGAAATCGTCAAAATTGTGCATTGGGCAGCTAGTAATGGTGATCGTTCTGAGAATGGTGATTATATTTATGGCAAAAAGAGGTTGCGTGAAATCGATCGTCGTATCCGCTTTTTAAATAAACGCCTGGAGTTTGCTGAGGTTGTCGATCCTGCAACGCGTGAAAGTACCGAACAGATCTTTTTTGGGGCAACAGTGACCTATGCCGATCGTACTGGTGAACATACGATTTGTATCGTTGGTGTTGATGAAATCAGTCAAGGTGATAATTATGTAAGCTGGATTTCACCGATTGCTAAAGCGATGCTCAAAAAACAAATTGGCGATGAAATCGAGTTACACACTCCCAATGGCATCGAGATGCTAGAAATTATTGATGTGGAATATAAAGCACTGTAGATTAATGGTGGGTCTTGCTTCTTACTACTCGCACGACATCATGATTAGCCCTTAGACTTCGGATCACTTGCGCTAAATGATCTCTATGTTTAACTTGCACTCCAAAACGAATCGTCGCCGCCAGTTCTGATGTGCTATCGTCCATGCCTACGTGTGTAATGTTTGCATCTGAGGATGTGATGCTATTGGCTACTTTAGCAAGAACGCCTTTCGTGTTCTTAACATCCACTCGCAGTGGAATTTCAAATTCACGATGTATGTCTTCTGCCCAGTTGACCTCAATCCAATTATCAGGATCTTTACGGTGAATGCGCACCACATGTGCACAGTCATGGATATGTATTTGTAATCCTTCACCTTTACCTAAATACCCAATAATGGTATCGCCAGGAATCGGGTGGCAACAGGTCGAATAGATAATTGACATACCTTCGGTGCCATCTACGATTAATATTTGACGTGCATGTTTAGCATTAATTTCTTGTTCTGATTTATTTTGCCATTCTTGATGATCTAGTCTTAATTGCTCATGGCCATGCGTTTCACTCACAAAGAGTTCGATACGCTTCGCTAAAACGGGTGCAGACCTGCGCCCAAGGGCCAAGTCCGTCATAATTTCTTGTCGAGATTTTGAACCAGTCCAATGCAATATTTTTTCCCAAACCTGTGATGTTAATAAAGCTACGTCTATTTCTTGCTTTCGAATGGCTTGCAATAACAAACGCTCACCTAACTGCAGAGACTCATCTAAACCTTTCGTTTTTAACGCGTGCCGAATCGCCGCCCGAGCTCTTCCTGTCTTAATAAACGTTAGCCAAGTAGGGTTGGGGTTCGAGTACGGCGCCGTGATCACTTCAACGATATCGCCATTTTTAATTTCAGTGCGCAGGGGTAATTGATTACCATTGATCCGAACTGCGACGCAACTATTACCTAAATCACTATGCACTGAGTAAGCAAAATCAAGTGCGGTGGCGCCTCTAGGTAATGCACGTATATGTCCCTTCGGTGTAAACACATAAACGGAGTCGGGGAATAGGTCAATCTTGACGTGCTCTAAAAATTCTTGTGGGTCATGACTTGCATCTTCTAAATCAATTAAAGACTGTAGCCATTGATGCGCACGCTTTTGGACTTCGCTCATCTCTTCTTGACCATCTTTATAGACCCAATGCGCGGCAACTCCAGCATCAGCAACTTGATCCATTACAAAGGTTCTAATTTGAAACTCGATAGGCATTCCAACTGGGCCTACCATGGTTGTATGGAGTGATTGATAGCCATTCAGTTTGGGTATGGCGATATAGTCCTTCACCTTACCAGGCATCGGCTTATACATGGCATGCAACATTCCTAAGGCGCGATAACATTCATCATTGCTTTTGACCAAGACTCGAAATCCATATACGTCCAGTACTTCATTAAAACTTAAATGCTTAGTCCGCATCTTGTGATAAATGCTAGATAAGGTCTTTTCTCGACCACGAATATCAATCTCAAGACCAACTTTAGCAAAATGACGGCGCACATCATCTAAGATCTTATTAACGATTTCTTTGCGATTGCCTCGTACTTTTTTAACAGATTTATCTAATGCTCGGTAACGCATCGGCCAGGTGTTTTTGAAGCTCAAATCCTCTAGCTCACGGTAAATCATATTCAAGCCAAGACGATGCGCAATCGGTGCGTAGATCTCACTTGTCTCAATAGCAATGCGTTTACGCTTATCGTCTCGCACACTACCTAAGGTGCGCATATTGTGCGTGCGATCAGCTAATTTAACTAATATGACACGAATATCTCGTGCCATCGCCATAAACATCTTACGAAAACTCTCCGCTTGGGCCTGCGCATGACTCTGAAACTCTAATTTATCTAGTTTGGTGAGTCCATCAACTAACTCCCCTACCTTGGGTCCGAAAGCTTCAATGAGCTCTGCATGGGTATGGCCAGTATCTTCAATGACGTCGTGTAATAAAGCGCACATGATGGAGTAAACATCAAGGCGCCAATCGGCACATAGTTCAGCAACAGCCAGGGGATGCGTAATATACGGCTCGCCACTTTGGCGGTATTGGCCCAGATGCGCCTCATCTGCAAAATGAAATGCCCGCCTGACTAGTTTAATTTCGGAAGAATTGAGATAGCTTAATTTCTCGGTCAGTACCGATAAACTAACAACCTGCTGCTTAGGAGGGGATGCTGGAGCTGAAGTGGGACCAAATAAGTGCCTACTTGTTTTTTCAAGCATCGCAGCAATGATGACCGTAGCATCAGATTTGCTAGGGATGAGATCGTTACTGGATGTTGATGGTGAACGGGCCACCATAAACTAGACCTTATAAAGGTACTTTAGACAACATATCTCTGTCAGTCATGCCTTCAGCAATTTCGCGCAAGGCGGTTACTGTAGCTTTATCTTTTGACTCAACACGAGGTGTATGTCCTTGAACCAGTTGACGTGCGCGGTAGGTTGCTGCAAGAACCATTTCAAAACGGTTCGGTATCGTTTTTAAACAATCTTCTACGGTAATTCGTGCCATGGTGTTTACTTTCAGGTCTGGTGTGAATGCAGGGTATGCAATCGCTAATAGCCCTATTCTAACTCAAAAATGCTCTTACTTCGTTGAATTCGTTAAATTCTCAATGAGGCTTGGATGTCTGGCGATCTGTGACAAGGTCCTTAAACGGCTCGAGGAAATGATTTGTCTGAGTTCAAACACTGCCGCTTGAAATAGATCATTAATCACCAAATAATTGGCCTCACCAATATGCGAGAGCTCATCATGAGCCGCGGCAATCCGTCGTTGAATGGTTTGTTCATCATCTTGACCTCTAGAACGCAAGCGTTCTTCCAAGATCTGTAATGAGGGTGGCAAAATAAAAATCCATATCGAATTAGGTACTAGTTGTTGGATTTGTCTGGCTCCTTGCCAGTCAATCTCCAGGATCACATCTTGGCCTTGCTGCATTTTATCCATAATCCATGATCTGGATGTTCCGTAGTAATTACCATGCACCAAAGCCCATTCTAAGAAATCCCCCTGCTCTTTACGCGTTAAAAACTCTGCTTCAGTAATAAAGTGGTAATTGATACCTTCTTCTTCACCAGGTCGGGGTTTGCGCGTGGTGTATGAAACAGATAAGGATAGGCTTGTGTCTGTGCTTAATAACGCAGATACCAAAGATGATTTTCCGGCACCGGAAGGTGCTACAACTAAAATCATGCTGCCACTATAAGTCATCTTTTTTTCCTTGCGTACTATTCTAAATTTTGCACTTGTTCACGAATCTGCTCAACGAGTAACTTTAGCTCCATGGAGGCGTCGCTGGTTTCCTGTGAAACTGACTTCGCTCCCAAGGTATTGCTTTCTCTTTGTAATTCTTGCATTAAAAAATCGAGTCGCTTACCAACGGGTCCGCCTTTGGCGAGAGCACTTCGAACGGCATCAAAATGGGCCTTGAGACGATTGATCTCCTCAGCCACATCGATTCTAACGCCATACATCACCACTTCTTGTTTGATCCGTTCAACTGTCTCTTCTTTAGAAACCACTCGTCCTTGTTGATCAATACCATTTAATACTGAAAGTAATTTTTCAGTAAGTTTATCTTGATAGGCCTGAATAATTTCTGGTAATTTAACTTCAATGTGAGCAACAATAGCAGCCATCGCCTCAAGATTTTTCATGATGACTTGCCGCATCAAATCACCTTCACTTTGGCGACTAGCAAGGAGTGCGTCTAAGGCGACATGCAGTGCCTGCAAGATGGCTTCTTGCAGCGCTTCTGAACCTATGTCTTCTTGCCGAATGACGCCAGGCCAACTTAAGACATCTTTGACACTTAAGGCAGCCGCGCCCGGGAATTGCGCTTGTATATACGCCTCAAAATGCTTTAACTCACTTAATACGCCCACATGAAAATTTTGCGCGATGTCTTGATGCTTGTCTGTCTCTTGTGCTTGTTCAATGTCAGCGCCTCGCTGAATATGAATCCGACATTCAATTTTTCCGCGACTCACGCGCTTGGCAATTTGCTCCCTGATTTGGGATTCAGCAAATCGGGCTTCATCAGGGGTTCTAAACACTAAATCGAGAAAACGTGAATTAATCGACCTTAGTTCCACGTAAACTAAAGCCACTGTTTGCTGCTGATTGAGTAAGGGCTGACGATGTGCCCCAAAGCCTGTCATGCTATATATCATGGATACATTGTAAAGTGTTGATGTGCGATTGCCAAATAAAAGGCAAAATAGTAAAAAATAATTGAAAGGTAATCATTAATGAATGCATCGATTCGTCCAAGTCAGCGTAAATTATCACAAATCCGAGATGTAACTATCGCCCGTCATTTTACGAAGCATGCTGAAGGCTCTGTTCTTATTAGCTTTGGCTCAACTCAAGTCCTTTGCAATGCAAGTATTTTAGAAAAAGTCCCTCCCCACCAAAAAGGGAGTGGGCAAGGCTGGGTAACTGCTGAATATGGCATGCTACCAAGATCCACCCATACCCGCAGCGATCGTGAAGCTGCTCGGGGTAAACAATCCGGCAGAACCCAAGAGATTCAACGTTTAATCGGTAGGTCTTTGCGCAGTATTTTTGATCTCAAGCTTTTAGGTGAGCGTACCATTCACTTGGACTGTGATGTGATTCAGGCCGATGGCGGGACAAGAACTGCTGCCATTACGGGTGCTTTCGTGGCGGCTCGTGATGCTGTAAACCTTTTACTCAAAAGTGGCGCTCTCAAGAGTGACCCGATTATTGATCACGTTGCCGCAATTTCAGTGGGTATTTTTAAAGGTCTTGCGGTCGCTGACCTCGACTATGATGAAGACTCGAACTGTGATACGGATATGAATATTGTGATGACAGGTAAAGGCGGTATTGTAGAAATTCAAGGAACTGCTGAGGGTGCTAGCTTCTCTCGCGAGGAACTTGTTCAACTTCTCGATTTAGGTCAAGATTCGATTCGTCAATTAGTTGCCTTACAAAAAGAAGCCCTGGCAAAATGAGCGTAATGGCTAAAAAGATTGTTTTAGCTTCTTCAAATCTAGGTAAGCTAGCGGAATTTAATGCGCTCTTTGGCCCTCTTGGTATTGAGCTCATCTCTCAGCAAGCACTTGGTATTCCACCTGCACCTGAACCATACTTAACTTTCGTAGAAAATGCCTTAACTAAAGCTCGCCAAGCCAGCACCATCAGTGGCCTGCCAAGTTTGGCTGATGATTCCGGAATTTGTGTTGAAGCACTTGACGGGGCTCCAGGCATCCATTCGGCAAGATTTGCTGGTCCAGATGCCACGGATACACAAAATAATGAACATTTGCTTCATCTCATGAAAAATCATACGAACAAACGTGCTCGGTATGTCTGCGCACTTGTTTTTATTCGCCATCCCAATGATCCAGAACCCATCATTGCTTCTGGCTCTTGGAATGGTGAGATTATCGAGTCACCTCGCGGCGCCTATGGCTTTGGGTATGATCCTTTCTTTTTGCTGCCTGATCTTGGGCAAACCGCAGCTGAACTACTCCCTGCGTTGAAAAACAAAATCAGTCATCGTGCGCTAGCAATGCAAGAACTTATACGTAAAATATCCCATGAGTAAACGCACGATTATTCCTATTCAATTGGCAGAGAAATCCTATCCAAGCCAACAAACGCATTTGGAGTCTTTGCCACCATTATCTTTATATATTCATTTTCCTTGGTGCGAAAAGAAATGTCCTTATTGCGATTTCAATTCACATGCCATTAATGATCAAGGCACAGGTTTTGATGAACAAAGCTATTTAGACGCTCTTTGCCATGATTTAGAGCAGTCTTTACCACTGATCTGGGGCCGTAGGGTACACTCCATCTTTATTGGTGGTGGTACGCCTAGTCTTTTATCTCCTGAAGGTCTCGATCGATTGTTGGCTGATGTTCGGGCTCGTATAGGCATGGATAGTGATATTGAAATTACGTTAGAAGCTAATCCTGGTTCGGTTGAAGCTACTAAATTTGCCGCCTATGCCAAAAGTGGTATTACCCGTATTTCTTTGGGCATCCAAAGCTTTAACCCTCGTCACTTAAAAGATCTCGGCCGTGTCCATAGCGCCGCTGAAGCGGTTGCCGCTATTGGAGTGGCAAAACAATTCTTTAAACGCGTTAATCTTGATGTGATGTATGGCTTGCCTCATCAATCACTTGATGAGGCGATTGCCGATTTACAAACTGCTCTGAGTTTTGATACAGATCATGTGTCTTTATATCACCTTACTCTTGAACCCAATACCCTGTTCGCTAAATTCCCGCCGCCTATTCCAGATGAGGATCTTAGCGCCCAAATGCAAGAATCTTTGCTACAACTTTTGGAGAATGCTGGTTTACATCGTTATGAAATCTCTGCTTATGCCAAACCTCAATCAGAGTGTTTTCACAATATCAATTATTGGAGTTTTGGCGATTATTTAGGTATCGGTGCTGGTGCTCATGGAAAAATTTCTTTCCCAGACAAAATCATTCGTACTGTGAAAGAACGTCATCCTCAAACCTATATGCAATCTGTCTTTGGCAACCGCCATGGCCTTATCGAGGAACGTGTGGTGGCTCAGGATGAGCTTGCTTTTGAGTTTATGTTGGGTGCTTTGCGCTTAAAAAATGGCGCTCCAATGAGTATGTTTGAACAACGTACTGGCTTACAGCAGATGAATATTCAGTCTGATCTTGATCTTGCTGTAGAAAAAGGTCTTTTAGAAAAGGATCTGATGAACCTCAAAGCAACACCTTTGGGTTTTTTGTTTCTCAGTGATCTGCAAGAACTCTTTCTACCTGTTGTCTCGGAGCTGTAAATGAGTATCTCTTTACCTAAAATTGCTGTTGTAGGGGCCGGTGCAGTCGGGTGCTATTTTGGTGGCCTATTTGCAAAAGCAGGATTCCCTGTCACTTTAATTGCGCGTGAACATCAAATTGCATCATTCAATGATGATGGTCTTAAGATGGTGTGGGAAGATCGTCATGAAACCGTTCCCGTGATTGCTACAACACAATATAGTGCTCTTGCGGACGCCGCTTATGTGCTCATCGCAGTTAAATCCCAATCCACATTGCCCACAGCTGAACTCATTGCCCCGCACCTTAAGTCAAATGCAGTCCTACTAAGTTTGCAAAATGGTATAGATAATGCGTCTTTATTAAAAACCCATATTTCTCAAACATGCTTTTCTGCCATGGTTTACGCTGCCATTGCTATGTCCGCCCCCAACGAGGTGACCCACTTTGGTGCTGGACATTTGGTTATTGGCAATACCATCCCAGGACAAAACAAAGATCGTCTGAACTTTTTATCTGAGATGCTTCGTTTAGCTAAGATTCCTAATAAGGTATCTGAAACAATGCTTGAAGTAATGTGGGAGAAATTGATTATTAATTGCGTTTTCAACGCTCTATCCGCGATTGCTCAAATTAATTATTCCCAGTTAATGCTAAGCCCAGGCATACTTGAACTTGCTGATCAAATCAAGTTGGAATGTCTTTTGATTGCAAAGCTTGAGGGAGTTATTTTGGATGAGCAACACATCAGCGACGCGATTGCACAAATTCCTATTCACATGTCCCAGCAGCACTCTTCTACAGCTCAAGATCTTGCAAAAGGTAAAGCCACTGAAATCGATTATCTCAATGGCGCTATTGTCGAAAAAGGTAAGCAACACGGCATTCCTACACCGATCAATCAGATGCTGTATACCCTCATCAAAATGCGTGAATTTACCCAAGGTAACTTCAATCCATCATCACCGGTGAAGTTTGATTAGCTTGATTTTTCCTCGATTGATACAAACCTTCTAGGGCAAATATCAATAAACCAAGCCATACTGTTCCATAGCCCATTAAGCGATTTTGGTCAATCATCTCATTAAAGATTAGGACGCCACTTAAAAATTGTAATGTTGGCCCCAGGTATTGTATAAAGCCTAAGGTGGTCATGGATATGCGCTGCACTCCAAATATAAAAATCAACATGGGTAAGGCCGTGATAATCCCAATGGTCATTAACTTCATATCAATCAATACACCTTGCGTACCAAATATGAACTGATCCTGACCTTTGAGGTAATAAATTAAAACGAACATGAATGGCAATAACAGTACCATTTCTAAAGTTAAACCTTCGACGGCATTTAAATCTCCAACCTTACGAATTAATCCATATAAACCAAAGCTAGCTCCTAGCGATAGGGCTAACCAGGGAAACTTTCCATAAGCAAAGCCTAAGATACCTACCCCTAAAACTACTAAGATTGTGGCTACTAATTGAAAACGTCGGATTTTTTCATGCAGTATCACTAGTCCCAGTAAAACACTCACAAGGGGATTAATAAAATAACCTAAACTAGCCTCAGTGATATCGCCACGTAATATTCCCCATACAAATAAGTACCAATTAGCCGATACTAAAAAAGCGCTCACAAAATACAGACCAATTCGTTTTAGGGTTAAGTTAGTAAATAAAGCAATTAATTTTCCTTGCATCAACATGAGTAAGACAAGGATGGCGGCTGACCAAATAATCCGGTGCACGAAAAATTCTAAGAGGGATACATCAGAAAATTGCCTCGTATACAAAGGCATAAAGCCCCAGCAGATGTAACTTGCAACCACACTCCAATAACCCAACTTCGTGGAGGACATAAAGATTCTCAATAGACAAAAGTCTATTTTATGCTTTTTATTCTCAAGACCTTGAGAACTCTTCCCAATCCCCGGAAAAGATACTAAAAAAAAGACCGACATTGTCGGTCATATAGAAAACATATGATTTTTAGTACTGGTAAACACCTTTACCTGTTTTACGACCTAATTGACCCGCCGCCACCATTTCACGCAACAATGGGCATGGACGATACTTAGAGTCATTGAAGTTATTGAAATACACTTCCATCACTGCAAGACAGGTATCTAAACCAATCAGGTCTGCCAAAGCTAATGGACCAATAGGTTGATTGCATCCTAACTTCATCCCCGCATCGATATCTTCTGCGGTCGCAAGCCCTTCAGCTAATACAAAGAATGCTTCATTAATCATCGGTACTAAAATTCGGTTGACGACAAAACCTGGTGAGTTCTTGACAGTAATCGGCTCTTTACCCAAGCGCTTTGACATCTCGTAGATTGCTTGATGCGTAGCGTCGTTTGTTTGTAAGCCGCGGATAATCTCAACTAATGACATCATTGGTACTGGGTTAAAAAAGTGCATGCCAATCACACGCCCAGGATTAGAGTCATTGGCTGCGAGTTGCGTAACTGACAGTGAAGATGTATTGGTGGCGATAATGGTTGATGGTGAACAGGTTTCATCGAGTTGCTTAAGAATTTTTTCCTTGATAGGACGATTCTCTGTTGCCGCTTCAATGACCAACTGCAAGTCTTTTAGGTCTGCATATGCGAGTGAAGGTTTAATTTTTGCCATCGTTGCCACTTTTTGCTCGGTGGTTAATTTTTCTTTTTTGACTAAACGCTCAAGACTTGAACTAATGCTTTCCATACCCTTATCAATTGCCGCCTGATTAACATCTACCATCACAACATCGAGGCCCGCTGCAGCACATGCCTGAGCAATACCGCTCCCCATAATTCCTGCACCAATGATGCCGACTGATTGAATTTCCAAAATATTTCCTTAAAATAATATCTATTTGTTTGCTAGGTGTAATGCTAAAAACTGCCCCATCGTTTGAATCGATTGAGTGGCTTCAGGCATCAATCCGACAAAATGTTGCCAGACATGCCACATCGATGGATAAATTTCCAATTGCGAGGAAACTCCATCTGCAATGGCTTTTTGATGAAACTTTTCCGCATCATCAAGTAATGCCTCAAATTCTCCAACGTGGGTCATGACTGGTGGAAAATTTTTAAACGATGCGTATTGTGGCGATATCAGTGGGTCCTTGAGATCCTTGTCTTGAGCATATATTTTGGCAAATGCAATTAATCGCTCACTATTTGGAAAATAGGGGTCTACAAGCACCTTGGTTTGATGGGTTTCATTGGACATTGTCAGGTCAGTCCAAGGGCACATTAAACCTAATGCATGAGGAATGGGTAATTGGTGTTGCTGTAAATAAAGTGTCGCTGTGATCGCTAAATTACCCCCAGCAGAATCGCCACTGAGGGCTATTTTTTGTTGTCCTTGTTGCTCTTTTAAAAACTTGAAGGTATTGACCACGTCCATTAAAGCCGCCGGAAAAGGATGCTCTGGACATAAACGGTAATTGAGCATTAAGACCCTACACTTTGCATGCTGAGCTAAGTGTGATCCAATCGCGCGGTACGTTAAAGCATTCCCCACAGCAAAAGCCCCACCGTGCAGATGGATGATGATGCCATCGCTTGTCTGATGATGAGGTATTAACCACTCACCACTAACTTGACCAAGCTGAACTGGCTCTACTTCGACTTCTTTAGAAAAATTAGCCCGTTTTAATGCGACTTCTTCATAAGAGTTTCTGCGTTGCTCTACATTCAT
>CANFUO010000013.1 GCA_947450225.1 Burkholderiaceae bacterium | reverse complement strand
TTAACCAGTCAATAAAGATTTGTCCCTCTTGTTTTTTTACTTGAGGAAATTTAGCTGGGCTTACTAACATCACCCCATACTGATTAAATAAGCGCGGATCTCCTTCTATAAGAATCGTAAGCTCCCCACGATTCTTGAATGTCAACCAAGTGGCTCGGTCCGCCAATATATAGGCATTCATGGCTGAAGCTGTATTGAGTGCGGGGCCCATACCACTTCCCGTTTCTTTATACCAAAGATTATTTGCTGATACGTCTATGCCGGCATCTTTCCAATAACGAAGTTCTGCAGCGTGAGTACCACTTTTATCTCCACGAGATAAAAAGTTAGCCTTACTATCTGCAACTTTTTTTAACGCTCCCAATATATCCTTACCACCAATAATTTTTGCTGGATCTGATTTAGGGCCAATCAACACAAAGTCGTTATACATCACCTCCATGCGTTTTTCTGCAAACCCTTCACTCACGAATTTTTCTTCAGCAGGCTTATCATGAACAAAAACTACATCTGCATCACCTCGCCGCCCAATATCGAGAGCTTGACCTGTCCCAACTGCAACTACCTTGACTTGTATGCCAAACTTTTTTTCAAAGATTGGTAGTAGATATCCATATAAACCACTTTGTTCTGTAGAAGTTGTGGATGACACCACAATTGATTTTTGCGCATAGCTCGGAAATATCAATAAGAAAAAGAAGTTGATTAATACTATTTTTACAACGTGACGCATACATTTCCTTTATCAGTTGTATGATATTTTCTCATATACTATTAGATATTAATTAGGCTAATGAGAAAAGAGACAACGATGAAATTTAAAACTATCTTTGTATTACTTTGTATATCTATACTGAATGCCTGTAGTCAAAAATCACCTCACACATACAACTCCACTCTTAATTTAAAGCAAGTCATGGAATGGGTCATTGATCCTAGTGCGGATGTTGTATGGGACTCCGTTAAATACATAACAACGAGCAGTGGTACTGAAGAAATATCTCCCAAAACCGATGCGGATTGGGAGTCCATTAGAAATAGCGCTGCAACACTTATTCAGGCAGGGAATATTCTAATGTTAGATCATTTAGCTAAAGATAATCAACAGTGGCATGAATTTGCTAAAAGATTAAGTACAAATGCTGAAGTTGCTTTAAAAGCTGCGCAGAACAAAGATAAAGACGCTCTATTTGATGCGGGTGGCAATATTTATAACGCTTGTAAAGCCTGCCATGACAAATATGCTAACTTTGATAAACCCCAGAACTAAGGAATACTCAAGATTTTCTTTATTGTTTAATCAGTAGGTATTGAGTAAGCCCAAACAACACAACGGTTATTAAACAGCAAATGCCTAAAGACACATAAAAACTTATATTGTTTTTCAGCAGCCAAGCCAAAAGTAGAAACATCGGTAAGGTCGGCAATACATACCAAAATGTTTGCTGACTGAGATCAGCAATTTTGACTTTATCCTTAGTTTCCATCCATATCCACAATAAGGATGTAATCGACACAATAGGAAGAGCCAACAGAAAAGCTGCCATGGCTGTACTGCGTTTACTCACTTCTGTTACAAGCACAATAATGATTGCCGCAATCAGGGTTTTGAATAGATAACTCATGATGAGATTCTAGCCCGATTTAACCAAATAGCAAGTTACTTAGGGCCCATTCCAATTCATTGAAAATGAGCCACCTATTCAGGTATTAAAAAATCTGTAATTAATGTGATCATTTCCACAACCCCTAAAATAATGACGAGGACAACGAGGGCAAGTGCGATAGCAATCACACTGCCCAGCCAACCTAGTGGGCCAGATAAAAATAAGTAACTAATGACGAGTGTCAAAATCGATAGGGCACTAGCAATCTGCTTGCCATGCCGGATCATGCTTCGAAGTATTGGGAAACGCTCAAGTCCATGCGCGGCATTTGAAACGGCAACCGATGTTGCTTTTGTTAAGCCCTCTGACTCCGCAGAGCTTTTCTGATTAGCTGACTCTAATGTAAATTGTTTACCTTCAAGCGTTGCGATGCGTTCTGCGGCAATTAATCCAAAGCTGCCTGACTTAATCAATCCCCCAATGTACACTGAGTTTTTTCCACCTTCTATCCCCCCTGTTGTTGCGCCGGCAGCAAACAATCCTGGAATTGGTTGTGATTTAGCATCTAATACCTGGGCGTGTTGATCAATATCGATTCCTACCATGGTGTAAGTGATGCCTGGACAAATGGGGATGGCCATTAAAGGCGCATTCACAATCGGCATTGCCTTGACTAATTCTGAGCGCTGTATAGGTAAAGTATTCAAGCGCCCGCTTTTTAAGTGGTCGTTATATTGATTAAGTGTCTCTATAAAGGCGCTTGCTGGAACACCCATTTGTTGAGCTAACTCAGTTGCATTTGTTGCTCGTAAAATTGTTCCACCGGCTCGCTCTAGTAGTGGGTTGGCAGGGATCCGTGCGGAAACTCCAGGGCCATCCCAAATCGTTTGATCAAATACGGCAAATAATTTTTCTGTTTTGGCGCGAGCTGCCAACTCATTGGCTAGGTGAACACCTGAAATCCCTTCATCCACGACACGATTACCAGTTGCATCGATGACCATACCGGCTGTTGCTAAGGCATCAACCTCGGGATATGGCCAGACAGCATCATTATGTTTGGCATCACTACACAATACATGTCCATAAAAACGATTCCCTGGAGTAATGACCCCACCAACATCCATCGCCATAGACAGTCCATCTCCTCGACCAGTTCGGCCTCCCCGCTGAAATACCGAATCAAAATGCTCTCCAATGTGTTTTTCAAATAACTGTCGATTTGCCTGAAATCCTCCATCAGCAATCACGCCATAAGGTGCATTCCATATTTGCGGAGTGCCCTGACAGGTACCTTCTACACCGACAAATCGCCCTTGATCCATCAATAGGCGTGTAACACGCGCACCTAATTGCAAAACACCACCTCGCTCAACCAAATCTAATGCTAGTCTGCGCAAAATCAAGTCTGGGCCACGCTCTTTCCAGTCAATGCCGGCCTTCAGGGCTCGAGGGGGAGCCATACACCAGCGATAACCCTCTTGAGGATTAAACCGCATAAACTTACCGCCTTTACCCTGCAACCATGTAATTAATCTTGAGCCTGTATGGGCAAGCGCCCGAGCTAACTCGGGCTTTGCCTCGCCATCGGTAAGTCTTGTAATCACTTCCTCAAGTTCTTCTGGCGAGCGATAGGGGTCATGAAATCCAATATGCAAGATTCCACCAGACATACGAGAGTTGTTGGGGTAATCTACTCCTTCACCTTGTTCAAGAACAAGAGGGCGTAATCCTAATTCAGTAGCCCTCACACCTGTTGTCAAGCCAGCGATTCCACCACCGATAATTATTAAGTCATACAAAAGTTTAGATTCTGTCATTTTTTGTCGTTATTTAATTGCAATAGGTTCCATCTTTGCTGCTTGAGCAGCAGCCTTCCATAGCTTTAATTCATTGTCATAAAAGTTATCCATATCCTTCGGTGAACCACCAAGCGGATCAATTGCCTGCTGATTAAATTTTTGAATGAGCTCGGGCGTTGAAAGAGTCGCATTTAATTCTTTATTCAATAAATTGATAATTGCATCTGGCGTTCCCGCTGGCGCAGATAAACCCATCCAATAACCTGTTGCAATGGGAGGCAATCCTGCTTCAGCGAGGGTAGGGACATCAGGCAAATATACGGAACGCTTTGCAGAGGTAACGAAAATGGGTTTTAAATCACCTTTTTTAATAAATTCTCTTTGCGAGGAAATGGTGCCAAAATAACCATTTATATTGCCGCCCAAAACATCTGTAATTGCAGCATTGGCGCCTTTATAAGGTATATGATTCACCTGAATATTCGCTTTGCCTGCAATCAACTCCATCAGCAGATGATGAATTGTGCCAATCCCTGAGGATCCATAAGAAAATTGTCCAGGATTTTTTTTAGCATAAGCTATCAAATCCTTTGCATTATTGACCCCTATCTTGGGGGTTACGGTTAAGACGTTATCTGCCACCCCTAGCAAGATAATATTTTTCATATCCTTTTTAAAGTCGTAGGGCATATTTTGATATATCCATGGATTGATAGCACTCACAATATTTGTAAGGTAAAGGGTGTATCCATCCGGTGCCGATTTTGCAACTGCATTATTACCAATAATCGTATTTGCACCTGGTTTGTTTTCGACAATAACGGGGGTCTTTAAACGATCACTCAAGTCACGTCCTATTTCACGCGCTAAATAATCAGTGGATGCTCCGGGTAATAATCCAACGATAATTTTTATTGGTTTATTTGGATAAGCTTCTTGAGCTTGAGTAATAAGCCCAAAAAAAACACCCATACATAATGTGGTCACTAGCGTGACTATTTTATTGAACTTAATCATGGTCTCCCCTTGATATTTTTTATTTTGTTCAACGATATATTGAAACCGTACTGATGTCAAATATCGGGGGTCTTATAAGAGCTTGGATTTATGTTGTTCAAACCAGTAGTTGAATAATGCCCAGCACAATCCAAACCCAATTGCTAAAGCCAAATTACATATGACCGTTAAGATAAAAACCATTAACAATGAAACTTGATCAGAAAATGGCCTCTGTCTAATTTGTCTTAAATGAATCCAATCGCCCATATTCCATGCCACATAAATCAAAATCGCAGCAAGACAAGCAAGAGGAATTTCTGTAGCTAAATGACCTAAGAAAAAGACAATCAGCACTAAAGTTAGGGAGTGTACCAGGCCAGATATTGGAGAAGTTCCCCCACTTTTGATATTAGTCACCGTTCTGGCAATGGTTCCAGTTGCAGGCATTCCACCAAAGAATGGCAAGAAAAAATTGGTGAGTCCTTGCCCCATTAATTCTTGATTAGAGTCATGCGATTGATGTGTAAAGCCATCCGCTACGCGCGCACATAGCAATGACTCAATCGCTCCTAATATCGCCAAAGTCACAATCGGAACAAATAAATGTCCAAGGTCTACTGATGCAAATGATGGAATAACTAACGCTGGCCAATGATTAGGTATGCCCCCAAAGCGTGTACCTATCGTTTCTATTGGCAAATGAAATACATGAACACCCCATGTAGCTAAAATCATCACTAACAAAATCTCAGGGATATGATTGCAAACGCGAATATATTTTTTACTGATTCGCCAGGTAAAAAGAAATGCAAGACAAAGTAGGGCGGTCTTCAAGGTTATAGGGTTATATTCGTGGATATGTGTATAAAGTGTATCTAGCATGGCAAAAAAATCAGCTGGAACTTCTACGTTTAAACCCAAAAATTCTTTTAATTGACTCAAGAAAATTAAGATGGCAATGCCACTTGTAAATCCATGAATCACGGTCTGCGGTATCAGTCGAATTAAGCCGCCAACACGAAACAAACCCATTAAAAATAATAAGACCCCTGAAAGAGCTGTGGCTATTAAAAGATTCACAGGTCCATACGTATGCAAAATACCGTAAACAATAACGATAAAGGCACCTGCTGGCCCCCCAATTTGAACCCGACACCCGCCAAGCGTTGCTACTAAGGCGCCCGCAATAATCGCTGTGAAAATACCAACCTCTGGTTTTAAACCACTCGCAATAGCAAATGCCATCGATAAAGGTAAGGCTATGACGCCAACGCTCAAGCCTGCAAATACATCATTAATAAAGAGTTGTTGGTTGTATCCTTTCCATGAAGAAAGAATATTCGGCTGAAATTTCACTATGGCTTAGAACCTTTAAATGACTATCAAAATAACGACATTTATATCTGCGTTCTCTTTAGGATAAACCTTTTCGTAAAATTTGCTAAAAACTTAAAAGCGCCTTTTCACCGATGTGATTTCCAAGAGATTTACTTATCCCTTATCTTTCACTTGAAATGCCTGCATTGAGATTGCTAGACAGACAATTGCCCAAAAGATTGGATACTCATATCCCCCCAAGTTCCAATACCAAGCAAAACCTTTCACTAGATGGAGGGCTCCTACGGCGACTAGCAAAGTCAAGCATGCTCCTAGTGCGGCAAACCTCGTTAATAGGCCAAGGACTAATGCCACACCGCAAATGATCTCCACCAGAAAAGCAAGTAAGACCCAAGTTTCTGGTGGTTGAAATCCAGCTTTTTCAAAGAAACCAACAACTGCTGGATTTAACGCACCCCCTATAAATTTCCCAAACGCATGTGGTAATAAAAAAGCTCCGGCAGTTATTCGCAAAAGGTTCCAAGGTCTTCTAATATCGAAATTTGATGATTGAATCATAAAATCTTTTTTAGTTATTCCGAGCATGAAGCCCCCTATCTAAATTATTTTTTTACCAATGGACACTTACTATCTGCTAATGAAGCAAATGCTTGGCTACCAGGGATTACTTGTTTAAGAGTATAAAGATCCCATGGGCTTTTACTTTGTTCAGGTGTTTTGACTTGGAACAAATACATATCATGAACCATCAAACCATCATCCCTTAATACACCATTTTTAGTATAAAAGTCATTAATCGGTGTTGACTTCATTTTTGCCATGACTGCTCCTGCCTCTGATGTACCTGCAGCTTTTACTGCTTTTAAATAATGCATCACACCTGAATACGTACCTGCTTGAATCATCGAGGGCATACGCTTATGACGTTCAAAAAACCGTTGTGACCAGGTCCGTGTTTCATTATTCATATCCCAATAAAAAGCCTCTGTTAATTGAATGCCTTGAGCGGTTTCTACACCAATACCATGAACATCTGTGACATACGTAGTTAAGCCAACAAGTTGTTGTTTCTTATTATTTAATAAGCCAAACTCTTTGGCGCCTTTAATGGCATTTACCGCATCCGTGCCAGCATTTGCTAAACCGATTACCTTTGCACCTGAGGCTTGTGCTTGTAATAAAAAAGAGCTAAAGTCTGATGCATTAAGAGGGTGCTTAATTGATCCTAAAACTTTACCACCGCTTGCTTTAATCACATCTGTTGTGTCTTTTTCTAACGAATGTCCAAAGGCATAATCGGCAGTAATAAAATACCAACTATCCCCTCCTTGATTTAAGACGGCTTGACCTGTACCGTGAGCTAATGCATAGGTGTTATATACCCAATGTGCTGTGCGATCATTGCAGTCTTCATTGGTAATTCGACTCGAGCCTGATCCTGTATTAATTACGATTTTGTTTTTTTGTTTAGCAATTCCCATGACTGCTAAGCCAACATTACTAGCGGCCAAATCTAAAATGACATCCACTTTTTTAATGTCGTACCATTCACGTGCGATTGTAGAGCCTACATCCGTTTTGTTTTGATGGTCTGCAGATATCAACTCTATCGGTACTCCTAAAACTGTTCCACCAAAATCTTCAATAGCCATTTTGGTGGCAACCACACTGCCAACCCCGCCCATACCAGAATACACCCCAGATTGATCATTCAAAACCCCAATCCGAATAGCACCACTAGGGACTTTTGCATCCTGAGCAATTGCAAGGGTTGATGTACATACAAAAATTGTTATCCATAATTTTTGGAGAATTTTATTCATTTCTGATATCCCTAAGTTCAATAATCTAAAGCTTGATTAGAAAAATTAATTCGCTGGCACAATACGTATATCTCTTTCGGCGGTATTGCCAAGCGCTTTTAAGGCAGCTTGATATCCCTCGCTATTGTAAGCAGCTAAAGCTTTTTCTAAACTTTCAAACTCAATTAATACAACTCGTTGTTGCATTCCTGACTCGATTATTTTTACAGGCTCTCCGCGGGCCATAAATTTCCCACCTCCGGCAAGCATTGCTGGGGTTGCTAATTTTGCATAGGCTGCTAATGCGTCTAAATCTGATACTGACTTATAGACGCTTACCCAATATACTTTTGACATCTGAGATTCCCTTTATGATTGATTTTTATTTTAGGGCTGTTATACAAGCTCATTTAACGCCATATAACTAGCTCTCCTTATTGAATTTAATTGTATTTATATTCTTTAAAAACATTTTTTATCTATTTGCTTTTAAATAGTAGTATGGGAAACCCCTAGCTGGCTTTGGCAAGGGATATACAGTATTCAGAACGCGTGTTCTTAGGGTTTTTTCTTCATCAAGCAATAAAGTGCCAAGATTACAAAGACTCCTAAAAATGTTCCAGGCGGCATATTGCGCAAGAAATTATTGGTATTCGTTAAAACGCTATTTATAAATATACCACTTCCATCTGGCCCCATAATGATTCCTAGAGCAACGCAGATAAGAATCAAGATAAAAAGAATTTCAACAACGCGCCAACCAGTTTTAATGAGGGTATCTATCATGGTGTCCTTTATCGGGAGCTCAATTACTTGAGCCCCCTCATACTATGAGCTAATTAAGAAACTGAGCGGTTAGAGAAAATCCACAAGATTATTCCAAGAACAATCAAGCCAACTAATCCATTACTGCCAAGACTCTTAACTAGTTCTACTAAGTTGGCAACCACACCACCAAAAAATGGTAATTGATTTCCTACCAGTACAGCAGTAACAATTGCTAATCCTAACAACATTAAGCTGATATCAGTAAGTGCGCCGATCCAGGTTTTTACGGTTGAAATTCCAGTCATTAAATTCTCCTTCTTTAGGTTAATAACAACTTCGCTTCAAACTCCAAGAACATGCTTACTACTACATGCTATCCCAAAGGACATGCCTTTGAGATGCACCATCAAAACAAAGTAACTTTGTCTAGTCAACCTCTATTTCTTTTAATTCCTATGAATTAGGGGTAATCACCATGTAAAGTGTGTATTAAATTCTCCACTTATCACATGTTTTCAGGAATTCAAGACGGGCCAAGGCTTAGTTGTAAGATGGTCGGCCTAAGATTACGGCATCTCAAGATGCGCAAATATGAGGGAAAGAAGACCTCTCACTGCCCAATGGCTTCTTCAAATTCTTAACGCACTTAAGCTAATTTATCTCCGACTTTTTATGTGTCGCCCTACTAAAAAATCTTCAGTGCTATAAGTTTTTTAACTGAAATTAACCTTTACTTTAGAGTCAAGCTCCTGACGTACATCTATCGTGTCTTCGCCTGGGATTCTAACTCTTGTAAAAACATGTTCTTGATAGTTCATGGGACGAGTCGCATCTAACCCCATCTTAGAACTTAATCCTTGCTGATGGGGGGGAACCAGCTCACCGCCTTCTTTCATCCATTCAACCGTGGTGGAGGGATCTAAAATCGATCCTTGTGCACCTTCAATGACGATTAGATCGCGGTGTGCTTGAAATCTTGTGGCAACTGCCCATTCGACTTGCTGAGGTTGATGAACATCAACATCCTCATCCACAACGATGACTTGCTTAACATCGTAGTGAGCCCCAAACGCAGCCATAATGACGTTCTTGGGTTGTCCTTCATGTGATTTTTTTAACTTGACATAAAGGTGGTAACGCGCAACGCCACCCACTGATAAATGTACATCTAGCACGCCTTGAAAACTTCTTTGTAAATGCGACAACAGCGTTGACTCTCTAGGTATCGCACCTAATAAAAGATGCTCCATCTCTGCTGGAATAATAGTGTGATAAATAGCATCTTTACGATGCGTCAATAAATCAACCTGAATCACTTCCCGGTTTTCACGCGCACTGTAGTATTTTGGAAATTCGCCAAAGGGGCCTTCAAGCTCTCGCTCATGAGGCAGTATTTTTCCTTCGATTACGATTTCAGCATTCACCGGCACCCTAATCTCACTATTTTTACATTTCACTACATCTAGTGCCTTACCATGCAATGCCCCTGCGATTTCCAATTCGTCATGATCTAAGGGGGCAATCGCTTGTGACGCAAGGAGCGTGAGTGGATCAACACCAATAACAATAGCAACATCTAAGGCTTGGTTGTTTTTTTCAGCTTGCTTATAAAAAGCAAATAAATGCCGAGGTAGCATCAAAATGCCTAAACGACCCGTTGGATGAAGTTGGATACGATTAATTGAAACATTTTGCTTTCCTGTACTCGGGTTCCTAGCAATGACTAATCCAGCCGTAATATATGGTCCATAGTCATGCTCACTATGCGTTGGTATTGGTAATAACTTGTGTAAATCAGGTTTTTTAATTTGAACTTCATGGCAAGGGGCAGTGCCCTCTCCAATATCATTCCAAGGGATAGGGTTTTCTGCAGCTCTACGAAAGGTTGGTAACAACTCTTCTTCGCTAACCCCCATTGCTTCTGCAATCCAGGATCGTTTTGACATAAATCCAGAAATGACTGGCATATCAAAACCTTTCGGATTCTGAAAATACGTGGCCTGTTCTCCATCTAAAATTTTGGCAATCGCAGGCAGTCGATGTTGAAGATCGCACCCTTTTTTAATAACCGCAATTCGATCAGTGTTTTGTAAATGACTTAACCACGTTCTTAGTTCTGTGAATTTCATGATAAATCCTTAATCAGCAGTGATATTGAGGGTCTTAATCAACCTACCCCAGGTATTGGATTGTGATAGTAAAAAGGCATCTAACTGTTCAGGAGTTCCGCCATCAGGTACGACCCCTTGTATACGAAAAGTTTCTCTAACATCACTCATTTTTAATATTTCATTAACCGCTTGATTGATCTTATCAATCACTGGCCGCGGGGTACCTGCCGGCACCACAATCGCGTGCCAAGAGTTTACATCGTACCCCGTAATGCCTAATTCATTCATCGTTGGAACTTGTGGCATCAAGGGTGACCTTGTCATTTGACCAATCGCTAGAGTCCGCACTTTGCCAGTCTGCAAAAACGAGGCTATATTGCCCAACACATCAATTGCAACGTCTACTTGCCCGCCAGCGACGTCGGTCATAATCCCAGTACTTCCTTTATAGGGAATTTGCCGCATTTCTACATTGGCCATCTTTTCAAACAAAGCCATAGATAAATGATTTGAAGATCCATTGCCGGAAGATCCATAATTTAATTTTCCGGGATTTGACTTTGCAGCCTTAATCACATCTTGTAAGCTTTTATATGGAGAGTCTTTCGATGTCACAAAAACCGTCGGCGAACGTCCAGCTAGAATGACTGAATTAAATGCTTTACTTGTGTCATACGGTAAGTTCTTCATTAAAAATGGATTCGTTACATACGGAAACTGAGCGATAAGCATGGTGTAGCCATCTGGAGGCGAAGTGGCGACGTAGCTCGTACCAATTGTTGTAACTCCGCCAGTCCGATTTTCTACAAGTACAGGTTGTTTCCAAATCTCACTTAGCTTTGGCGCCAAAATACGCCCTAAAGTATCGTTAAATCCTCCAGGGGGATAAGGAACAACAATTTTTATCGGCTTATTTGGGTAAGAGTTATCTTGTGCATATAGGGACTGTGCAAAACATATGATTGCTACAAAGAATCCAAATCTAATTTTGTTCATACGCAAATCCTTTTCAATATATGGCTATTCATAATGATTTATACGACACCTACATTTTGATAAATATTTTTTATTTCTGTAAAGTCAATCAATGCATCAACACCATGTATGCGTCCAAGACCACTTTTTCGATACCCACCCATCTCCGCTTCCGCAATTAATTTATTATGATCATTAATCCATATCGTCCCATTTCTTAACGCGCGCGCAATCCGTAAAGAACGATTTCCATCGTTTGTCCACACACTCGCCGATAACCCATATTCTGAATTATTGGCTTTTTTCACGGCGTGTTTTTCATCTGTAAAGGACTCCATTACAATTAATGGGCCGAAAATTTCCTCTTGACAAAAAAAGGCGTTGTCATCTTGGTGCGCAATTAAACTCGGAGAGATAAAACTGCCTCTAGACAAATCGCCTCCGAGTCGTCCTCCCCGCACAATCACTTCATCACATGAATCGAGCGAACGCTCGATTTCAGAGGTCACGCGCGTCAAAGCAACGTTATCGATTAATGGTCCCATTTGCATACTAGCATCTTGGCCGAAACCTACTTTGACAGATTGAACTGCATGCTTCAATGCAATTTTCATATCTTCATAAATAGATTCATGCACTAAAATTCTGCGTGCAGCAGTACACTGCTGTCCAGAAATAATAATTGCTGCAGTAACAAGTTTTGAGGCAACATCTTGCACATTAACGTCATTAAAAACTAGGCAGCATGACTTACCACCCAACTCTAAAGAGAGTTTTTTCATGGTCGGAGCTGCTGCTGCCATAATTTTTTGGCCAGTTTGATTTGATCCAGTAAAACTAATCACATCCACATCCTCTGACTCTACTAAAGTTGCAGCAACCTGATGTCCCTGCTCAGAAACCAAATTAACAACGCCAGGAGGCAAGCTAGCAACTTCGTGTAAACAGTTCAAAACGGTTGCAGTTATTTGTGTCGTCTGAGGTGCAGCTTTTATGATGGATACACATCCAGCAGCCATTGCGGGAGCAAGGGTACGTATTAACAATACAATGGGGGCATTCCAGGGAATAATTAAACCAGCAACACCAGCGGGCTCTTTTAATATGCTGCTATACACACCTGGCTCAACCTCAAAAAAATTTCCAGGGATATGCCGCGCAAGTCCTGCATAATATCGAATTTCAGAGATGGCACCAAGCACCTCCCCGCGAGACTGTGCAATTACTTTTCCATTTTCAAGAGTTAACAACTGCGCGAGTGGTTCAATTTTTGCCTCTAAACGCGTTGCCCACTCCAGTAGAACTAACTGACGTAAACGGGGTTGATGTGCCCAGCTTCCATGATAAAACGCATGCTTGGCAGATTCAATGGCCAAAGTAGCATCGACTACATCGCTGTCAACAAATTTTCCAATTTGCTCTCCGGTTGCCGGATTAAAACTTGGTGAAAATCTTTTCGATTGACCTTCTACCCACTTACCATTAATTAAATTAAGCGCAATCATGTTTTTTCCTTAATGCATCACTGAGCCGCCATCAATCACAAGCACTTGGCCTGTAACAAATAAGCTTGCATCGCTTGCAAAATAAATTAGACTTCCTGCTAAATCACTTGGAACTGCTTCGCGCTTTAAAGCGCGGCTAGCAATATTGTTAGCAGCAATCGCTCCCTGCCATGCTGGATTGTCAAGTACGTTATCACTGAGGACTAAGCCTGGCGCCATCGTATTTACCCGAATACCATCATCACCTAACTCCCTAGCAAGTGAGCGCGACATCGCAACAATTGCGCCTTTCGATGTTACATAATGCAACATCATAGGAGAGCCTTTAAAAACAGTACCAGAAGCAATATTTATAATCGAACCAGACTTTTGTTTACGCATCACAGGACTGACTGCCTTTACGCATTCAAACACACCACGAACATTGACCCGCATCACAGCATCCCATTCATCGGTTTCAATCTGCTCAAAGGGCTTAAGACTTAACTTACCAAATAAAGCAGCGTTATTTACCAACACATCAACTCGCCCATATTGAGCGATGGCATGCTGCACCATTTCTGAACAAGAGCTTGCACTCGTTACATCAGTATGTAGCCCCAGGACTTCAACGCCCTGAGCTTTAAGAGTTGCGCAGATAGCATCAGTAGAAGAAACATCTGTAACCACGACCTTAGCTCCAGCTTTACCTAAAACCTGCGCATAATGCGCTCCAATACCCTGTGCTGCTCCAGTCACAATAGCTACTTTATTTTTAAGAACTAACTCACTCATTGACGGCCTCTTTTGATTGTTTTTGTTGATCGGTAATAGTTTTTAAATCTGGGCGAATATACCTTTCAGACATTCCGCACAATAATCCCCTTAATAAACCAACTTTTGCATCACTTGTGCCAAATAACAAGTCACAAATTGGAAAAGTTAAGTTAAAGTTGTATTTGTGCATAAACTCTGGATTATGGTGTGCCACATGCATTCTTCGAACTGTATTTAGCAGCGGAAATTTATCCAAAAATGGGCTATTTTCAATGTGCGATAAAGTATGCATCCCTTCATACATTAAATAATAAGTAGCAATGGTTGCCATCATAATATAGGCCACATTAGATGAAAATATGAGTCCCCCAAGAATGACCAAAGGTATTGCTGAAAGAACAAAAAGTACAGGTGCAAAGGGTGGGAACAATAATGCACGCCAATCTTTATGACCCTTGTAATCTAAGGTTAGATGGGTAAAAAATTGGTGATGCGTCCCTACGTGGCGCTTATATACAGCCTTTAAAGGGCCATTAGGATTATGCAAAATATAGCGGTGGCCAGCCCACTCAGCCCAATTGCCGAATAAAAACATTGGGATAATAGACCATAACTCTGGATTGGTTAAATCATGAATTTTTGATAAAGAATACAGTAAAACTGAACCGGTAAAAACCAACGTAAACGCTAAATGATATTCGCCACGATACCAAGATGGAGTTGAATCTACATACTCTTCCCTATATTTTTTGGATCGCTGAAATATTGCTTGATTCGATTGCATGGTATATCCTTTTTCTCTTTAATGTATGCCTAAAAATTTTTCTTGGAAATGTTCATCTGAAAGTATTAGCTTTGCATCACCTTCCAACACGTTTCTACCATTTTCAATAACATACGCACGTGTTACAAACTCTAAAGCGCGGTGCACATTCTGCTCTACCAAAATCATACTTACGCCGCCCTGATTAATTTCTCTTAGGGCCTGCATAATCTCTATAACTAATTTAGGGGCTACACCAATAAATGGCTCATCTAACAACAACATTTTTGGCTTTGACATTAATGCCCGTCCAATGGTGACCATTTGCTGTTGCCCGCCACTGAGTTGGCCCGCCATTTGCAGGCGCTTTTCTTTCAAAATAGGGAATAATGAATAGACGCTTTCTAGTCCCGCGTCAATAGACGCACGCTTCCCTTTAATGTAAGCGCCCATCATTAAATTTTCTTCAACCGTCATCTGCGTGAACAGTTTTCTCCCCTCAGGAACTAAGGCAATTCCTAACATAATCAACTCATTAACTTCAAACTCTGTGATTGATTTGCCTAAAAAAGTGATCGACCCTGACTGAAGTGGATAGATGCCCATAAGGGCGCCCATTGTGCTCGACTTACCTGCCCCATTGGCGCCCAGTAACCCGACACACTCGCCCTCTCCAACAGTCAAACTAATGTCCCATAACACCTGTAGTTTTCCATGACTAAGCTCAATATTTTTTACTTCAAGCATTTATATCTCCCTTAGTATTTCCAAGATAACTAGCGATCACTTTTTCATCTTTTAAAACCTCTGCCAAAGGTCCGTCAGCAACCAGGCGGCCAGTATCTAAAACGATTAATCGATCAACCACTTGAGTAAGCGCAGAAAATATATGTTCCACCCAAATGACAGTAACGCCGTACTGATCCCTAATGGTTCGAATATGCTCTACAAATTGATTTACTTCAATCGGCGTAAGTCCTGAGGCAACTTCATCCACGAGTAAAAGACTAGGTCTTAACGCTAAAGCCCGACCAAACTCAATTGCTTTTTTTTCTTGCAAGGAAAGAGAGTCAGAACGAGACATTTCTTTATCAGTGAGTTTAATGAAATCAGAAAGCGCCCGTGCAGTGATAAGTGCTTGTTGTGGAGTCATCCCTTTTCCACCAAACATCAAAGGCATAGCCAGATTCTCTAAAACTGTAAGATCACCAAAAGGCCTAGGCAACTGATACGTCCTACCAATACCCATTTGAGCAATTTCATCTCGGGTTTTATCAGATAAATCTTGACCTAAAAATTGAATTTGACCACTGCTTGGTTGAAACACTCTTGAAATGCAATTAAACAGTGTTGTTTTTCCTGAGCCGTTTGCCCCTATTAAACCAATAATTTCACCTTGATTCACCGTAAAGCTTACGTCATCAAGAGCCATATTGCCGCCGAATGATTTAGTAATATGTAAACACTCCAAAATAGGTAATTGACTATTCGGTGTTTTGATTCCCAAAATATCTTTTAATGACACGGTTGTAGCCGTTGATAAAATAACGTTCTTCTCAAGTTGGCTAATCATATATTCATGATGTTCTTTACTTAAAAAACGTAATACTCTAGTATTTTTAATCCAGCTTGCTCGAAGCAGACCACCTGGCATAAAACGACCAATACATAAAATAATTAATCCGTAAATTGTCGTTTGTAGCATCTTTAGATTGACGAGCATCCAGTGTTGGATACATGCCAAAAGAATGACTCCGACCAGCGGTCCCCACCGCATTCCAGATCCGCCAAATAACACCATAGCAATTGGAACTAGTGCGACATTTAGTCCAAATACACTCCCTGGATCGATATAGCTCAATTGCCAACCTTGCAATGCCCCAGCTAAGCCAGCAAATACTGCCGATATCACTAAGACTTTCACTTTATATGGGAAAATTTTAATGCCAATTACCTCAGAAACTTCTTCATCATTTCGTATTGCGCGTAAAGCATAGCCAAAACGACTACGGTTAATCAGTAAGGTAAGGACAAAACTAGCAAAGCATAAAGCCAAGGCTAAAACATAGGTTAACGATGTCACCTTTTGAATCGGAAAAACAATCCCTTCAGCACCATTTGTAATAAAAGACATGTTGTATGCAAGCACTTCCATTAATGGTAATAAGGCAAGGGTTGCAAATGCAAAATAGTCTCCTTTCAATCGATAGAGTGGATAAGCAATAATCGCCGCAACGCCGCAGGTTATAAGTACAGTAAGAGCCATTGACGTCACTGACAATTGACCTGCCACCAGAAAAATACCAAAGGCGTATGAACCAATTCCATAGAAACAGTAATGCCCCAGATTAACGTATCCCATCTCACCAGCAATCCAATCCCAACTCTGAGCAAGAATGTAATAAATTAATATGGTGAATATAAAAGAAATTAAATACGCATTACCAAATTGGACAACGCCTAATAAAGCTCCTATAACTAAAAGGCTCAAGAGGGAGAGTGGAATATTAATTTGTGATGAGTTCATATTATTTAGATTTTTGAAAACCCTGTGGAAAAATAATCAAAATAACTAATAGAAGAATCACGCTTAAAGCTGGCGCCCACTCAGGCTTCCAAAATAAGCCTGTTAAACCCTCAGCAACGCCTATAAAAATACCCGCCAAAAGTGCCCCAGGCAGGTTCCCAATTCCGCCCAAAATAATAATCGTGAATGCTTTTACAGTTAGCCCAAACCCAATATACGGGTCCACTGGAAATGACAGAACATATAAAATAGAGGCCAAGAATACGGTTGCCGAACCAAATGCAAATGTGGTCGCTTTAATCTTTCCACTATTAACTCCACATATTTTGGCGCCAATCGGATCTTGAGTAACTGCTTTTACAGCCCGACCGAACCAAGTTAACTTTAAAAAATAATGAAGGCCCAAGGTTAATAGAATAATTCCTATTAATATAATGATTTGGGTGGTTGAAATAATAACGCCCGCAACTTCAAAAGTATCAAACTGTAGATTAATATTTTTTTGCGTTGATCCGGCAAACTTCGCCGTTAAATCACTCATGATTAATAAAGCTCCTACAGTAATCAATACCGTACCGACAGTGGATTCAAAATGATTTCGCTTACTTAGTGGCTCAAGCAAGTATTTAAAAAATAGATACCCATAAGCAAAAAATAAAGGCGTCATTAATAACGAAATCAACCAAGGGGAAATGCCCCACGAAGCATATATGGTTGAAGCAAGAACCCCCCCTATAGAAAGGAGTGTGCCATGGGAAAAATTTAATATTTTAACCACGCCATATATTAAAGATAGGCCAAATGCAACGAGCGCATATAAGCCTCCAATTAACACTCCCCCCAAAATAACTTGGGCTAGAACCTCAATAGATATCATTATTTATTGCCAAGATGGTGAAGGCCAAACCAATTTACCTGTGGCTGCCTCCTTGGGCCAGACAACAACAACTTTTCCACCTTGTTGCATTTGCACCGTAAAGGCTCCATTGTTAGGAAAGCCCCTTTCATCAAATACAATATTTCCTGCGGGTGACTTAAAGGTTCCTTTAAATAGGGCATTTTTAACTAATTCACGATCTATAGCGCCAGCTTTTTCAATCGCCTGAATCATGGTTAAGTAAGCACCAATACGTCCCAAACTAAATGGGTAATCAAACATATTGACATTTGATTTGGCAAGGACAACTTCGACAAACTCACTGTAATCACCTTTAACACCCGGATACCACGGCAACTCTCCTGTCATGCCCTGAATGTCATCTCCAACTTGTTTATAAAGCGCTCCAGATAAAAATGCATGGTGAACATCCATGACTTTAATTTTCATCTTCCGAATTTGCTGTACTAACGAAACAGATGGGCCATCAAATGAACTAATGTAAATAATGTCTGGTTTAGCTGCACGCACTTTAGCTAACAATGCAGTAAAGTCTTTGGTGTCCTGCGAAAACAGATCTTCACCAATCACCTTGATACCCTGAGCTTCTGCCTTTTTAGACCAAAAACCAGTGATTCCTTTTGTTACTGGATTGTCATGTGTAATAAAGTAAATACTTTTTGGTTTGGGCTCAACTGTTGACAACATATCAAAGTAACGCTCAGACCAACGTGGAACTACGGGATATGGAGTACCCCAAATATACTTTAATCCACGATCATAAACGGAAGGTGTTGCAACGTTTGACATGACCATGGGTATCTGATGTTTATCCGCCAAGGGGGGGACAGGCCCTCCCAAAGAAGACCAATCCGGACCAACGAAAAAATCAACATTGTCTACTGTCGCCATTTTTTCGAAAAGTGATACCGCTGTAGCTGGAACACTTTGATCGTCATAGATAACAAACTTAATTGGAACTTTTTTATTACAGTTTTTTACAAATACCCCTCCTGATTTATTCAGCTCTTCCGCAAAAACCTCAGTCATTTTTCGCCATCTATCTGCCAGCGTAGAAAATGGCCCTGTTTCTGAGATTGTTGTACCCAATAAAATAGGATCATTACAGGAACCTAATTTTGCATAACTGTTAAAAGTAAATCCTAGACATAAAAATAACGCCACCGTTGCAGAAACTATTGTTCGATAACTTTTCATGCGCCCCCCCTTTGTTATTTATAAATGAAAACTTCAGTCGACTACTCGCTAATAATTACTACCTAAACTTATATCTTGCCTAAACAGCAATATTCTTCATTAATCTAAGGATGTCCTCTTGTTGATTTGAACTTCCCTGATCTACAACTCGACCACGCTCTATCGCATAATGTCGATCACATAACTTCAATGCTTTATGAACATTTTGTTCTATCAACAATATTGAGACGCCTTGTTCTTTTAGTTTTTTTAGCAAGGCAAATATTTCTGCCACTATCATGGGCGCAAGGCCCTCAGTCGGCTCGTCTATTAGAATCAATTTAGGAGAGCCTATCAAAGCTCTAGCAATAGCTAACATTTGCTGCTCACCGCCTGACAAAGTATTGCCTAATTGGTTTTTGCGTTCTAAGAGCCGAGGAAATTGCTCATAAACTTCTACAATTTTAGATTTGTGTTTTGATCGAACACTAGCAGGAAGTTGCATAAGGCCCATTTTTAAATTGTCTTCTACTGTGAGCCCAGAAAATATCCGCCGATCCTCTGGTACTAGCGCAACTCCCAATCTCGCAATTTTTTCACTAGGCACTCCTGCAATATTTTTTCCTTGAAAAGTGATTTCCCCTTGACTAGGCGGCAACCATCCCGCAATGGTTTTAATGATGGTTGTTTTACCAACTCCATTACGTCCAAACAGGCCAACGACTTCACCTGCAGCAATTTCTATATCTACGCCCTGTAGGATGTGAGATAACCCAATATACGTATGAATATCTTTGAGTTGCAGTAGACTCATGCAGCATCTCCAAAGTAAGCTGTTTGCACAATTGGATTACTTCTTACATCCCGAGGATTTCCCTCTGCAATTTTTTCCCCTTGAGCCATTACGATCACGTGCTTGGATAAATCCATGACTAATTCAACATCATGCTCGATCAATAAAATTGTGACGTTTTTTGCTAATTGCGCAATTAATTGTGAGGTCTCCTGCGTATCACCTGAAGACATCCCTTGAGTGGGCTCATCAAGTAATAATATTTTCGGTCTCAAAGCCATGGTAACGGCAATCTCAAGGCGCCTTTGCTCTCCATGGGATAGCGCACCTGCCGGCTCATCCTTCTTCGCCTCCAAGTGAAACTCTTCTAAAAGCTCTTGAGCTCTTTCGAGAGTTGCTGGGCTTTTACTTGTTGCATAAAATAGTTTTGGCCATGACTCTAATTTTTGAGATGCTAGTTGTAAGTTTTGCTCTACGGTTAAATCAAAAAATAAATTCGTGATTTGAAAGGACCTTGCCATCCCACGACTTAATCTTGCCACAGGATCTAGTTGAGTGATATCTTCCCCTCCCATCAATAACTGACCTTCATCTGGTATATATAATCCACTAAGTAAATTGAATAGGGTTGTTTTACCAGCTCCATTAGGGCCAATAATCGAGGTTACTCCCAATGGGTCAACATCAAAGGTTACCTGCCCAACGGCTCGCAAACCACCGAAATTCTTATTCAAGCTTTTGGCTTGTAATATAGGGAGGCTCATCGCATACCTCTCTCTTTAAGCTTTGTACTTAACATCCCAACAATCCCTTTGGGCGCAAAGATAACAAGCACAACAAATATCATTCCAATCACAATATGATGGTGTAGGGTTAAGGTCCCAATCACGGATTTCAATATCATTAATAAACTACTTCCAAAAAGAGGCCCAATGAGTGTCCCAACACCTCCTAATACAACTGTAATAACTGCATTCCCCGAAACACTAAAGTACATTAGTTCAGGAGATACAAATCCTCTCAACATCGGGTATAAAGCGCCTGAAACACCAGCAACCATTGCTGCCAAAATAAAAGCAATGCGTTTTGGTGCCGCCGTGTTATAGCCTAAATAAGGTAAACGAGATTCGTTAGAACGCACCCCAGCCCAGATTCTGCCTAAAGGTGTATACAAAAAATATTTAAGTGCAAAATAAATACTTCCCATAAATATGAAAGTAATTACAAAAAAGGTAACTGCGTCACCCAAATTAAGTGTAATAAAGGGTAAAGGAATCTGGATGATTGGCACACCAACCATGCCATCAGATGCTCCTAAGGATCGCGTGTTATAGATTGACTTTGCAAAAACTTGTGCAAGGCCAAAACTTATCAATGCAAAATAAACACCTTTTGAGCGAAGTGCGATATAGCTTGTGATCCATCCAAGTAGCGCCGATGCAAAAGTCACAATTAAAATACATGCCCAAAATGAAGCGATCCAATCACGCAATATTACAGCAGATAAATAGGCACCAAAACCAAAATATAACGCTTGACCGAGTGATAACAGGCCAACAATTCCGAGCAGAAGGTCGACAGATAAAGCTAGACCACCAAAGATTAAAGCTTCTGTTGCCAATCTAAGAAAGAATGTATCGCCAGTAAGCTTACCAATAATCACCAAGAGAATCGCGGCGATAAGCATCAACCATTCCATGATACGAATTGCTTTTTGTTGATACTTATCCATTTTTCATGCCCGCATATAAACCACTGGGCTTAAACATCAGCACAAGTACCATGACGGCAAACACAATCGGATCCGACCACACGGGCGAAATATATAAAGAGGATAAAGATTGTAATTGCGTTAGAAGTATGCCTGCAATCACCGCCCCCTTAATACTGCCTAATCCTCCGACTATCACTACAGCAAATGCCATTAAAATAAAGTCTTTACCCATCGTAGGAAAAACTGAATAAATAGGGGCTAATAAAACTCCTGATAAAGCAGCGAGCGCCACACCAAACGCAAAAGTTAATGCATATACTTTGTTTACTGGAATCCCTAATGACGCACTCATATCTCGGTCTAAAGTCGCAGCACGCACAATTGAGCCAATTGAGGTTTTATAAATCAACAACCATACTGCAAAAATTAATGCCGCTCCAAATACCATAAGAAATAATCGGTAGTTAGGAAACATCACACCCAAAACCTCACTTGCACCAGTTATTGGCGTTGCAGGTTTGGCGGTATTGGCACCCCAAATGATTTTGTATAAATCTTCTAAGATAGTTGCAACACCAAATGTTAATAACAAAGTGAGAATGTGGCGATCCTTATGGTGAAAAACTCTTTTAATGAGCAACTCTTGCATCAAAACGCCAAATGGTATTAAAAGCAATGGCACAAGAATCAATGTCCACCAAAACGAAATGCCAATACTCATCAGGGAAACGCTGAGGAACGCTCCTGCAGCATAAAACTCCCCATGAGACATATTAATGACATCAAGCAGACCAAAAATGATGGTCAAACCTAATGCCATTAATATCACCGCAACACCAATGGAAAAACCATTGATGATTTGCGGTGCAAATATATACTGCAAACTTTCTAACATATACAGCCTTTAATTAAAAACGTGTGCAGGTATCTGGTCCGATTGCCTGATCTGCAGGAACACGACTGATAACGTTAAACTGACCGCCTTCAATTTTGACGGCATACATTTCTTGCATAGCCTGATGATCACCAGCGCGCATTTTTTTCATGCCTTGAGGTGTGGCCCATTCAAGATCTTTCATTGCCGCCCTTACTTTGTCGGTCTCGGTTGATTTTGCTTTTTCTACAGCAGCTTTGTAAAAATAAATCAAACCATACGAGTCAGTCCCATACAAATCAGGTGCTGTTTTAAACTCGGCTTGAAAGGCGGTTAAAAACTTTTTGTTGGCTGGTGTATCGGCCTTCGCGGAATAACCGACACCAGTTACATAGCCTTCTGCGGCAGAACCAATAGCTGTAATGTTTTGTGAGGTGACGGTTCCCGCAGCACCTACCAAAGTAATTCCTTTATTGACGCCATACTCACTCATTTGCGTTAAGAGTCGAACCGTGTCATTGCCAGCTACTGATGTATAAATTACGTTTGGCTTTGCGGCGCGAACTTGTCCAAAATAGGGAGAATAGTCTTTATTGTCGAGTGGTGCAAAAATTTCACCTACTGATTTAGCGCCCTTTTCTTCAGCTGCCTTTTTAAATGCTGCCACTGTTGATCGACCCATTTCATAATCCGGTCCAATAAAAAAAACATTTGCATTCGGTTTTTCTTTTGCAAGCCACGCTGCAAGAGCAGCAGACTGCATTCCGGCACGTGCATTGACTCGGAAAACGTTTGGAGAGCACTTATCACCCGTAATTGAATCTGCAAAGGACACAGTAGTTGCAATCAATTTATTATTTCGCTCAGCTAACTGTCCGACTGCTAAAGTAGATCCGGAGTTAACAGTGCCGGTTAGAAAATCAACGTTCGATACTTGAAATAGCTTTTCCGCCTTTTGAGTAGCTACAGCAGGATTTGCTTCCTCGTCTTCAAAAATCAGTTCTACTTTGCGACCCATAATGCCTCCCGCGGCATTAACTTCTTTCGTTGCCAACTCTATGCCCATTTTTACCTGTTGGCCAATCGGCGTATATGTTCCAGACAACGGTGTCACTACGCCGATCTTAATTGATGGTTCTGCAGCAACGGCAAGGGATGAACCTAATACTACTGAACTAATTGCTAATACTATTTTCTTGATTTGCATGTCTATCTCCTTTAGTTAAAATTATTTCCCTGTGAAATTCGGGGAACGTTTACTATGAAAAGCAGTTACTCCTTCTTTAAAATCTTCTGTCATTCGTAAACGACTATACGAATGTCCTTCTAATTCAATTGCAGTACTTAATAACGAATCATCCGTATCGTTAAGCAGTTTTTTGGCGGTTCTTTGTGCAATAGGTGAAAATGCCAATAACTCATCAACCAGCGCATCAACTGAAGCCGATAACTCCGCATCCGTAACTACCATCGTTGCAACTCCCCAGTCGAACGCTTGTTGACCTGAAATACGTCTTGACCGCATGACAATATCCTTCGTGCGTGTAATACCAACCATTTTTTGTAGTCTAGCTGATCCCCCTGAGCCAGGTATTTGACCTAGTTTTTGTTCAGGTAGAGCATATAAAGTTGAGCTAGTTGCAATTCGGAAATCACATGCTAATGAAATCTCAAAACCAACTCCAAAGCAATAGCCTTGATTCGCAGCAATCACTGGTTTACTGCATCTTGCTGGCGCGGCAATATTCCAAGCTAATTTTGAAACATGCTCAGGACTTGCCTCTAAAAATCCTTTTATATCCCCACCACTTGAAAAATGCTCCCCTTCAGATCGAAGGACAATAATCCGAACGCGATCATCTGCGTCCAAAGCTTCAAAACATGCCCTTAACTGATCACGCTGTGGCATCATAATTACATTAAAAGGCGGGCGCTTTAGAACAATATCGGCTCGTTTTTTCTCTTCATTAATTTCAACATAAAACCCATCAAGGTCTTTTAATATATTGGCATAGGGATGACTTAATTGACTCATTTTTTTTCCTAAATTAACTTAATTCGTATTCACCAGCGACTAATTTTCTTCTTAATATTTTTCCTACTGGAGATTTTGGAATCTCCTTAACAAACACATATTGTCTAGGGCGCTTAAAGTTGAGTAATTCAGACTCTTTACAATAAAGATCTAACTCCTCTGGCAACACATTTTCTTTGAGATGAATAAAAGCAACTACTTTTTGACCAAGGCGTTCATCCTTAATGCCCGCAACAGCAACTTCATCAACTGCAGGATGTAACGATAAGAGGGACTCAATTTCCACTGGCGAAATATTTTCACCACCAGAAATAATCATGTCATCCACGCGACCTGTAACAAACAGTTCGCCATCCTGATCAAAATACCCCGTATCGCCTGTAAAGTACCATCCATCGCGTAATGATTTTTCATTCGCATCCGGCCTCTGCCAATATCCAGCAAAAGCTTCATCACTTTGTAAGTCACAAATAATTTGACCCTCTACTGAAGGCAACAAAACATCTTCAGCACTTGCTTTATGTGGTGCATTATCTAATGCAACTACTCTAATTCGTCCATTGAGCCCAGCTCTACCAGCACTACCAGGCTTTTCAACAGCCTGTTGATTTATTGTAAAAGTGTAAATTTCACTGGAGCCATAGTGATTGACAAATAACTCCGGTTTAAAAAGTTCATTGAGCTCTAACAACAGTGCATCATGCATAGGTGCTCCAGCAAAACCAAGTTTAGTTGTCGTCTTCACTAAATCCGAATTAAAGTTGGGTGCATTAATTAAATCATGATACAAAGTCGGTACAAGGTATAAATGTGAAACTTTTTCTTGAGCAATTAAATCAATCGCAGTAGGGGCATGCCATTTTGGAAGGGCGACATATGTTCCATTTCCTAAGCACAATGCGAGTAACGTTCTCACCCCCATCGTATGATACAAAGGCATCACACCTAAAGTAACCTCGTAATTTCGATACTGATTTTGTGCGATATGGGCAATACCCGCCGCACGTTCAGCACCTTGTGTTCTAGGAACCCCTTTAGGCTTACCCGTAGTCCCAGATGTGTACAACATCACTGAACAATCTGTTGTACTAGCAAGAGGGGTAGGCATTTTAGCCTGCGCAATACATTGTGAAAAAAGTATTGGCTTTTCTACTAATCCGTCTTCTGGGCCACAAAACACCGCAGGAACTTTTTGATCTTTTAATACGAGGGCTAACTCACCAGCACTAGTGGCTTCATAGAAAATTAGTTTTGATTGGGAATTATTCAAATAAAAGGCTAGTTCATCTGCCTTTGCTCGCCAATTCACCGGAACAATCGTAATGCCAGCCATCTGGCATGCCCAGTGCAAAGTTGCAGCCTCAAAGCGGTTTTGTAGAATACTTAAAACACGATCTCCTTTTTTTAATCCTTGCTGGAGAAGATATTGCTCTAAGGCTCCAATAAAAAGTGCCCACTCTGCATAGGTATAGCGTTGTTGCCCATCGACAATCGCTAAGTGCCTAGGGCATCGCTCTACCGCTTGTAAAAAAGTCCGGCCTAGATCTAACATACTCTGGCTCCCCGAATGTTCCTTTGGTTGGCAACGTCTAATATGGCTTCTACAATTCCTTTATAACCTGTACAGCGACATATATTTCCAGAAATAGCTTCACGAACTTGTTGTTCAGTTGGATTGGGGTTGTTGTCTAAAAATTTAGAACTCGTCATTAAAAACCCAGGGGTACAAAATCCGCATTGCAAAGCATGGTGTTTCCTAAATGCGGCTTGTAAATCACTTAGTTCTTCTTTCGAGGCCAACCCTTCCACCGTTTGAATTTCTTTGCCATTGGCTTGATACGCAAACATCAAGCACGACCTGACTGGCTCGCCATCCACATGAATGGTACAAGCACCGCAAACACCATGCTCGCACCCATAATGCGTTCCAGTAAGGCCAAGCCCATGACGCAAAAAATCTCCCAAAGTAGTTCTATATTCACAATCAGCTGATCGCTTTTCGCCATTAACATTTACTTCAACAGAAATTTTTTCGCTAAACGGTAGTTGTGACATAGTTATCTATTCACTCCTTTGCTAATTCAATTTGTTTGATCAACAATTCACTTTGGCTTTGCATCAAATGCCTTCTTAAGTCTGAACTAGCAGTAGGGTCTTCACGAACATTTACCGTATTAGCTAAATGCGCGACAAATGCTAAAGCATCTTGATGCGTTGCTAGATTTTCTTTGAAAACTTGAGGAGTATCATTAATTCCGCCATATGCAAAGGTCCATTCTTGATCGTTTTTAATCAGCGCTACGGAAACGACAGCAAAATCACCATGTCGATACCCATACTCTACAAATCCATATTGAGCGTTTTTATCTAATTTAGGGAAAACGATTTGCACTAGAATCTCATCCATTTGGCGATCGGTCTGCAACGCACCTATAAAAAATTCTTGTGCAAATACTTTTCTCTGTTTTTGTGCGTTTGCGAGAACTACCCAACCTTGCAAAATTGATAAAGCTAGAACTAATTCTGCACTTGGATCTGCATGCGCAATAGATCCACCTACCGTACCACGATTACGAATTGGGCGGTGTGCAATCCAAGGCATCATCGTCGCCAATAATGGGTGAGCATTTTTATGCGCTAAATAATCCTCTAATTTAGCTTGTGAAACCGCAGCTCCAACCTCAATACAATCGTCTTTCTCTACAATTATCGAAAGTTCTTTAACATCGTTTATATCAATCAAAATAGTAGGCGTTGCAATACGCATCGCCAACATTGGAACTAAAGTTTGTCCACCTGCAATAATCTTTGCATCTTCACCATGTGTAGCAGATAGCTTTACTGCATCACGTAACGATTTAGGTTGATAAACGGCAAATGGGGCGCTTTTCATTCGACTCCCTTATATTTTGCTTTCATCTTTGTTAGCCAGCTTGCTTTTTGCTCACCAGCTTCTCTTGCTAATGACTTAAATAATTGATCGAGAACAATTCGAATACTGCCCTCTACAAGGCGACTGCCAACCGCGGCCAACTTTCCTGAAATCTTGGCTTGATAGTCATACGATAATTGAGTTCTTTCACCCACTTTATGTAAATTAACTTTTCCAAATCCTTCTGCATACCCCAGTGGTCCTCTTCCTTCTCCGGATAGAACAAATTCGTTTGGTTGATGGATTTCACTTATACGTAGTAACGCAGTAAATCTCGCTTTGATAACCCCGATCCGGACAACCGCAATACATTGATAAAGAATGTCTGACCCTTCTCGAGTTTGGATTATTGACTCACAACCAGGAATGACATTTTTTAAGCGCTCAGGGTCTAGTAATACCTGAAAAATTTTCTCGGCGCTAACTCCAAATTCAATTTGTCCCTGCGCTCCTAAAGGCATATCTGCCCGATGAGCTGATTTAACTGTAGTAATTTTCCTTGGTTCTATTTTTTTTGCTTTAACCAACCATTCGTGTATTCGAGTTGGAGTAGCCGGCAATCGTATATCGTCATACCCTATTGCATCTGCAATTGCATTCGCAATACAAACCGGGGTACTCATATTATTTCCTTCGCCAAGACCTTTTGCACCTAATGGCGTAAATGGGCTCGGCGACTCCATGTGAATAATTGTTGGTACAGGAATCTCCCAAGCCGTGGGTACTCGATAATCCGCAAATGTGCCTGATAAAAAATTACCATCCGAACTATAAACAAACTCCTCAAGTAATGCAGCGCCAACACCTTGGCTAAACGCACCATAAATTTGTCCATCCGCTAAGGCGGGATTCAAAATTACACCCGCATCATGTAACGTAATGTATTGATCAATCCTTGCCGTGCAAGTCATCGGGTCTATTTCAATGCCACATACATCAAGCGCAAATCCATATGCCGCCGAAGTATTAATACGGTCTTTTTCATCCGTTGCATGTAATGTCGAAGCACTCCAAAATACGGTTTCGCGAAGCGCTAAAGATTTATCATCTCCAACAGCCTGCGCAACAAGTGCCGGCGCCCAATGAAAAGCGCCACATATGCGTGAAAATGGCATATTTTGATTTGTCTTGGGATCTGTGATGGTGTCGTTCGCAAACACTAGCGCATCATGATCTGCGGATAAGACATGTTTTGCATATTTTAAAATTCGTTCCTTTAATTTATCAGCTGCTAAGTGGGCTGTTCCCGCAACAGCCCCAGCAAATCGGCTTGAATAATTACCAGCCGCAACAGACCAGGCATCTTTATGTGTATCAAAATCAACATTGACCGTAATCACTTTTAACGATACTCCAAAAACATCAGCGACAACTTGTCGAATCACAGTTTGATGTCCTTGCCCAGCTGGCGCAGAAGCAATATTTACTAACACACCTCCCAGGGGATCAATACTTACGGTGACAGAAGTAATTGCACCATTTTTTGGTCCAGCTTTATCTCTTTGCTCCTTGGTTAATACAGTGGCAATATATCCCATATTAGAGATGGATGGCTCCACAATCGATGCATATCCAATGCCGTACCACCGACCTTCTTTTAATGCCTCTTGTTTACGCTCAAGGATTTTTTGATATGTAATCGATTTCTTTACAAGTTCTTGTGCTTGTATATAGTCCCCTGAATCTAATAGCGCCCCAGCTGCCGCCTGAAATGGAAACTGTTCTTTTTTTACATAATTTAATGCTGTGATTTCAAAATACGTTTTATTCAAGCGTTTAGCAATCTGGTGAACTAAGCGCTCCAAAGCAAAATAAACCTGCGGTCCACCAAATCCTCTAACTAATCCTGAAGGTGTCTTATTAATGACCACAACGCGATTACGTACTAAAAGATGCTCAATATCATAGGCCCCCGTTAAGCAGCCATGCATACGATAGAGAGTTGCAGGCTCAGGAGCTCTTAAATAGGCGCCGCAGTCTTCTAACTGGTCATAATCAAGGGCTAATATTCTGCCATCATTTGTAAATGCTGCTTTGATAGTTGTTGATCTAGCAGTTGCTGATGTGGCAGCAACCAAATGCTCTAAGCGATCCTCAATAAACTTTACAGGTCGCCCTACTTTGCGAGATGCAAGGCAACATAAAACAATATATGGCAAAGCAGATTGTTTGACTCCAAAACTACCCCCCGAATCAGGTGGACATTGATGACGCAACTTATTTGCGGGAACATTCAGTGCCATTGCCATTACAGTATGTAAGGAGAATGGCCCCATAAAATTTGAAGTAACTTGGTAGGACTCATCCGCTTGAGACCAGCTTGCAATTACACCGGAAGTCTCAATCGGTGTACATGAATTTCGGGGGTAATCAATATCGATACTCATGACATGATCAGCTTTTGAAAAGGCTTCTTCCGGGTTGCCATAACGAAATGACCGGTCTGAAACACAATTGCCGGTGGTTCCGGGATGAAGAATGATCGCATCATCTTGTATCGCTTTTTTTATATCAACTAGCGCAGGTAAGGACTCGTATTCAATCTCTACTAATTCAGCACCATCCTCCGCTAATGCCCTTGACTCCGCAAGTACCATCGCAATGGGTTCACCGACATAACGAACTCGATCCATGGCGAGAACCCATTGACGCATCTCAGACTTCACAGCACCTAACAAAGGTTTCGAGAATTTAGCAATATCTTCCGGGAGCAATATCTCGCGAACTCCCTTAAGGGCCATTGCTTTAGATGCGTCTATTGAAATAATTTTGGCATGAGGAAGGGGAGAGCGAACCACGGCCGCATATAAAGTACCTGGATAAATAGGTAAATCATCCATATACTTTCCAGCACCTCGTAAAAGTGCCGCATCTTCTATGCGTTCAATCGCTTGTCCCAGTAACGGAGAATTCAACCTACCCCCAATAATATTTATTATTGATTAGAGTTTATATCTTATAGATAATTTGCTTTAATCTTTAATCCAAATATTTACAAATTAATCCTTGAATTATCCAATCAGTCCGATTCTTTAAGAGGAACGAGTAGCCTTTTCCACTTGTCGGCGATAAAGGCTAGGCACAACACCTTGATGTTGGCGGAAAAATCGCGTGAAATGGCTTTGCGCAGAAAACCCCAAAACATCCCCAATTTCAATGAGGCTAACCTCTTCAGATGCTAATGCAGCAAATGCAAAATCCATCTTAAGGACATTGGCATATAAAAGAGGGGATAAACCAGTACAGCGCTTAAATAATTCAAAAAAATGCGATCGAGATAAATTAACTGCCGCAGCTATAGTTGTCAAATCCTTTGGCGCATCTTCTGATAATCGCATCATTTGCATCGCACGTCGAATCCTAGGATCCATGTAAGCTAAGTTACTATTCGGTTGCCTAATAATGGATGCATTAATTGCCTCTCGAGGATCTACAAAAGAAAGTGTTAGGCTCAAAAGTAAATTTTGTAAGCGCTCTGTCGTGATGGTATCTGACCACCACAACTCCATCACAACTTTTTCAATAGATAATTTTTGCTCCTCAGACAACTTAATTGTAGATTCTGAAAAAAATCGAGGATGATTGCTATTAATAAAGCTTTTACTAAAAGTTGCTAACCACGCTGGCTCCAAGTAAAGAGCTAAGATGACAGTTTGGCCATCGCCCCGAATATCGTGTAAGTATGAATGTTCTTCCCAAGCATTAACCAAGATGGCATTGTCATTAGTTAATGGATAGCTTTGCCCACGCACTCGAAAAGCTGTATCTGGCCCCGAGGCTTTAAGTAATAAGTGACAATGATGGTGTGCATGTGGTATTAATGGCGCATCCATTTCTAAGAGCGCAACACGACCAAAGTCACCATGAAATAATCGAATGGGTATTGACATAAGTTCTCCAAGATACACATTTTATTAGTACTTTGGTGATTTTTTTCCCTAGTAATTACCCTTGATTAATGTATAGAGTTACCAAATTGTCTGATTTATTTAACCGATGAGACAATTAAGGAAGTTCTTAAGAACAGTATTGGGGGCAAGAGGGCTTATTTGATGGCTAGCACCCTCCCATTAATGCGCCATTTCTCTGTCATCTTTCACTCATTTCGTATTCATTTCCCCCCGAAATAGCTCGTGGTGTAGTATATTTTTAAAAGATTTACTAAATTAGCGTATAGCTCTATTACGCAACAAAAATATAAACTAAAAATGTGATGACAATATCTACTTCCAATATTCCTACTAGTTCTATTGATCCTTTTTCAGAAGAATATATTCTTGAGCCATATGCTTTTCATGAGGAATTAAGACAATTAGGGCCGGTTAGCTATCTCAGTGACTTGGGCGCATTTGTTGTCACACAATATGAGTATGTCAAAGAAGTTCTTAATCAGCCTTTAGTGTTCTGTTCAGGGGCTGGAGTAGGTATTTCCAATTTCAAAAAGGACCCCCCTTGGCGTGTGCCAAGCCTTGTTTTAGAAACAGACCCTCCAGACCATACTCGAAATCGTGCGATTATTAGTAAAGCTCTTTCGCCAATTGCTTTAAGAGCTCTAAAGACTCAATTTGAGGCAGAAGCCAATTTGTTAATTGATCGCCTTTTGGAAAAACGAAACTTTGATGCTGTAAAAGACCTTGCTGAAGCTTTTCCATTGAAAGTATTTGGTGATGCCATTGGCATTACTCCTCACGAAAGGGAAAAAGCAATTATTTATGGAAATATGGTCTTTAATGGCATGGGCCCTAAAAACGAATTACTTAAGCAGGCAATGTCACGCGCTGATGAGATTAATCCCTGGATTATGAGTGTATGTCAACGAGATAACCTTTCTAAATCAGGTTTGGGAATCCAAATTTATGACGCTGTTGACTCTGGTATTTTGACAGAAATGGAAGCAACCACACTTGTGAGGTCTTTTTTATCTGCAGGAATTGATACTACTGCTCATGCAATAAGTAATGCAATCTATAGTTTTGTCTCGTTTCCGGAGCAATGGTTAAAGCTTAAAGCAAATCCTCAACTATCAAAATCTGCGTTCGAAGAAACTTTAAGATTTGAATCTCCCTTTCAAACATTTTTCAGAACAACAACTAGTAATGCCAAGCTAGGCAATTACGTTATTCCAGAAAATGAAAAGGTCATGCTTTCACTGGGGTCTGCTAATCGAGATCCCCTGCAATGGGAGAATCCTGATATTTTTGATATTTCAAGAATTACAACAGGGCAACTAGGCTTTGGGACCGGTATTCATGGCTGTGTTGGTCAAATGCTAGCTAGGGCTGAAGTTGAAGCACTTTTGCAAGTTATGGCAAAAAAAGTAACTTCGATTCGCTTTACTGGAGAACCTAAGCGACTATTGCATAATACTTTACGCGGCTTCGAATCATTGCCTATCGAATTTATATAAGAGAGACACAAATGCCAACGCTTCACTTTATTCATCCTAGTGGTCAAACCACAAGTCTTGATGTAGATGTCGGAAAAAATCTTATGAACATTTGTCGAGATCATGGTTTCACAGAAGTTGTAGCCGAATGCGGTGGCTCTGCTCTTTGCGCGACATGTCATGTGTATATCGATGAAGCACAAGTTGATCTCTTTGCCTTACCGAATGAAGTGGAAAATCAAATGCTAGAGTTTGTCGCCTCGGAGAGACGACCTACCAGTCGCCTTTCCTGTCAATTAACGATTAATGAACAATGTAACAATTTAAAGGTGTATTTTCCGCTTCAGCAAATTTAAATTTTTTTACTCGTTGCTACGCTTAATCTTTGCTTTATGGTTTAGGACTTGGGTAAGTTTTGTGAGATACATATTCCCCATTTTTGTTTACCTTGACCAATGCCATATCGCCTACACTTACAACCTCTCCCGTAAATGCTTGAATATTGACATGGTGTGTAACAAGAATGATTGGCACTCGAGACTGTTTGGCTAATTCATTTTTAATGAATATTTCTAATTCCTTCGTTTGCATCTTTTCCAATCGCATGTCATCAAAAAATGATGCTAGTGGTTGAGCAATTTTTACCGGGCCTATATTCAGAAGATTTGCCGTATCCAAACATCTACACCATGGGCTGCTAAAAATCTCTGCAGACTTAATCCCTTGCTGAGATAGCCAAACCCCAATTACCTTTGATTGTTTTTTGCCGTATTCGTCTAAATTACGCTGAGTCGAACATTGGCCAATGCTGTAGCCTGCAGGGTCTCCATATCCTGGAGCGTTCGCATGTCTCATTAATAGAACATACTGTCCGTCCTGTAAGTCATGAGCCAAGCTTGCTTGTGACTCATGTACGCCATAAGTACCACATAAAAAAACAATAAATACCGCAACTATTCGGTGAACAAGAGTCATAAAAAATATTGTTTTGGAGTTTGAAGAATTTATTTTAAATGATGGCAAATATTCCCGCCCAGCAGAATGGAAATGCCCTACTCTTGTAGGGCATTGTGCGATGTTATGGTGACCCTAAACGAAATCGTCCGAGGTAGAAGGGTGATATATCGATGTTAATACTTATTTCGAATGATCCATATGCTGCGTCGGCATTTGTTGATTCATTTCCATTGACGGTGTCGCCACATAACCCAAAATGCCTGGATCAATCATTCCTGAAATCATCGCTATATGCCCAAACACTAGGAATAGCGCAACGCATATGACATGCACCTTTAACTTATACTCATGTCCCAAACGCTTATTCACCAATCCTAATTCTTGTAACGCAATCCAAACTAAAGGTAGTCCTGCAATTACATAACTGCCTACAGCGATTACATCGATAGAAGTCCTCCACTCCCCCGCTTGGGTAATTGGAATGACCGCATTTTTCATGATGTAATAGATGATGCCAATAAAATAAATACCAACTGTGATACCAGCAAAACGATTGAGGTAAAAAACTGTCCCTTCAAACTTACGCGTAAAGAGTAGATACAGCTCAGTAATAGCCAAGGTTTCAGCTAATACAATCGGTATAGCCATAAAGATAATTAAGTTCCAAGGCTGGTTAACAGCCAATAACTCCATATAGTGAGTCATATTCATTGTGTTTCTCCAAAGTAAATGCGTGACTAAATGTCAGAAATCAAACTAACTTGTATTGCAAAATTAGATTGCGGCTTTTGGAGGTTTGTAGATGAAATTGATCATTGGCTGAAGAGCCAATGTTGAATATAATGTGGGTAGAGATTGGGCAGAGGTAGGCAATAAGTCATCACTCAATACCGGGATAACTACCAAGCCCAAACAGCATTGATAACTATCGCTATGACAAAGCTGATTATTATTTTTATCCTGCGTATTACTAGTAACCTCCTCACAGGAATGCACTGAAGTATCAATAGTCGTGCTTTGATGATGAGAGTCTTGGGTCATCATATCAATAGGCATCACCCCCGCATGAATGATGCTGGCAAATAGACTGATGCAAAGTGCTAAACAAATCTTTCTCATGGTTTTTATTTTATTCCTATTTGCATGTTTTCTCTTTTTACACCATCCTTCGCCTTGAATGAAAGCGCTTAAATCAACGACCATCTCCGCCAAAGGCATAAATCAATCTCGTTGAATAAAGTCATAGTCCTTTTTCCTCAAACCAACGAAACAGTCCAAGAGTAATCAACGCAAAGATTACTGCAATAATCCAATGATCAACCCCGATTGCTTCTGGCAAGCCAAGCTTTCCTAGGTCTGACCAAGTCAACACGGTTGATTTAAAAAATGGGTACATTTGAGCATATATTCCAGCGCCAACAATCATGCCAATAACGCCGAAGACTGCATGCCAACGGCCTTCACCCATAGCGCCTATTGATGTGCCAGGACAATATCCCATTACTGCCCAGCCTATACCAAATATTGCGCCACCCACCAAAACCCCACCAATATTCATCGCCTTGTGATTCAGTGTGATGAGTCCCAAATCATGCAAGGCTAATATGCCAAACATACCAACAACAATAGCTGAGAGCATGAACTTAAAAATTGTCATATCTTGAAGTAGCATTGCGCCAACTTGCCTGTCATAACGTAAGACGCGTGCTTTTTGTAATAAGAAACCAAATATGATGCCCGTCACCAAACCTAATAGTTGATCTATAGACATGATTAGCTTCCTTTTCTGTATATGAGGTTTGCTACGATGGCACCAAAACCAAAGAACATCGCTAATGCAACAAATGAACTTACGGATAACTGCATCATTCCACTCAACCCATGTCCACTAGGACAACCATCGGCTAGGCGGGCTCCTATCATTGCCAAAATGCCCCCAAAAAAAGCAACAATTGCCCGTTTTGAAACCGAGGATCCAAAATGTTTTTCCCATAATGGTGGAACGCTTTCTAGCTTAAAACTACCATCCATTTTTGAGGAGATTAAAGCACCAAAGAATATGCCAATCACCATTAAAAATTGCCAATCAACCACTACCTTTTCTTTTGTGTAATAAACGTTTTGTGCAACATAAGTTGGATCTACCACCTGCACGGCCAAACCTGCTGCACGAACAAAAGTTGTTGATGCGCCCAAATATGTAGACTTGCCCATATAAACGGTAGTGAGATAGACAGAGGCAATCGCCAATATTCCGACTAAAGCTCCAGCTAAATAGGGGCTCCAACCTTTAGGGTTTGATACTCTAATTTGTTCTA
>CANFUO010000012.1 GCA_947450225.1 Burkholderiaceae bacterium | reverse complement strand
TTAAATCTGTAAATAGTCCTTGATGAATTGTCGAATGGGTGTGGGTAAGCCTAGATGTTCACAGGCATCAATTTTCACCCACGCAAATTGATCTTTCGGAAGTTCTAATGGCTGTTCAATCGTTAAGATACGGATTTGGAAATATAAGTTGCGATGGGTAAAGACATGCTTTCGAGGGGCTAATAAGCGAGCCTTGGCATATGACGACTTTAAAAGTTGCTTAGGTAAATTGATGAAGTCATCCATCGATAGCTGTAATGGCTGAATATTCTGATGTGGTGAGTCTTGCCAAGCAGACTCTGGAAAACTCCATAAACCTCCCCAAATTCCTTTTGCTGGTCGAAGTTCAAATAAGGCATGATCTTTTGCCACAATAAAAAGCATTTCAGACTGAACTGTTTTTATAGTTGCTTTTTTTACCCGAAGTGGTATGTCCTTTACTTTATTTTCCCTAAACGCAATGCACTTTTTTTGAAACACACAAGAAGTGCAATGTGGATTTTTAGGGGTGCATACGGTCGCACCAAAATCCATTAATGCTTGTGTATAGATTGGCATATCCACGGCTTGCTTAGGCACTATATGTTGCGCTTTTTCCCATAAATCTTGATGAGCGGTGGTTTTTTTTATATCTTGCTCAACTCCATAATACCTCGCTAATAGTCGTTTGACATTGGCATCTAATATGCTGATTTTTTCCCCAAAACAAAAAGAAGCAATTGCGGCGGCTGTGGACATTCCAATGCCGGGAAGCTGACATAGTTCTTCTGCTTGCTGCGGAAATTTACCTGCAAATTTTTCCACAATGATTTTTGCACAAGTATGTAAATTACGCGCCCTTGTATAGTAGCCAAGTCCCGCCCATAATGCCATCACATCATCCGCAGATGCATTTGCCAAATCATCGACTGTTGGGAACCTATTAATGAACTCAATATAGCGATCTTTAACTGTCGATACCTGCGTTTGTTGGAGCATGATTTCTGACAACCAAACACGATAAGGGTCTTTCTGGCCCTGCCAGGGTAGTCCACTTCTCCCATGCTCACCATGCCACTGAATGAGTGTAGAGGCGAAATTACTCACTTTTGACAACTTGGGCAGTAGTAGGTTGAGCGTTGACCTTGAGTAATTTGCTGTATCGTAGTCCCACAGTCTTTACAGGGCAAGCCAACTCGATCATATACTTTAGTCATCACCATAAAATGTCCCGGCTCACCATCACTATGTACAAAATCTTTAAGGCTACTCCCGCCAGCCTGTATGGCTTTTTTTAAGACCATACGCACTGCTTCCCCTAAACGAATATAGGATTGTTTAGATATTTTTCCAGCCGCTCTTTTGGGGTTAATTTTGGCCTCAAACAAACTTTCTGAACAATAGATATTACCGACCCCAACAACAATTTGTCCGCTGAGTAAATATTGCTTCACAGAAATTTTTCGCCCTCGCGATTTTTTATAAAGAAGCTCGCCACCAATATCGCCAGAAAATTCTTGCTCAAATGGCTCTACTCCAAGCCTCTGAAGTAGAGCAAAATTTTCTACAGGCCCATCCTTTTTTGCATGCCAATGAATTGAGCCAAATTTTCTTGGATCATGCAGTCGCAATGCAATCTCCCCAAAATGAAATTCAACACGATTATATTTTTTAGGCGCTTCATGCTTTTTCTGAATGCGTAATACGCCTGTCATACCTAAATGTAAAAGCATGACACCTGAATCAAAGTGAAAAAGTAAATACTTCCCCCGACGCCTAATCATTAGACATTTTTGTCCGATTAGTATTCGAGATAATTTCTCCGGGACAGGCCATCTCAAACGACCATCATGAATGATTACTTCTGTGATTGTTTTCCCCTCTATTTGAGGAGAAATACCCAATTTGGTCACTTCTACTTCTGGTAATTCAGGCATATTAAGAAGAATAATTCAGAGTTATATAGAATAGACAAATGCTTAAAAACAATTTAAACCAATTTAGCCGATTTTTGATGCTGTGCATGATTAGCATCATGCCATATTTTTTCATTTCTCCAAGCATTGCTCAAGTTCAAAACCCATTAAATGCTAATGAACGGTATGCCAGTGAAATATTCCAATTTTTGGCGGCTGAGGTTGCCTTACAGCGTGGTGATGTAAGTCTTTCATACCAAACCATGTTTAATTTAGCCAAAAATACGCGCAATCCAAAAATTGCACAACATGCGATGGAAATTGCTTTGGCGGCTCAATCCCCAGCGGCCTCACTAGAAGCCGCTCGTTTATGGGATGAGTTAACGCCTGATAGTGACACCAACTCAAAAGAAGTGTTTTTAACATTACTGATGTTTAACAACAAATGGAATGAGGCTGTTGAACCTACGATTAAATACTTAAAGACTCAAACCCCTGCCAAACGTGATGAATTCTTTACCCAATTACTCCCAATTATTGGTAAATCGAATAATCAAGATGTCTCCAATGTTGCCATTGCACGAATCATTAATGCACTTAATCCCTTACCTAAAAATACCAATATCTTATTTATTTATGCTTTAGGCGAAGAGAAATTAGGTAACTTTGCCAATATGGAAAAAATATTGCTATCGATTATTAAGCAAAATCCCAAGGATGCAAGTGCTTTGAATGCATTAGGGTACTCATATGCCGATAGAAATATTAATTTAATCGAAGCCTTGCGTTTAATACAGCAGGCAAATACCATTTCGCCAAGCGACCCTTACATTCTTGATAGTCTTGGGTGGGCTTATTATCGATTAGGCAAAAATGATTTAGCCATTCAGTACCTCACGCAATCATTTACCCAATTAGCTGAAGCTGAAGTAGGAGCTCACCTTGGTGAGGTCCTGTGGGTTAATAAGCAAGTAGACGAAGCGGAAAAGGTGTGGCGCAAGGCCGAATCTATCAATGCCAGTCATGCGACCCTGCGTGAAACTTTAAAACGCTTAAGACCTGACTGGGCAAGCACTGAGCTATTTGATGAGTCTATATCTCGTCAATGGGATGGTCGTTTTGCTGTCAAAATAAATAATAACCAATCTTCAAATGGTGGCAGTGGATCTTTTTCACTTACCCATGAGAATCTCAATGATAATCTGGATATTCGCGGTCCTTTAGGTGTTTCAATTGCGAAAATCAACGTCACCCCCAGCCGAGCGACCTTGGAACAAAAAGGGGAAGTTTTAACCGCCATCGATGCAGATTTACTCGTGTTTCAAGCGACACAATTGCCGATTCCAGCGCGTGGTTTATCTGCTTGGCTTTCTGGATTTACACGCCCAGGATCACCTGGCACCGTGAAGCGCAATGATTCAGGACAGGTCACTGAAATTTCCCAAGATGGTTGGTCACTCAAGTACACTTGGGATACGAATAACAAATTACAAAAATTAAATATGACTCGGTCTAACCAAGATGGTGATATTGAAGTCAGACTTATCATTGATTAATTAAATGTCTTCTCATTTTTTACATGTCTGTGCCCCCGCAAAATTAAATCTCTTTTTACATGTCACCGGCAGGCGCCCTGATGGCTACCACTTGTTACAGAGCGTTTTTCACCTCATTGACCTTTCGGATACTGTAAAACTTCGTTTACGAGCGGACTCTCAGATTTGTCGTATCAATCCTTTGCCCAATGTCCCCCCAGAAGAAGATCTTGTCATTAAAGCTGCGCGCCTATTACAAGATACTTACCAATTAAAGCTTGGCGTAGATATTGACCTTGATAAAAGAATTCCAATGGGGGCGGGCTTAGGAGGGGGATCTTCAGATGCCGCAAGCACTCTCATGGGGTTAAATCAGCTTTGGAAATTAAAGCTTTCCACTCAAGATTTAATGGCTATCGGGGTGCGCCTAGGTGCCGATGTCCCCTTTTTCTTATTTGGTAAAAATGCTTTTGTTGAGGGTATTGGTGATGTTTTACAGGAGATAAAGCTCAGAAAATCCTCTTATTTGGTGATATATCCAGGTGTTTGCATCCCAACAAAAACCATTTTTTCATCAAGCAGTTTGACGCGTAATCGATCACCGATTACAATAATTGACTTTGAAGCGCAATACGCTAGTCATATGCAGTTCAATAATGATCTACAAGCTGTTGCAACGCAAATGTTTTCGGAAGTTTCGATGGCTCTGGAGTGGTTGGAAAATCAATTTCCAAACTCTCGTCCATTGATGAGTGGGTCTGGAAGTTCGGTATTTTGTGAGATTCCTAGCCAAACATCATTGGAGCAGTGTTTATCAAATCTTCCACCTATGTGGCATGGTTTTAAAGTTAAAGGCCTTTCGCATCACTCGGCTTATAATTTAGATTCTAGTGTCAACATACAAGAGGGGAGTCGCCAAGTTGGTTAAGGCACCGGATTTTGATTCCGGCATTCGAAGGTTCGAGTCCTTCCTCCTCTGCCACCTATCTGTTATGTACCCATCAATCAATCCCCCCCAAGCAAATTTATCCTTGCATGCCCCCTTATCGGAGAAACTATGAGTAACGAGTCAATGGCCATTTTTACGGGTAATGCAAATCCTGTATTAGCAAAGTCCGTGGCTGACTATCTTGGTCTTGAACTTGGAAAAGCAATGGTGGGAAGGTTTTCTGACGGGGAAATTCAGGTTGAGATTCAAGAAAATGTAAGAAGTAAACATGTCGTGGTTCTACAACCAACTTGTGCCCCTACCAATGATAATTTGATGGAATTAATGATCATGGTCGATGCACTAAAACGAGCTTCTGCAAGTACAATAACCGCAGTGATTCCTTACTTCGGATATGCGAGACAAGATCGTCGGCCACGTTCAGCTAGGGTTGCGATTTCTGCGCGCTTAGTTGCAAATATGCTCCAATCCGTAGCCGGTGTGGGTCGCGTTCTAACGATGGATCTTCATGCTGATCAAATTCAAGGGTTTTTTGATATTCCTGTAGACAACATTTATGCATCCCCCATTTTGTTAGCTGACTTACAAAATAAAAATAATGGCGACCTCTTGGTTGTCTCACCTGACATTGGCGGTGTTGTTAGAGCAAGAGCTCTAGCAAAACAATTGGGTTGTGATTTAGCAATTATTGATAAACGTCGCCCCAAAGCCAATGTGTCAGAAGTAATGCATGTGATCGGTGAAGTTGAGGGTCGTAGATGCGTCATTATGGATGACATGATTGATACCGGTGGGACCTTATGCAAGGCCGCCGAAGTTTTAAAACAACGCGGCGCTAAAAATGTCATGGCGTATTGCACCCATCCGGTCCTTTCGGGTAATGCTGTTGCTAGAATCATGGAGTCCGCTCTTGACGAAGTCGTGGTTACCGACACTATCCCATTAAGCGATTTAGCTAAATCAAGCCCTAAAATTAGAACTCTTTCTGTAGCCCCCTTATTGGGCGAGACTCTTCTGCGTATTAGTCGCGGTGATTCAGTTATTTCGATGTTTACTGAAACTGACTAGTCAAATACCTAGAAAAAAGCTATAATAGAGGACTTTTCTGCTTGGTCGCGAACAGGAAAGACTTATCTCAAAAGAGGTAAGAAACAAACCTTAAGGAGTTTTATATGAAAGTCGTCGCCTACGAACGTAGCGTACAGGGCACTGGTGCGAGCCGCCGCCTGCGCAACTCTGGAAAAACACCAGGTATTATTTATGGTGGAACAGAATTACCGCAAGCAGTGGAATTAGACCATAACGCTCTTTTCCATGCTTTAAAAAAAGAAGCCTTCCATTCATCTGTTTTAGAAATAGAAGTGGCCGGTAAAGTGCAACAAGCTTTGTTGCGTGATTATCAAATGCATCCTTTTAAACCACTTGTACTTCATATTGACTTTCAGCGCATTGACGCAAAGCAAAAAGTACATATTAAGGTTCCTCTTCACTTTAAAGGTGATGAATTATCTCCAGCAGTAAAAGTTGGTGGTGGTGTTGTAAACCACATCTTTAATGATCTTGAAATCATTTGCCTGCCATCTGATTTGCCAGAGTTTATTGAAGTTGATCTTTCTACGATTGAACTTGGACACGCTTTTCATGCAAAAGATATCACCCTTCCAAAAGGTGTTAGCTTAAGTTTGCATATTGAACAAGAAAACCCAGCTGTAGCCGTAGCAAGAGAGCCAAAAGTTAAGGCTGAGCCAGAACCAACTGCTGCACCTGAAGCCCCAGCGGCTCCAGCAGCAACTAAACTGAAGGATAAAGAAGGCAAAGAGTAATTGCTTGTCTTGAACAAAAACCCGCCAGTTTTTTATGGCGGGTTTTTTATTTATAGACCTTCCTCCCATTATTCGTTTAAAGTTATTCCATGATTCAATTAATTGTTGGCCTCGGCAATCCCGGTGATGAACATACCTCAGACAGGCATAATGCTGGTTTTTGGCTTTGTGATCAATTGGCTCGATATTTATCATGCTCATTTGCAAGTGAAAAATCTCTTAAAGGGCAATTAGCCAAGGCCTCTCAAAAACAATCTCCTTTGTGGCTTTTAAAGCCTCAAACTTTTATGAATCTGAGTGGTGAATCTGTTGGTAGGGTTGCCAAGTTTTACCAAATTGAGCCTAGCCAAATTTTGGTTATGCATGATGAACTCGATTTACCTGCAGGTATTACAAGACTCAAGTTTGGTGGCGGTACTGGGGGCCATAACGGACTTAAAAGTATTTCTGCTCATCTCAGCACGCCTGACTATTGGCGTTTACGCATTGGTATTGGCCATCCTAGGGACTTTGCTCCTGAGGGCAGCCCTCATCAAGAAGTGGCGAGCTATGTGCTTAAGAAACCCCCTCAAAAAGACTTGGCACTGATTGAATCCACCTTCGATAAAGTCATGCAAGTATTTACTGCAATGGTTTCTGAAGATCCAAGTTCAGCGATGAAAGACTTACATACACAATAAGTTATTTATTTTGTAAGATTTTATATTTTTCTAATAACTGAGATTTATCTTCTAAATACTCTGGATTAAAAGGAATACAAGCAATAGGACACACAATTTGACATTGTGGTTTGTCATAGTGCCCCACACATTCAGTGCAGCGATGTGGATCAATCTCATAAATCTCAAGCCCCATGCTAATGGCATCATTGGGGCATTCTGGCTCACAAACATCACAGTTAATGCAATCGTCAGTGATCATTAATGCCATGATTACTCTTGATCCATATTATTTTTTTTCATCAGCCATGCTTCTACTGATGGGAAGACAAATTTACTCACGTCTCCACCAAGCATGGCGATTTCACGGACAAAAGTACCAGAAATAAATTGATATTGATCAGATGGTGTTAAAAATAAAGTTTCCACATCTGGCACTAAATATCTATTCATGCCTGCCATCTGAAACTCATATTCAAAATCAGATACGGCACGTAATCCTCTTAAGATCACCCTGGCATTATTTTTACGTACAAAATCTTTTAATAACCCACTAAAACCCTCGATACGAACATTAGGATAATGGCCTAAAACTTCTTGGGCAATCTGTATGCGCTCTTGTAAATCAAAAATCGGCTTCTTATTTTTACTATCAGCAACCCCAACGACCAGCTCTTCAAAAATAGAAGAGGCTCTTCTAACCAAGTCTTCATGACCTCTCGTAAAAGGATCAAAAGTCCCAGGATATACAGCTATAGTCATGATGCCACTCCCTTTAAATAATCAAGTCCTACTGCTCGTCGCGATATCTGAGGATATTTGCCCGAACAGCACCTGCAACTAATTGCTTTTGTACAACCCAACCCGGTAAGTTACCAAGAATTGCCTCTTTATCCAACTTTGAGCTAGATTCTACATAAATAATAGGCATCTTGTCACTATTTGTCTTTAACGCAATTAATTGCAAAGCTTCTTCAAGAAGACCAACCTGGTCAAAAGGCGGATCTAAGAAAATAATATCAACGACTATTTGTTCTTGTTTTTTTAACCACTGTAAAGCATCCATTGAAATACATTCAATACGCGCGTTTTCAGGATAGGGTTTGAGTTTTTCTAAATTAGCTTGTAATGCCTGCGCTACCAATGGGGATTTTTCAATCAAGATAACTTCTTTAGCACCTCGTGAACAGGCTTCCAAGCCTAAAATCCCAGTACCGGCAAATAAATCAATAACTTTGGCATCCGCTATATACGGGTTTAACCAATTGAAAACTGTTTCCCGTACGCGATCTGTTGAGGGTCTTAATCCTGGAACAGAAACAATATCAACGAGACGACTTCGCCAAAATCCACCAATGATACGAACGCGCTGAGGTTTCATCCCGGGGTTTTTCATTGGCCTCCGACAACCACCGTTATCATTTTATTCATGTCTAAATTTTTCTGAAATGCTTTGTTAATATCATCTTTTGTAACCTTTTTAACCTCATTGGTCCACTCATCCAAGGTATTTAGTGGTAAATCAAACCAGGCAATTGCCGATAAGTTGTCTAGTAACTTACTATTGCTATCAATTCTTAAAGGGAATCCATTGATTAAATTACTTTTGGCCGCCTGAACTTCTTCGTCGTTAGGCCCTTGATTCACAAATGTTTGAATCGTATCTTTTAATAATTTAACGGATTCGTCAGATTGATCTTTTTTTGTTTGCATACCGGCTACAAAATACCCTGAATTTTTCGCTGGATAAAAATAGCTTGAAACACTATAGGCAAGTCCTCTTTTTTCTCTAATTTCATTCATCAACCTTGAGACAAAACCGCCACCACCCAAGACATAGTTACCTACTAGTAAAGGGAAATAGTCTGGGTCTTTTCGGGGCGGGCTTGTCATGCCCAGTTGTATATGTGCCTGTTGCGATGGGTGAGAAATTTTTATTTCCCGTTGAGATACATCTTGTGTTGGTAGGGGACTTAATGGGGGAATCAATAATTTAGAAGCCCCTGTCTTTGGTAAGTTTTTCGTTAACTTGTTACCAATTTCGATTGCTTGCTCTAGACTCACATCACCAATAATCATAACGTTCATTTGATCAGCACGATAATAGGTCTGATGAAATTTTTTCAAATCTTCTATAGATACAGCTTTAATCGAGTTAACACTTTGCTCATTACCTAAAGGATTATCTCGATAAATCATTTTTTTAAATTGCTTTGCCATAATATATTCAGGCTTTGTTTGGCTTTCTAAAAGTCCACTAATTTCAATGGTCTTCTCTCTTTCTAAAATCTTCTTTGAAAATATCGGAAATGCCAGCATCTCGCTCGCTTGTGATATCAATGGGTTTAAAACTTCTGGTGTACTAAGTGTTTTCATACGAACTGATGATATCTCTTTGCCGGATGTGAAGGCAACCATCGACCCTAATTCAGAAATGCTGTCGGCAATAAAAGCTTCATTTTTCTCTACCCCATTAATTTTGGAGCCTTTGTTCATTAATACAGAAGTGAAATTAGCAACGCCAATGCGATCTTTTGGGTCATGAGCAAAGCCGCCCGGAAAATCGATTCCAATATTGACCATCGGGATGGTTCGTGCCTCTACATAAAATAATTTAGCGCCAGTGGGTAAATCAATTTTTTGAATAGGTAATGTTGCGAATACCTGTCCTTGTATAAAAACACCTAATAGTCCAATCAAAATGTTCTTCAGATTCATTTGATGAATACGCATTTTCTTTACCTTAATGTTTGATGGATGCAGATGCTGCTTGATTTGCTAATTTTTTTTGTGGGTCAATCGGCTGAGGATCTAAAACTCCCACAGTTAAACGATCGTCAATTAAATATTTTTTCGCGACCGCTTGTACTTGATCTGCAGTTACCTCACGAATTTTATCGGTCAATGCATCTATTTTGTTCCAAGGAATCCCCACTACTTCTAAAGAACCAATTTCCATTGCTTGTCCAAAAACTGAGTCTCTTTTGTAGATTTGTGATGCTGTTACTGCAATTTTGACGCGCTTTAATTCATCAGCTTTAATACCATTTTGAGCAATATCTGCAATGATTTTTTTCACTTCTGTCTCAAATATAGCAGGGGTTTTTCCTTTGGCAAGAACGGTACTAATCATAAATAATTGCTCGCTTCTGCTAATCGCATCCGAACCTGCATTCACGCCAGTACTAATATTTTTTTCTTTCACAAGAATACGGTTCAATCTTGTATTTTGATTGCCGTCCAAGACACCAGCCAATACCTCTAAAGCCCAGGGATCCACAACATCAATATTTGCATCTATCACTTTTGGGACTTTCCAACCCATCATCACAACTATATTTTCTGCAGGGGCTTTTAAACTAAAACGCTTGATACCTTTTTGTTCTGGCTCTCCTTGTACTTTTCTGTCTTCTAATATTTGCTTGGGTACTTTTCCATACGTGCTCTTAGCCAATTCAAATACTTGCTTAGGATCAACATCCCCTACAACAACTAAAATGGCATTACTTGGCGTATACCACTTTTTATACCAATTTTGGGCATCCAAATACGTCATATTTTTCAAATCCTCCATCCAACCAATAACTGGATTTCTATTTGGTGCGGAGTTATAAGCGGTTGCGATAAATTGCTCATACAACAATCCAGAAGCCTGATCATCAGTTCTTAACCTTCTTTCCTCCATGACCACTTTGATTTCTTTTTTAAACTCCTCTTCAGAAAGCACTAAATTGTGCATTCTGTCTGCTTCTAAGCGCATCATTTCCGGCAAATATGATTTTTCAATTTGTTGAAAATATGCGGTGTAGTCATTGCTAGTAAATGCATTTTCTCTCCCTCCAAGCGCTGCAACTTTTTTTGAAAACTCGCCAGGCCCTAGAGTCTTTGTTCCTTTAAACATCATATGCTCAAGTACGTGGGCTACTCCTGTTGTGCCCATCGTTTCATCGATTGAACCAGTTCGGTACCAAACCATATGCGCAACTGTTGGCGCCCTATGATCTTCCTTCACAATCACTTTTAAGCCATTTTCTAGCGTAGTCTCATGTGTAAACTCCTTTTTCTGCGCATTCCCCAAATGTGGAATTAATAAAATGAAAGCACAGAAAAATAGTTGTTTTAAATTGACACAAAGTCTACTGGTCTTATATTGATTCACTATGAATTACCTTTATTCAAATTTCATCTGTAAAATAATTCTATGTTTGGTTTAAGAAAAACTTTATCTTCTCTATTTAACCGCCCCAAGGTTGATGAAGAGCTATTCGAATCTCTAGAAGAGTCGCTTTTATTGGCCGATGTCGGTATTAATGCTACACAAGAATTAATTACAAATTTACGTGCCATTGCAAAAAAAGAAAAAATTACCGAAACCACTGAACTAAAAACTAGACTCCAAATTTTAATTGCCGAACTCCTCTACCCCTTAGAGTTTAATATTAATCCGTTAAGTAAGCATATCCCTACTCACACCCCTGAGATTTGGTTGATTGTTGGTGTTAACGGGGCGGGTAAAACAACAACCATCGGCAAACTTTGCCATGCATTACAAAACCAACGTAAAAAAGTACTTTTGGCTGCTGGCGATACGTTTCGAGCCGCTGCACGCGAACAACTTGGTGAATGGGGCAAACGCAACGCTGTTGATGTGATTGTGCAATCTAGTGGCGATGCTGCGACTGTTGCCCATGACGCAATAGGGGCTGCTCTTGCTCGTGAAGTTGATGTTTTAATCATCGATACTGCAGGACGTTTAGCAACCCAAGCCAACCTCATGGAAGAGCTTAAAAAGGTCAAGCGTGTCATTCAAAAACTCATTCCTACTGCTCCCCATCAAACCATTCTCGTTTTAGACGGAAATACAGGCCAAAATGGTTTGACCCAAGTCAGGGCTTTTCATGAAGCTTTAACCCTTTCAAGCTTAATTATTACCAAAGTAGATGGCACTGCCAAAGGGGGTGTACTTTGTGCTATCGCCCACGCTCTGCGACCCACCCTCCACTTTCCACAAATCATGGGGTTAGGTGTCGGGGAAAAAATGGAACAAATTCAGGCATTTTCTGCCCAAGATTTTGCCAAAGAACTCATTAATAACGAATAATATCTATTATTTAACTATACCTATCAATAACTTAGGTGTTTAAAATTCATTGGCACTCTCGTTAAATGAGTGCTAGAATATGGGTATGAATAACCCTGCTATACCAAGTACAAACCCTCAGTTGTCCAGTGGACTGATTCCACTAATGCCAAGCTTGCCTCATGGCGGGGTAGGTACGCTTGATGCTTATATTTCAGCGGTTAACCAAATGCCTATGTTAACTGCCTCAGAAGAGATTCAATTAGCTAAAGATTTGGCTGAAAAGAATGACTTAGATGCTGCTCGTAAACTTGTTTTAAGTCATTTGCGTGTTGTTGTTTCAGTATCTAGACAATATCTAGGCTACGGGTTACCCCATGCGGATTTAATTCAAGAAGGCAATATTGGCCTCATGAAAGCCGTAAAAAAATACGATTTATCCCAAGGAACTCGTCTCGTTTCTTATGCTCTTTATTGGATTAAGGCTGAAATCCATGAATTTATTCTTAAAAATTGGCGCTTAGTGCGTGTTGCTACAACGAAGCCTCAACGTAAGCTCTTTTTTAATTTGAGAAGCAACAAGCCTCATTTAAATGCGATGTCTGATGATGAAATTAATGCTTTAGCAAAAGCCTTAGATGTGAAAGCTGACGACGTCAAGCATATGGAAATTCGTTTAGGTGGTCATGATATTCAGTTGGAGCCAGATCATGATGAAGATAGCCCAAAGGAAATCGGTGCTTGGATGTCCGACTCTAGCCTAGAGCCAACGGAAGTATTGATTCGTAAAGAGGGCATCGAACTAGAAACCTCTGGCTTGGATGCTGCTCTTCACATTCTTGATGATCGAAGTAAACGAATTATTTCAGCAAGATGGCTATCAAATGATTCAGGTCAAGCTTCATTAACGCTTCATGACCTTGCTGCTGAGCTTAATATTTCTGCTGAGCGGGTGCGTCAAATTGAAGTTGCAGCATTAAAAAAAATGCGTATGCATCTTTCCGCTAGCCGTTAATTCATTTTTAAAAGCTGCTTTAAATCTTCGGCAAGAGCCTTTTCACCTTGGTTGTGTTTTACAAACAGTCGTAATTGACTATTTTTATCAATCACGTAACTGCCCGCCGTATGATCAATCGTGTAGTACTGAGGATCTTTTCCTGACACTTTTTGATAAAATACCTTATAACCTTTAACAACCTGCTCTAAAGCCTCTGGAGCTGCTGGTCTTAAGCCTAAAAACCTTGTACCAAAACTCGGTACATATTTTTCTAATAATTCCAAAGTATCTCTCTCGGGATCTAAAGTAATAAAAGCTACCTGTATTTGATCAGCATCCTTACCCATCAAGGCCATCACTCTTTGCATTTCAAACATTGTTGAAGGGCAGACATCAGGGCATTGTGTATAACCGAAGAAAACAATCAGTATCTTTCCTTTGAAGTCCTCTAGATGACGTACTTGTCCATGATGGTCTTGCAGTTCAAATGCAGGTACAAATGATGTTGATCCTGTAATATCAACATGATTAAATTTGATTTTTTGTGAACAAGATATCAAGGTAATGATGCTCAAAAACACCATCAATAACAGTTTAGTGTTTCTATTAAACATAGTGATCAATCAATAGAGCCCCAAATAATAAAGAGAGATACCAAATAGAGTACTTAAATGTTTTTTTCGCAAGGGCATCTGAATAGTTCCTATACAGCTTAACTGTATATCCTAAAAATACAAACCCTAAAATCAACGCACTAAACAAATACACTAAGCCACTCATTCCATACACATAAGGAAGAATCGATGCTGCCAACATAATCAATGTGTAGAGAACAATATGTAACAAAGTATATTGCTCCCCATGCGTGTTGGGTAACATTGGCAATTCAGATTTCTCATAATCTTCACGACGATATAACGCTAAAGCCCAGAAATGTGGGGGGGTCCAGACAAAAATAATGAGTACGAGCAGCCATGCTTCCGGCGGCACTTCATTAGCTACAGCTGCCCATCCTAATGCTGGAGGCATCGCCCCAGATAGACCACCAATCACAATATTTTGTGATGTGGCAGGCTTTAAAAACCATGTATAAATAATTGCATAACCAACAAAAGTTAATATGGTTAACCACATGGTCAAGGGGTTCGCAAAAAACCATAGCATCACTGAACCAAGCACGCCTAAGACAGCAGACATAATAACTATTTCAGAAGTACTGACCTCGCCTGTTGCTGACGCCCGCCAAGCAGTTCGTTTCATTTTGGCATCTACCTTTTGCTCAATCAAACAATTCACCGCAAAAGCGGCGCTTGCTAATAGCAAAATGCCAAACGATGCCCCAATTAAAACAGACCAAGGCACCATACCTGGGGTTGCTAAAAACATCCCAATAATCGCACAAAAAACCGCCAATTGCGTTACTCGTGGCTTCGTTAGGGCATACAAATTACGCCATTTGGTTCGAGTTAAGGTCATTTGAGTCATGTTAATGCAGGCTTTTGAGCAGAGAGTAATAACAACTTAGTCAGGCCAATCAATAAAGCCGTCGCCCCACCGGTATGTATTAAAGCAGCAATCATTGGCCACTCAAAAATAACATTTGAAAGCCCACTGAAAATTTGTGTAAGCAAAACCACCCCTACAAATCTTCCCCAAAAGGTGGAGTGTCCCTGCCAAGCTTGATTACCTTCATTCTTGATTTTTGCCAGGAAAAATAAAAAGCAAATCACAGTCAATGTAGTAATCAATGCGCCTAGACGATGTGTCCAATGGATTGCCACTAAAGCCTCAATAGACAAATACTCCCCTGAGGCTGTTTTACCTAATTCACGCCACCACGTAAATCCATTCATAAAGTCCATTCCAGGTAACCACACTTCATTACACGTTGGGAAACCACTACAGGCTAACACAGCGTAGTTTGTGCTCACCCAAGCACCTAAAAATGTTTGACTCAACACCACCACAATAACCAGCAAGACGATCGAGGTATGATATTTTTTTGGCTTTTGTATGTTTTGGCCTTGATTCGTCACTTCGGTTAAGGCAGTTAACCCCATGATGAGCAGTAATGCAAACATTAAATGTAAGGAAACAATCAGGGGCTGAAGACGCAGTGTAACGGTGAAGGCTCCAAAGGCACCTTGTAAACAAACCAAAATCAATAACCCTAGCGAATAAGCAAAAAACCTTTTCCCAAAAATATCTCGTTTTTTCCACGCCAGTAGGGTTAAAGTCAAAATTAAAAATCCAACGCCACTCGCAAAATAACGATGCAACATTTCAATCCAAGCTTTACTCACAGTCACAGGTCCAAATGGCATCTGTGTTTGCGCTTCTTGAATTTGTCCCATTGCTAAGAGAGGGTTTGAGTGACCATAACATCCTGGCCAATCTGGGCAACCAAGTCCAGAGTCAGTTAATCGTGTAAATGCCCCAAATAGAATTAAGTCAAAGGTAAAAAAAACAAGCGCCCAAATAAATTGTTTTAAGTTTTGTAACTTACCTTGATAGGCCATATACATCAGTGGCATTGATGCAAGCAACAACGCAATTACTCCTAATTGAGTTATCAGTTGCCAAGACATGTGTTTACCTTTTTCAAGTTAATTACCCAACTTGCCAGTTGGATTCCACTTCAGTAACTTTTCAATATCTTTGCGCATCTTCGGAAACTCTGGAGCTTGAGGCTTTACTGGAAATCTCATCATGCGTGCTCCTCTTGGATCTAATAACTGGATAGCATCAGATGAATCATCCATTGCTAACCAGTCAAGTAATTCTTGCTTTGATGAGGCCTTTGAGGGAATATTGACGATCTTTACTCCCGCCTGTTTTTCATCATAAGCTTCCTTGAGCGATTGGCTTACTGGGGCATTATCTGTGTTGACCCAAACAATTTGCAAGCGGCCCACGTCTCTTCCAAGTGATGCCCTAACTTGACGCATCAGATAAAGAAGCTTGACACAGTTTTCTTCATCTTGTTCACAAGTTGCTGCAGGCCTAGCTAATAACAAGGTCCATTTCCCATACACTACAGGCATTAAAGAGTCTTCAGGTGCCGACTGAACGGGGTAAACCAATTGACCATAATTCGTTTTTCCTCCCATTGGCTTGATCACATAAAAGGTAACATAAGAAGCAATGACTGGGGCTGCAAAGATGACGATAATCAACCACATTTGCCACATGCCAGATTTGCGTCTTTCAGAGGCGTTTGCTTTGCTAGCGGGAATTAAGTGTTCTTGATTTTGCATCTTACGTGTTTGAATAAATAACTATTATCGCAATGATTGAGATCTTTTGCGAAAAGTTGTAAATACCCAATATAAAAAGGTCATTACTGCCAATCCAAACCATTGGAAAGCATACCCATAATGGGTGTTTACTCCACTTTTCAGGGTGGGTAAAGTTTGATCTAAACCATCTTCTTTAGGGGAATTTTGCATACGGACAACAAATGGCAATACACGCCCACTCAATGCTTCTTTTTCGCTTAAGACGAGATTTTCTTGTATTTTTAAGCCGTCACTTGCGCGGCTGAGTGTTTCTGGTGAAAGCTGATACGTTTTGCCACTATCAGCAAATACAATGCCTTCAATGCTAACTTTTTCTTTATTTGTTCTAATGCTTGGTACTTGATTCATTTCTTGAAAATTTCTGGGCACCCAGCCACGATTAATCCATAAGGTCATTTCAGGCTTTGAGTCTAAACGCAAGGGCATCAGCAAATTAAAGCCTGTTGCAATTCCGGTTTTGGGATCTTTTCCTAGTGGGTGGGGGCGATTTGCTAGCCAAATCCCTTCCTCTGGGATCCAATAGCCTGTCGCCTGCATACGATAGTAAAGTGCTTGCTCTAAAGTCCAACTTTTTTCACTTGCAATAAGTATAGGTAAATTTGCTTTTTCATGAATCGCTTGAGCTTGCTCTATTTTGACTGTCGCTCTTCGCAATTGCCATAATCCCAATTCAACACCTAAAATGACTAGGCACAGCATCGCAATAAATGCGATTGGTCTTTTTTTGATATCCTGAATAATTCTAGATACAATCATTAATTCAGCAAGTGCCCATTTATGAAAATTCTTATCCCAATCATCTTTATTTGTATTTTAACTAGCCTTGGTTCTGCACTCTTCTTTATGATGCGTGATAAAGGCTCGAGTTCTAATATGGTACGTTCACTCTTCATCAGGATTGGTCTTTCCATACTTTTATTTGCATCAGTATGGCTTGCCCACTACTTAGGGTGGATTCAAAGTACGGGCATTAAAGTCGGACAATAATAGGGAATAAAAAAAACCGCTGCATCGCAGCGGTTTTTTTACATCCAATATACAAGTAAATACAGGCCTAACCATACGACGTCGACAAAGTGCCAATACCATGCTGCACCTTCAAACCCGAAATGATTATCTGCTGTAAAGTGGCCTTTAATCAGGCGGCGCAAAATCACCGCCAACATGATCGCACCTAAGGTCACATGAAATCCGTGAAAACCTGTCAATAAGAAGAAGGTTGAGCCATAAATGCCTGAAGTGAGCTTTAAGTTCAATTCAGAATATGCATGAATATATTCATACATTTGAAAACACACGAATATAAATCCTAACGCAACTGTAAGGGCAAGGCCTGTAATGGCTTGCTTACGATGATTCTCACGCAAGGCATGGTGCGCCCAGGTAACTGTTAAACCTGAAGTAAGCAAAATGGCTGTATTGATTGTCGGAATTGGCCATGGGCCCATTGTTTTAAAAGCTTCAACTAATCCACCAGGTCCAGCATTAGGCCAGTTAGCTGCAAAATTAGGCCAAATCAACTGATTGTCAATATCGCCTAACCATGGCATTGCAATGCTTCTTGCATAAAACAAGGAGGAGAAAAAAGCACCAAAAAACATGATTTCAGAAAAAATAAACCAACTCATCGCCCAGCGATAAGATACGTCTACGTTGACGCTGTTTAAACCACCCTCGGATTCGCGAATCGCGTCTCCAAACCACTGATACAACACAAACAATAACCACAACACACCGGCTAGTGTTAGGTAGGCGGCCCACTGGTGGCCATTAACCCATTGTGACATACCGATACCAAAAGCCAACAATCCAATACTCGCTCGTACAGGATGGTGAGATGGCTCAGGCACAAAGTAATATGGTGCTTGAGTTGGTGTTGAGGACATATTGCTCTCCTAAAAATTAAACTTAAAAAAATTATTTTGCTAAAACTGCTTTTACTATTAAAAGTAGGACTGACATAAAAATGACCACGCCAACTACACCTGCAATTATTACATGAACAAATGTCAGGGAGGCCATATCTTCTTCCTGCCCACTTCCTTTTCTTACTCCTAAAAATCCCCAAAACACTGCTTTCATGGATTTAAAAAAACGTAATACTTCATTGTCTTTAGACATATCAACCCTATATTTTTGAGGGTTTGACTTCTCCCCTAACCACTGGATTTGCTCCTTGTATCTCAAAAAATGTATACGACAAAGTAATCGTCTTCACATCTTTTGGTAAATCCTTGTCAATGATAAAGACTACTGGCATTTGACGAGACTCGTTTGGTTGGAGTGTTTGTTGTGAAAAACAAAAACATTCAATCTTCGTGAAATGATTAGTTGCAACTTTTGGTGCATAACTCGGTATTGCTTGAGCCACAACCACTTTATTTTGTTCGTTTACCACTTCATACGTGATTTGATTTAATTCTCCAGGATGAACTTCCATATAGTTTTTGACGGGCCTAAAACGCAGTGGACCTTTGGCATTTGAATCAAATTCTACTGTAATAGTGCGCGCTAGATCGATTTGTGAATTATCGTTAGCTGGCTTTTTTGCACCATATGCTCGAATACCGTATTCATTTTTATTGGTAACCACATTAATGCCTGTAATCTCACAAATCGCTTTATAAGCAGGTACCAAGGCATAACCAAAACCAAACATAAATAAGGCTACTGAAAGTAGCCTTATAAGCATTTGACGGTTCAGAGTAGTTATTGAAAACATGTGATCTGGAATCTACCCGAAAATCATTTTTTTAATAATAATCGCAATAAAAAAAGTAATGGCAATACTAAGAAGCGTAAATGCCATTCTTTTATTTGTTGCAGAAGTTTTCTCCATATATAAGAATTACTTGATAACTGGAGGTGTTTCAAAAGTGTGGAATGGTGCTGGTGATGGAATTGTCCACTCTAAACCTTCAGCGCCTTCCCATGCTTGTGCTTCTGCTTTTTTGCCGCCACGGTATGTAGGCAGAACAACTGCCAGCAAGAAGTAGAGCTGAGATAAACCAAATCCTAATGCGCCGATTGATGCAACTGCATTGAAATCAGCAAATTGAACTGGATAATCTGCGTAACGTCTTGGCATACCTGCTAAACCTAGAAAATGCATCGGGAAGAATGTGACGTTAAAGAAAATCATGGAAGACCAAAAATGCACTTTACCGCGGGTTTCATTTACCATAAACCCTGTCCATTTTGGCGCCCAATAATAAAATCCTGAGAACATCGCAAATAAAGATCCAGCAACCAATACATAGTGGAAGTGGGCTACAACGTAATATGTATCTTGGATACCAATATCAATTGGCGCCATCGCACAAATTAAGCCTGTGAAACCACCTAAGGTAAATACAAAGATAAATCCAATTGCCCAAAGCATCGGGGTTTCAAATGAGAGCGAACCTCTCCACATTGTTGCAATCCAGTTAAACACCTTAACACCTGTCGGTACGGCAATTAACATCGTTGCATACATGAAGAAAAGTTGACCCGTCACTGGCATACCTGTTGCAAACATGTGGTGTGCCCAAACAATGAATGACAAAATCGCAATAGAAGATGTTGCGTACACCATCGAGCTATATCCAAACAATTTTTTACGTGCAAACGTAGGAATAACTTCACTGACGATTCCAAACGCAGGCAAAATCATAATATAAACTTCTGGGTGTCCAAAGAACCAGAAGATGTGTTGATACATCACTGGGTCACCACCACCTGCGGCAGAAAAAAAGCTTGTTCCAAAATGACGATCTGTTAGAACCATCGTAATAGCTCCAGCCAAAACAGGCATCACGGCAATTAATAAATATGCAGTAATTAACCAAGTCCAGCAAAACATAGGCATTTTCATGAGCGACAAGCCAGGCGCTCGCATGTTCAAAATCGTCACAATTATGTTAATGGAGCCCATAATTGACGAGGCCCCCATTAAGTGAATCGCAAAAATTGTCATGTCCATACCAGGACCCATTTGCACGGATAAAGGAGCGTACAAAGTCCAACCCGCAGCTGTAGCACCACCTGGTGCTAAGAAGGATCCAAACAATAACAAACCAGCCACCGGCATAATCCAGAAACTAAAGTTGTTCATCCTTGCAAATGCCATATCTGATGCGCCAATTTGCAAGGGAATCATCAGATTCGCAAAACCGACAAAGGCTGGCATGATTGCGCCAAAAACCATAATCAAACCATGCATGGTGGTTAACTGATTAAAGAATTCAGGGCGGAGAAACTGTAATCCAGGCTGAAATAACTCTAAACGAATTAATAAAGCCATCGTTCCACCAGCAAAGAGATTCGTCAAAGCAAAGACGAGATACATTGTGCCGATGTCTTTGTGGTTGGTCGCAAACAACCAACGCCTCCATCCATGTGGCATTGCATGAGCATGAGCATGATCATGATCACCATGACCGTGAGCGGTATCGGGTATTGTAGTAACAGTTGTCATATCTACTCCAGTATCTTTGAAAAATGAATTAATTTATTTAACCGAAGCTCTCGCAGCAACAAAGTCACTAGGTTGAATCACTTCACCTGTTTTGTTGCTCCAAGAATTACGTGTATAAGTCATGACAGCAGCAAGTTCTGTATCAGATAAACGCGCCCAACTTGGCATTGCATTTTTACCTTTTAAGAGCACTTGATATTGACCTTCTTTAGGTCCGTTAACCACTTTATCGCCATCTAAAGCTGGGAATGCGCCGCCACCTTTACCATTAGGTTGATGGCATACGGCACAATTAGCGGCATATACTTTTGCGCCACGATCTTTAAGTTCTTCCAATGTATATGTCTTACTTGGGTCGTCCGCTAACGCTGCTAACTCTTTCTTCTTGGCGCTAACCCATGCTGAATAGTCCGCATCAGACACAACTTTTACAACAATTGGCATAAAAGCGTGCTCTTTGCCACACAACTCCGAGCATTGGCCACGGTAAGTTCCAATCTTCTCAGCCTTAAACCAAGCGTCTCTTACAAAGCCTGGTATCGCATCTTGCTTAACACCAAAGCCCTGAACAGTCCACGCATGAATGACGTCATCGGCAGTTGTAATCACCCGGATTTTTTTATTGACGGGTACTACGACTTCGTTATCGACTTCCATCAAATAGGTATTTGATTTTTCTTCCAAATTATTAATCTGCTCGCGTGGTGTAGAAAGTGTCGACAAGAAATTAATGCCTTCACCTTCACCCTTAATATATTCATATCCCCATTTCCACTGATAACCTATAGCCTTAATGGTGATATCAGCATTCGTGGTGTCTTTCATCGCAACAACAGTCTTGGTTGCTGGCAAAGCCATCCCAATTACGATAAGTAATGGGATAACTGTCCAAATAATTTCTACTGTCGTACTTTCGTGAAATGATGCGGGTTTATGGCCAAGGGATTTTCTATGTTTGAGAATCGAATACAGCATGGCACCAAAAACAACTACAAATATGACTGTGCAAATAATCATCATGAACCAATGCAACCAATGAATATCTTCCATGATTTTGGTCACAGGTGCCGCAAAATTCAACTGTCGAACTGCCGGACCTCCTGGCATATCACTATAAGCATAGGACAAAGGAGTTAATAAAAAACTTAAAATACTCGCAAAACAAAGGGTAAACGTGCGCTGTAATTTCATTTTCTTCCCAAAAATTGAAGATTTTCTTAATTTGAGTATGTATTATATTATTCTTTTGTGAAGATATTTGGAGATACAAGGGATTTTGAGGTTTACTTTGTGAGTAAAACCTATTTTTTGTAAGTTTTCAGGATCTCAGCTGGTGAGATTCTTGTTACTCCCGGCTCCCTTTTTGGAACCTTCCATGCATGACCATAAACAATTTCTAATGTCAGGTTCAGTTTCTCATTAACTTGATGGATATCCGTGAAAAATTCCCTTATTGAGGCTGATAATAAATCCTGATCTTTGAGAAGGCCAAGCTCCACCATGTCTTTCATGAGTAATTCGGTATCTTCATACTCTAAAGTTAAATACTCCATATTCATTACAGGATCAGCAAATCCAGACTGTGTCAAAAGATCTCCAATATCATGCATATCTGGCCCAAGCCATCCCTTTTGCGTCACTAAACTACGGTACTCCTTAGCTGTATCTGGGCCCAGATAGTTAAACATGATTAGTCCATGAACTTTTAGATGTTGCCCTGCCTGTGAGAAAAAGTGCGGAAATGTATCAATATTTCGCTTGAGAGGGCCGCTCCATATCAAATCAAAACGTTCAGTTTGAACATTTTGATCGATATCAAAGAATGTCATTTGATTTTTTTTAAAGGGATTTAACTTGTTTAAAACATGTTCAATACCTAATTTGATTTCTTGATCTGAAGATAAAGTTGATTGAGGGTAAGTTTGTTTGAAAAGTTGATGGGTGCTTTTTTCAAAACCACCTACACATAAAATATGTTGAGGATTGATTTTTATAAATGGCAGGTTTTGAGCCATTCTTTCAGAAAGTTCTGACGTAAGCCATCGCCAAAATGGCGGCTTGTTAGTGTTTAAATGAAATGTCATCCTTTGAATAATAACTTGTATGGGTTCAAAAACTTTCGCAAAAAAACTAACTACCGTCATTCACCAATTATTGCCTAGCTGTTGTGCTCTATGTGATGCTCGACAAAATGATTCTATCTGTTCTCTATGTTTAAAAGACATCCTTACGTTAAATGAAGTTAGAAAATGCATTATGTGTGGCTCACAGCATCCTACTTGGGTATGTAAGTATTGTTTTTATGCCCATTGGGCATTTGATCAAACCATTGTTTTAAGTAATGAATCAAGCCGCTTAATTCCTCTTATTCAAACTTGTAACAGGTTTGGCATCATTGCGAAACTACCTGCTATTTTATATGCCTGGCAAATATGTAACTTCCGACATATGACGCCAGTAGATATAATAATTCCACTTCCAGAAGACCTGCAGGTCTCTAAAAATCGAGGCTTTTGGTTCGCGCTCGAACTTGCCAAAAAATGGAGCCAGCTAACGAAAACCCCATTTCAAACGGACATTATCCATATGGTTCATACAGGCAACGGGGGCTCTCAACTCGAAAAATTGCCTTCTTTTTATATCAACCCTCTAGTTACTAAAATGAATACACTTCACAATTTAAGGGTTGCCATTGTGATGCCCCATTTGTTGAGTGAATTCGTTTTACATGCCTTTGCGTCTTTACTTAAAGATCAAGGGGTAAAATGGATTGCCCTTTGGGTCCTTGCCCGAGATGCAAAAAAGGATTTTTACTAATGTTCCATATTGTTCTTGTTCACCCTGAAATCCCACCCAATACAGGCAACATTATTCGTCTTTGTGCCAATACAGGATGTACGCTTCACCTCATAGAGCCACTGGGATTTCCGCTCGACAGCACCCGTTTAAAACGCGCTGGTCTTGACTATCACGAGTTTGCCAATTTACAAGTGCACCGAGATTGGCAAGAATTCTTGGCCCTTGAAAAACCAAATCCAAGTCAATTACATGCTTTAACCACCAAAACGAGTAATTCATTTGGAAAGGCACAATTTAATCCCAAGGATTACTTGATCTTCGGATCAGAAACTAGCGGGCTTCCCCAAGATGTCCGTGCAGCGATCCCAAATGCTAACCATTGGCGACTTCCCATGATGCCCAATAGTCGCAGTCTTAATTTATCCAATACAGTTGCAATTGTGGTTTATGAAGCCTGGCGACAGAATGCTTTTGATGGAGGAGTTTAGACTCTACTCGTGCCTTGGGTCACGCGACATAATTTCGAACACAGCCTGTTGCGGAGTGAGCTTCCCCGACAAAACAGATCCTACGGCTTGCACAATAGGCATATCAACTTGATATTTTTTTGCTAAGTCTTGTACCGCATGCGCACATCGCACTCCCTCAGCAACATGGCCTAAATTTTTTAATACCTCTTCGAGTGTTTTACCTTTGGCCAAGGCCAACCCAACCTGACGATTTCTAGAAAGATCGCCCGTTGCAGTTAATATCAAATCACCTAGTCCGGTCAAGCCAGAAAAAGTTTCTGCTTGAGCACCCATTGCAATTCCTAAGCGCGTCATCTCCACCATGCCACGTGTAATTAAAGCGGCTCGAGCATTTAAACCAAGTTCAAGGCCATCCGCAATTCCCGTTGCAATCGCTAAAATATTCTTAATTGCACCACCCAACTCCACGCCAACAACATCATCTGTAGCATAAATGCGCATATTTCCATGGTGAAATGCCTGTTGTACCATTTGACACAACTCTTGATGGGGGCTGGCAATCGTCAATGCACAGGGCAATCCTTTTGCTACCTCAATGGCAAAACTAGGCCCCGAAAGAATTCCTGAAATTACTGCTTTTGCTTCGGGATGACTACGAAATATATCTTCCAAAATTTCGTGAGTCAACTGACCATTTTCAGGATCAATCCCTTTACATAACCAAACCCAATGTTGCGGATACTTACCCAGTGCTAACAGTGATTGGACACAGTCCTTGAGGCCTGCGAAAGGCGTTGCAATAATGAGCAAGTGATTGGGTTCATTGACCCGAGAAAAAAGGTCTTGCCATGCAGCATGTATTCTTAAATTATCTGGAAAAGATATCCCCGGCAAATATCTAGAATTTGTTCGCTGGGCACGCATGAACTGCGCCTGATCATCTTGTCTTGGACACAACGTTATTTCGACACCCGATGGCCAAGACTTTGCCGCATGAATAGCCATCGCAGTACCCCAAGATCCAGCACCTATAACGGTAATTTTCAAGGGGTGAAGGGTATTCATTTTCTAGTTAGGTAGAATAATTCCTGAATCTGATGGGCTACTTGCGGCTTCACTGAGACGCTGCTCGTACAACTGATGAAAATTAATTTCACTCAGATGGATTGGCTGAAAACCAGCCCGTCCAATTAAATCTGCAATATTGGATCGTAAGTAAGGATAAATAATACTTGGGCATGCGATTGCTAACATAGGCTCAATTTGTTCTTGCGGAATATTTTGTAATTCAAATATTCCCGCTTGTTGTGCCTCAACTAAGAATAAAACTTTGTCTTCCACCCGAGTAGTTATGTTTCCAATTACGATAACTTCGTATAAAGAATCTTGTAATTGGCCAAACTGAATATCAATTTGTATTTGAACGTTAGGTTCGCCCGGCGCCAAAAAAATTTGTGGTGCATTTGGCTGCTCAAGAGAAATATCTTTTAAATACAGTCTTTGTATCTGAAAAACAGGATTAGTAGCATCATTTTGTGCCGTTGGGGTTGATGTTTCTGACATTCAATTTCCGTTCAATTGAGTTGAATTAATTTTGTAATAAAGGGTCTAATTTACCCGCTTTATCCAGAGCAGATAAATCATCAAAGCCGCCCACGTGAAAATCTCCAATATAGATTTGTGGAACAGTTCTTCTTCCTGTTCTCGTCATCATTTCATCACGCTTGACAGGATCTGAGTCAATCAATACTTTTTCTATTTCAGTCACTCCTTTAGAGGCAAGTAACTTTTCCGCCATTCTACAAAATGGGCAAACTTGGGTGCTGTACATCAAAATCTGGGGCATATTTTCTCCAATTACTTTACTAACGGTAGGCCAGCCAAATTCCAAGCTTTAATCCCACCTTCTAAGCAAACCACATCTGCATAACCTTCTTTTAGCAGCTTATTCACATAAGATGCTGATTTTAAACCGGTTTCGCAAACCAGAATAACGGGAGCAGTCTTATCAAGGCGCATTCCAGCAATACTCGTGAGAAGATCTGCTGAATTTAAGTGCCTTGCACGTGCAATATGGCCCTTCTGATAGTCTTCTTGCGCCCGTATATCTATAATATTTGCTTTACTTCGATTAATTAGTTGCGTGGCAATAGCAGGTGAAACACCCACCTTACCCTGCATTAAACCCTGTAACTGAGGGGCCATGAGCATTGCGCCACTTACAAGCATTAAAGCAAGTAAGATTAGATTATTTGTATTTGATATGAATTCCATTTAACAATTATAGAATGATGTTATGAAACAGTTAGTTCTTATTCGTCACGGAGAGTCAGCTTGGAACCTGGAGAATCGATTTACAGGCTGGGTTGATGTGGATTTAACACCTAAAGGTGCCCAACAAGCAATTGAGGCAGGCCAAAAATTAAAGGCTGCGGGCTATACTTTTGATATTGCCTATACCTCGGTTTTAAGAAGGGCTATTAAAACCTTATGGCATGTCCAAGAGCAAATGGATTTGATGTGGATACCTACTGTTCATAGTTGGCGACTGAATGAGCGTCACTATGGTGCTCTATCGGGTTTAAATAAGGCAGAAACTGCAGAAAAATATGGTGCCGAACAGGTCCATATATGGCGTCGCTCCTATGACGTTCCACCGCCATTATTGGATGAAGCCGACCCTAGAAACGCCTATTTAGATCCCCGTTATGCGAAATTAAAGCGCCATGAAATCCCCAGAGGAGAGTGCTTGAAGGACAATGTTGAGCGTGTTTTGCCGTTGTGGAATGAGTCTATTGGTCCGGCATTAAATGCAGACAAAAAAATTGTTATTGCTGCTCATGGCAACAGCATTCGATCCTTAATTAAGTATATTGATCAAGTTTCAGACTCTGACATCATGGAAATCAACGTTCCAAATGGTCAACCCCTCGTTTATGAATTCGATGATAATCTAAAGCCTATTCGTCACTTTTATTTGGAATAACTATGCGTCAACTATTTAAAAATATCCTTTGGGTTTCAATTGGCGCACTAGCAGGCGTTGTTGTGACGTGGCAACTTTCAGCAACCGCCCAACAGTCTGCCGCCCTCCCTTTAGATGAATTAAGACTCTTCTCGAATGTTTTTGGGAGTGTCAAACGTGATTATGTCGAACCTATCGATGATAAAAAATTAATTACCGATGCTGTAAAGGGCATGGTAAGTAGTCTTGATCCCCATTCTGCTTTCTTAGACACTAAAGATTTTTCTGAGATGCAAGAACAAACTCAAGGTAAATTTGCTGGTCTTGGTATCGAAATTTCCTCAGAAGATGGTTTAGTGAAAGTCATGAATCCTATTGAGGATACGCCAGCCGCTAAAGCTGGACTTTTAGCTGGCGATCTGATTACTCGCTTAGATGACAAACCGGTTCGAGGCATGACTTTAGATCAAGCAGTTCGCAGAATGCGGGGCGAACCTGGAACTAAAATTACCTTAACGATTTATCGTAAATCTGAAGAACGCTCTTTCCCAGTAACGATCACTCGCGCAGAAATTAAGGTCCAGTCTGTCAAGACTAAAATTTTAGAAAATGACCTACTCTGGGCTCGCATTACGGGCTTTCAAGAACGCACTGTTCCAGATCTAGTCAAAAAAATGACGGATGCGTATAAAGTTAACCCCAATCTCAAGGGTATGATTCTTGATTTAAGAAATAATGGTGGCGGTATATTACAAGGTGCCGTTGGAGTCAGCGCTGTATTCTTGCCACCAGGCTCAACTATTGTTTCTACTAAAGGTCAATCGAATAGCAGTAAACAGATATTCAAAGCCGAACCTGAAAACTACAAGCTTTCCGAATCCTCCGATCCTCTAGCTGGCTTACCAGAGGCTTTTAAAAAAATGCCTTTAGTTGTTTTGACAAATGCTTATTCTGCCTCTGCCTCAGAAATTGTTGCTGGTGCTCTTCAAGACTATAAGCGTGGCACGATTATGGGTAAAACTACTTTTGGTAAAGGGTCTGTTCAAACGGTTCGTCAAATCTCATCAGATACTGCCCTTAAAATTACCACAGCTTACTACTACACACCAAGTGGTAAATCAATTCAAGCATATGGCATTAAACCTGATATTGCTGTTGATCAAAATGAAGAAGGTGATCCATATGATGTTCTTATCACAAGAGAAATTGATAATGAAAACCACCTAAAAAATAAACAAAAGTCTGAAGACAAACTTATCTCTGATCGCGAAAAAAGACGCATGGAAGAATTGGGGCTATTGGAAGAAAAAAATTCTAAAATGACTCCCGAAGAAAAAGCTAAAGAAAAAGCTAAAAAGGCACCTGAGTTTGGGTCTGCTGAAGACTTTATGCTTACCCAGGCAAAAGCTTATTTAACGGGCCAGACTGTTGTCCGCTCAAAATCTAAGCTAGAATAAAGGACGAATTTTACAGATGGATGATCTTGAGCTCCTACGATATTCAAGACATATCCTCCTAGATGATATTGGTATTGAGGGACAAGAACGCATCAAAAGGTCGCATGTATTGATCATTGGTGCTGGAGGTTTAGGTTCGGCCTGCGCCCCATATCTTGCGGCAGCAGGTGTTGGTACTATGAGCATCATGGATCACGATCATGTCGAGCTCACTAATTTACAACGCCAAATCATGCACCAATCAAATGCTATTGGGTTAGCCAAAGTTGTATCTGCCAAGACAATGCTTGAGCAATTAAATCCTCACATTAAAGTAATTCCTCTTCAAGAAAAAGCTGACCTAGTATCACTTCAAAATGCAATGTCCAGTGTGGACGTTGTGGTGGATTGCACCGACAATTTTAAAACTAGACATTTAATTAACAGCCTGTGCGTACAATTGCAAAAACCTCTTGTTTCTGGTGCCGCTATTGAATTCGATGGCCAAGTCAGTGTTTTTAATCCGCAAGATGATCAGTCAGCCTGTTATGCCTGCGTGTTTCCCGAAGAAGATTCATTTGAAGAGGTTTCTTGTGCAACGATGGGTGTTTTTTCACCACTCGTTGCCATCATTGGCTCATTACAAGCTGCCCAGGTGTTGCAATTGATTTCTCAATGTGGTGAACCACTCGTCAATAAACTACTCATGTGGAATGCTCGTCAAAGTTCGATGATGCAAATTAAATTAGCCAAAGCACCTACGTGCAAAGTGTGTGGGCCTAAATTTTAGACAAGTCTGCAATCAATTTTGCTTGTATTTGCGGCTCATACGTAATTAATATCTGCCTTAACGATTGTTTTAATTTACCCATATCAGATTTGAGTAACTCTCTTTTTACGGTCAATAATTGACTTGCATGCATTGAGAAATCGGTTAACCCCATCGCTATTAAAAGCCGTGTCAACTTCGAATCACCAGCCATCTCACCACAAATTGAGACTGGCTTACCAAGCTCCTGACAGTCGTAAATTACTTTATAAATCATACTTAAAATTGCAGGGTGTAATGGATCATATAGATGTGCTACAGAGCTATCTGCACGGTCAATCCCTAATGTGTATTGAATCAGATCATTAGTGCCAATCGATAAAAAATCGAAGTGTTTTAAAAACACTGGCAAGATAAATACCGCCGCAGGAAGCTCAATCATCGCCCCCACACGAATTTGAGGATTGTAGGCAATGCCGCGATCATCAAGCTGTTTTTTGGCTCGCGTAATTAACTCAAATGTTTGTTCTATCTCACGCGCTTGAGCCAACATCGGAATTAAGATTTGTGCTTTGCCGTGTGCTGACGCTCGCAAAATAGCTCTTAATTGCGCGAGAAAAATATCTGGCTCACTTAATGACCAACGGATACCCCTTAAACCTAATGGTGAAATATCAGAAGTAATCGTTTCAACCGCAGTATCTAAATTTTTATCAGCGCCAATATCAATAGTTCTTATATTGACAGGCATGCCATGCATCGATATCACCGTTTGACAATAGGCTTGATATTGCTCTTCCTCATCCGGAATGCCATCTAGACGATTCATAAATAAAAACTCAGAACGAAACAATCCGATTCCTAAAGCACCTTTAGCTAGGGCATCTTGAGCATCCTCAGGCATTTCAATATTTGCCATCAAAGTAATTTTTACACCATCTAATGTTTTGGTCGGCGTGTGTTTTAAGAGTTGTAGTTTATTTTTAGCTAGTCGATGTTCTGCTTGACGATGACGATACTCCTCTAAAATAATTTGTGGTGGGTCAACAATAACGATGCCACGATCGCCATCAACAATGAGCCAATCATCCTGCTCAATCAATTCAGAAGCATTTTTAACGCCAACAGCTGCAGGTATATCTAGGCTTCTTGCAACAATTGCAGTATGTGAATTCTTGCCACCTAAATCTGTGACAAAAGCACAAAAATTTAACTCCTTAAATCTCAACATGTCATGTGGTGCAATGTCTTGAGCAACAATAATGACATCCGAACTTTCTCGATCAAGTTTTTTATATAGATGCGTTTTGTCTTCCGAAGATGATCCTTGTAACGCAACTAATACACGTTCAATGACTTGCCGAAAATCTGCGCCACGCTCTCTTAAGTAAGGGTCATCAATGTTTTCAAAAGTATCTAATAAGTCATCTAATTCGGTAGTTAACGCCCAAGCAGCATTAAAACGTCGTTTTTTGATAAGTTCTATAGGTTTTTTTTGCAGTTCAGGATCATCAAGAATGAGTTGATGCACTTCTAAAAATGCGCCCAACTCTTCTGGGGCATCCTCTGGTAAGCTATTTTTTAAGTCAATGAGTTCTTTTTTAGCTACTGCAAATGCATCGTAGAGTCTTTTTAATTCTTGCTCTTGTTCGCCCTCTTGGATCAACCGGTGATCCACTTCTAGAGATGCCGAAGAAATCGTAAGTGCCCTTCCAATCGCAACCCCATTAGAGACGGATAACCCTGAAATGACAAACGTCATCCGCCTTCTCCAAAATAGTCGTTAATCAGCGCTTTAATTGCATCAAAAGCCTCTTGCTCTTGATCCCCGTGGGTATCAAGAATAACTTCGCTTCCAATACCTGCGGCAAGCATCATAACGCCCATAATACTTTTAGCATTAATTTTTCTACCTTTTCGCTCAAGAGTAATCTCACAGGGGAATTGGCTTGCTAGTTGCGTCAATTTGGCTGAGGCCCTTGCATGAAGTCCTAATTTATTAATAATTGTGATTGCTTCTGATGGCATAAATATAAAAAATTACAAAGAAACTTTACTAATATCTCTAATTTTCATTACGCCTTGCTGACCACCTTGTAATGACTTTTCCATAATCTGGGTAATTGGCTCATGACGATGACTGATTGCTCGTAATAGCATCGGTAAATTCACACCCGTGATCACTTGAATATCTTTATAGTTCTCGGTTTTATTGACCAGTCGACTTGCCACATTAGAAGGTGTAGCACCCATAATATCGGTGATGACCAATAGCTCATTAGCCCCTACCATGCCATCAACAATATTTTGTAACTTGTTGAAGGTTACTTTTGCGTCTTCATGAGGTGGCACATCGACAGCAAAAACATTTTCAGGCACTTTCCCATAGATATGTTCCACAAAATTGAACAGTGCACTTGCAAGCGGGGTATGGGCTACGATTAAGATTCCTGCCATCATTGATCCTGAATACTTTGTTCCATTTGTTCAAGCCAAAATTTGGCGACATCAAACCCTGTTTGCTCTGTAATCTCGACAAATCCTGTAGGACTCGTTACGTTGATTTCGGTTAGGCTCTCACCTATGATATCAAGACCAACGATGAATAATCCTCTTTGCATGAGTATCGGGCCTAATTTCTGTGCAATTTCTGTTTCTTTTGGGGAGAGGGCCTGCGCAACACCCTTACCTCCTGCTGCCAAATTACCTCTGATATCACCTGCTTGAGGGATTCTCGCCAAAACATATGGGACTGCTTGACCATTAATCAATAAGAGTCTTTTATCACCATCTTTAATTGCTGGTAAGTATTTTTGGGCCATTAAACTCCGCTTGCCATACTCACCCAAAGTTTCCACAATACTGCCAATATTCAAACCATCAGGACCAACCCGAAAGACTCCCATGCCACCCATGCCATCGAGTGGTTTAATCACAATATCTTGATTGAGGGCGTGGAAATCTTTGATTTGTTCAACGGATCGACTAACGATCGTTGGGGTAATATACTCAGGAAATTCTAAAATCGAAATTTTTTCAGAGTGGTCACGCAGCGCACTAGGTGAGTTAAAGACTCTTACCCCGAGTCGCTCTGCCTGTGACAATAGCCAAGTGTTGGCCAAAAACTCCACTGAAAACGGTGGATCTTGACGCATGATGACGCCATCAAAATCTTGCAGGTTATGCAATTGCTGGTGAATCACTACAAACCAAGGATTTTGTTTCTTATCAACAGAGATTTCTTGGCAAAAGGCATGTATTTCATGATTCTTTGAACACAAAGTATTTGCATTCGCATGAAATACGCGGTGTCCCGCAGAATGAGCTGCATTCATCATCGCTAGAGTTGAGTCTTTATACGCTTTAAAAGTCTCAAGTGGATCAGCAATGAATAGCAGCTTTAGCATATTTATTCGATATTAGGGTCGGTGCGCTCTAGTTCCAAAGAAGCCGCAAGCAAGGCTAAGCGTGCGACTACGCCGTATAAATAAAAACGGTTAGGCACTGCACTACCAGGTTTTGCTGTAACGTCCGGTATGGCGTTTTGCTCAAAAGCTAGTGGCACAAAATGCATTCCTGGAGCATTTAAAACTTCATTAGGTCCTCGACCTGTATGCACACGATAAAAACCACCTACAACATATCGATCAATCATATAAACGACTGGCTCTGCAACCGCTTCATTTACCTTTTCAAAGGTATGTACACCCTCTTGAATAATGATGTCGTGTACCTCAAGGCCTTCTTTGATGACGCTCATTTTATTTCGATCACGACGATTGAGCTCTTTTAATTCACTAGCATCCTGAATCGACATAATGCCCATACCATAGGTTCCAGCATCCGGCTTGACCACAACATAAGGCTTTTCTTTAATACCCATCTGCTTATATTTTTTAGCCACTTTTTTTAGTAAAGCGGCGGCTTTATCTTGCAGCTCTTCTTCACCAATCCGTTCATTAAAATCGACATTTTTAACGGTTGAAAAGTAAGGGTTTAATAACCAAGGATCGATATCTAAAACCTTAGTAAATTTTTTAATTACATCATCATAAGCATCAAAATGATGAGATTTGCGCCGTGTTGACCAACCGGCATGAAGGGGCGGCAATACATACTGTTCATTAATATTTTTTAATATATCTGGTACACCAGCTGATAAATCATTATTCAGTAATATTGAGCATGGATCAAAATCTTTTAATCCTAGTCTTCTTCCTTTTAATCCCAATCGAACTAGTGGCTCAAGAATTAAGCGCTGTCCATCTGGAAGGTCTACACTGGTTGGTTTCTTAATTTCTTCAGACAAACTACCCAAACGAACATTTAATCCTGTTTGTCTCAGTATTGCGGCTAATCGTGCCACATTTTGTAGATAAAAGACATTACGGGTATGCCGCTCTGGTATTAATAATAGATTTCTAGCTTCTGGACATATCTTTTCAATCGAAGCCATCGCGGCTTGAACAGCAAGTGGCATCATCTCCTGAGAGAGATTGTTAAAACCGCCTGGAAATAGATTAGTGTCTACAGGTGCTAATTTAAATCCTGAATTACGTAAGTCAACCGAACAATAAAAAGGTGGCGTGTGATCTTGCCATTCCAAACGAAACCACCGCTCAATCGTAGGCGTGGCGTCTAAAACCTTTTTCTCTAATTCGAGTAAAGGGCCTGTAAGTGCAGTAATTAAATGTGGGACCATACTGCTATTGTATTTAAATTTGATGAAGTCGTTTAAAAAAAGGGTTTTCCCTGACATAAATGAAAAAAAGGGCATCAAAAGATGCCCTTAAGAGACTTCAACTACTAGGGGATATTACATTTGATAAGCTGTTTCACCGTGTGATGAAATATCTAAACCTTCACGCTCTTCTTCTTCAGAAACACGTAATCCGACGACCATATCAACTATTTTGAAGCTGATATAAGCTACAACTCCGGACCACAAGAGAGTCGTTCCAACCGCTGTTGCTTGAATAATCACTTGGCCAAGCATGTCGTATTCTGGATTAACTGCATTCGCAACGTAGTCGTATATACCTGTTCCACCTAAAGAAGGTGAGCAAAATACACCTGTTAACAATGCGCCAGTAATACCACCTACGCCGTGAACTCCGAATACATCAAGGCTATCATCAGCTTTGAGTAACTTCTTGAGTCCAGTTACACCCCACAAGCACAATACACCAGCAATTAAACCGATGATGAGTGAGCCCATGACGCCAACATAACCAGCAGCAGGAGTAATCGCTACCAAGCCTGCAACTGCACCAGATGCACCACCCAACATAGAAGGCTTACCTTTGAGTGCCCATTCAGCAAAGATCCAAGAAAGCACAGCCGCTGCAGTAGCCATTAATGTGTTTGCAAATGCGAGTGCAGCACTTCCATTCGCTTCTAAGGCTGATCCTGCGTTAAACCCAAACCAACCTACCCACAATAATGATGCACCTACCATCGTTAAAGTTAAGTTATGTGGCTTGAATGGCTCTTTACCGTAACCAACACGTTTACCAATTACGTATGCACCTACCAGACCAGCAATCGCTGCGTTGATATGAACAACTGTACCGCCGGCAAAGTCAAGAGCTCCTTTTTGGAATAACCATCCTGCAGTTGCTGTTGCTTTTTCTGCAGCCTCAGCATCTGTAAAGAGGTCAGGGCCAGGCCAGAACCATACCATATGAGCAATAGGCAAGTAGCTAAATGAGAACCATAACACTGCAAATAATAAGACTGCAGAGAACTTAATGCGTTCTACAAATGATCCAATAATTAAACATACTGTAATTGAAGCAAATGCTGCCTGGAAAACCATATATGCAAGCTCAGGAACGACTACACCCTTACTAAAGGTCGCAGCAACTGAGTCAGGAGTTATGCCCGCCAAGAACAATCGATCAAAACCGCCAAAGAAAGCATTTCCTTCCGTAAATGCAATGCTGTAGCCATATATCGCCCATAAAACCATAATCAGCGAAAACACGACCATACACTGCATAAGAACTGAAAGCATGTTCTTCGTTCTTACTAAGCCACCGTAGAACAATGCTAAAGCAGGAACACTCATCATGATGACTAACGCAGTACATACTAATAACCAAGCAGTATCACCTTTGTTCGGTACTGGTGTTGCTGCCGGTTCTGCGGGGGCTGCTGTTGCTGATGCCGTTGCAGGAGCTGTTACAGCTGGAGCTGCCTTATCTTGGGCAAATGCCATTGACGTTGGAGCTAATGATGCGGCTCCAAAACTTAATAACAAAGCGCCTGAGACAATTAATTTTTTCATCCAATGTTTCATTAGTATTGCTCCTCTTTATAGTGCCGCCGCGCCGGTTTCACCGGTACGGATACGCACAACTTGCTCTACAGGGGTAACGAAGATTTTTCCGTCGCCGATTTTTCCAGTTCTTGCAGCTGTCTCGATAACTTCGATAGCGCGATCTACTAAATCATCGCTAACAACAGCATCAACACGTACTTTAGGGAGAAAATCAACAACATATTCAGCTCCACGATACAACTCGGTATGACCTTTTTGACGGCCAAAGCCTTTAACTTCAGTTACTGTAATTCCTGAAACGCCAACTCCCGCTAGCGCTTCACGAACTTCATCTAACTTGAAGGGTTTGATAATTGCAATGATCAATTTCATACTTGACTCCCAGTCAGATGATTATTAGAAAGTTTTGGTTAAAGAAACAAAAGCCGTACCTTTACCGGTATTGTCTAAGTTTGGATTGTAATAAGCATAACCATTGGCATTTGTTCCAATGTAAGCAATTGCGCCTGCTAAACCATTACCGAAGTCCTTTGTTAAGCCAATCTTCCAGTCAGTGTATGAAAAAGATGCATCAGCTACGTTACTAGCTGCAACAGAAACACTTGGAACATATTGATAACCAACATGACCATTAAGCGTTATACCTTCCCAGCCTGTGTCATAGTTAAGAGATAAATCAATGTACTGAGCACCTTTACTTTGATCAATACCGAATAAATTCGTTAAAGCATAGGAATACTTCAATGTTGCAAAACCGTAAGTAGCTCCGATATAAGCTTCTAAAGTACTTGGGGATTGACCTGCAGCTTGACGACCAGAATATGAGGATGTTCCACCAGTATATGTGCTTGAGCCAGGAAGATTTTTAGTTGGATAGTAATACTCTAATAAACCAACATCTAAAGTTAAACCTTCAGTAACTTCTTTTTTGTAACCTGCGTAGAAATCCATTTCGATTGGAGCTGACACTGAAGGGGTAACTCCACTATAGCCATCATTAATCCAACTAATACTTGAGTTCCAGTTACCAATGTAGAACCCACTCTCATGAGCATAATCAAAACCACCTTGAATCGCAGGTAATGAATTTGTTTGTGAAATACCGCGATAACGGTATTGGCTAGCTAAAGTAACGTTTGCAGTAACAGGACCTGGATCCGGAGCGGCTGCTGGCGCATCTGCTGCCATAACGTTTGCACTCATCATTAATGATGCTGCTGCTGCAATTGCTGAAATAGCGATAATTTTTTTCATAGTAAGCTCCAATAAATTAAAAAAGTTAGCATAGAGTCAATATCCAAAACTCTTCTTGCTTGACTCTATTGTTAACAATTCATCTTCACCTGACTTGAGCCTTCACACCATTTTGTAGCATAGTTGTCACAATTGCACCATTTTGGTGAATTGCGTATTCATCAAATATTCCCCATAATAGGGCTTATATATAACTCTTTGATGAATACGACTATGAGCAATAATGATTTCCTTCAAAAGTTTCAAACCATGGCTGAAGATGTCCAAAAAAAGGTGATGGACGCTGTTAAAGACTCCCCAGCAAAAGATCTTGAAAAGAATGTGCGTGGCTTAATGAGCCAAGGATTTCAAAAAATGGACCTCATTACGCGTCAAGAATTTGATATTCAAGTTCAAGTGTTGGCAAAAACAAGAGCAAAACTAGAAGCGCTTGAGGCTAAAGTAGAAGCTCTAGAAGCCAAAATTAATCATTAATTAATAGGGGTGAAAGCCACTCATAAATGTTTCAAACTGCTCAATGATTTGTTTCTGTTCATT
>CANFUO010000011.1 GCA_947450225.1 Burkholderiaceae bacterium | reverse complement strand
GTAGCCTTTATGAGATCTGCAAGCTACTTTTATCCCTTTCTTATATATCATCGGTCTCAAGTTGTTTAATGCTGGTGGAAATAATCAATTAAGGTATAAATGAAAATAAGAAATGTGGCCTACAGTTGTCTCCTGTCTTCATTATTGTTGGGTTGTGGAAAGTCTGATCCTTACGATCCCAGCAAAATGGATCTCAAACCTACTCCAGCGAAAATAAGCTCTGAACGACATACCGGCGCATTTGCTGAAGGTGTCTCCTTAAATATGACTAGTGCACTCAAACCTCTAGATCCTTCACCAATTAAAATCGTTCGCTTAGATACCACCCATAAGATCATTGAAATTGCTCCTGGAGTTCGCTTTGGTGCGTGGACATTTGGTGATTCAGTTCCAGGCCCCACGATTCGGGCGCGTGTTGGTGACAAAATTCGCTTTAGCATGACTAATCGAAGTGATGAAGTAATGCCCGGAGTTCAATTAACAAGCGCTCCAATGATGCATTCCATGGACTTTCACTCTGCAATGGTTTCACCCCAAGATAAGTATCGCTCTGTTGCCCCAGGTCAAACAATTGAGTTCGAATATACAGTTAACTACCCTGGTGTTTTTATGTATCACTGTGGAACACCTATGATTTTGGAACATATTGCATCTGGTATGTATGGTGCTGTGATTGTTGAACCAAAAGAAGGTTACCCGACTAAAGCTGATCGCGAATATATGGTAATTCAAAGTGAGTTCTACTTAAAACCAGATCCAACAGGTAAAAAAATCGAAGGTCAACCACTGTATGTTCTAGATACCGATAATTTAAAAAAAGCAATGCCAAACTATACCGTATTTAATGGTCAGCATAATGGTATGGTTAAAAATCCTTTAGCCGCAAAACCTGGAGAAAAAGTTCGGCTCTTTGTACTGAACGTCGGTCCAAGCAAAACTTCAAGTTTTCACGTAGTGGGTACGATTTTCGATCGTGTTTGGATGGAGGGTAACCCTGATAACCAGTTCCGAGGCATGCAGACGGTCTTACTTGGATCTTCAAACTCTGCAATCGTGGAAATGATCATTCCTGAAGCTGGTAAATACATCATGGTTGACCACCATTTTTCTAATGCCTCATCTGGTGCTATCGGTTTAATTAGTACAGAAGCATCCGTCAAAAAACCTGGTGAGGATTTAGAACATCACAATATGGGAGCCTCCGCAACTCCTACCGAGCCATTAGCGGTAAAAGGAAAGCAAGATTTTGAGAGTAAATGTTTGGCTTGTCACTCTATTGGCCAAGGTAAAAAATTAGGTCCTGACTTAGCTAATCTCACAAAACGCCGGAATGATACTTGGATTACTAGCTGGCTTTTGAACCCAGAAAAGATGTTGGCTAACGATGCCGACGCTAAAGCAATGCTAAAGGAATACAACAATATTCCTATGCCTAATCAAAACCTTACTAGTGCTGAAGTAAAGCAATACTTAAAATATTTCCATTGGGTAGATGCTCAACCCGCTGGAGCTTCAAAGGCTAGCGGTGTTCATTAATCTGAAACTAACTTATCTGCTCGTAAGCTTATTACTTATTTTTCCGTCATCTGTAATGGCTTGCGGTCACTGCCTTGAAGATAAAGTAGCTGCTGTATATGATCATATTATTATTACAAAAGCTGTTAGTGAGAAACACTTAGTTGCATTTTTTGGTATTGAAGGTCCATTCGTTATCAATACTGCATCAAAGCAAGAAATGCAAAAAATAATCAGCAGTATTAATGGGGTAGATCCTAATACATCTCGTGTTTCTCTTGAGGCAGGATCGATTTCTCTGGCCTTTAACCCCAACTTTATCTCATATCCAATGCTGTTCAAATCTCTTGAAATCAAACTTCAACAAAAAAAATTATCCATCTTCCCCATCGATGTCATCTCGCAAATGCCAAAACCTACTGTAGCAACCCGTTAACTTATTTTTTATACTTAATTTAAGGTTAAGCACTGCTTTCGAAACGAAAGCAAATATTGTGGCGAATAACTTTTTGGTTACGGCATAAATTCTTACCGTGATGGGTCGTAGTAATTTCCTGTTCATTTGAATCATGCCCACCACCGCAAGTAGCGCGGATCAGCCCTGTATTTTGGTTTTCTCTGCCATCATCTGCTTTATAAGGATATGTTCGGTAGATGCTTGATAACGACTACTGATGATTGGTGCAGATTTTTAAGTCAGAGGGATAACTTGATTTTTATGGCCGCCAGATAAAGCCTTTTTTACAATCTTATAAATATCTAGATCAAATTCAACATCTCCTGAACTTTTTAGCTCATCTAACTCATCTTCATTAATAGCCGTTCCCAAATAACACCACTTATCTAGGACGATCATATCGCCACCATCTTTGATAGCAATTGGACCCCTATAGGGCCAGACCTGTACTTTATATAAATTCATTGCGGTTTTTAATTGCAGGTTGTGCATTTCGGCGGGAACGATTCCAGTACAAGCTCCGCCGCATTGTTTCACTTGATATCCAAAACAAGATTTTCCTTCTATACCCTTTTCTAACCCTAGCAATACCTCGCATAAGCGATATTTTTTGGCAACTGCTTTTAAATAAGAATGAGCCTCTCTTTTACTGTAGAACAATCCATAAAGATTGTCTTGAAGACCTGGCAGTAAATCCTTTTGATTTACCAGTGTCGGCTTAAGTATTCCATTGGAATCTTTTTCTAGGCTCCAAGCACAGAGATCTTTAGAACGACGCAGCTTAATATTCATCATTGGCATCCGCTCCTTAATCAGCTGAGATTCCAAAATTAAGGCTCCCAACTCACCGCCAGTCTCTATCCAGTCGATGTCTCTGATCTGTAGGGAAAGCTTCATTTCCTTGCGTTGTGTTAACGCACCTTGAAAGTGCCCCATCACTCTACTCCGCAAGGAAATACTTTTCCCAATATATAAAGGAACCTTATTTTCTCCGTAAAAAATATAGCAGCCTGGAGTATCAGGAATAGAGTCAATTAATTCTTGATCAATATTTGGCGGTAAGCTTGCATTACCTGTAAGTTGGTTGATGACCTCAAGTAATCGCTCTTTACCAACCTCTTTTTCACATACTTGCCAAAACTGAAATAATAGATCAGCATCACCAAGCGCCCTGTGTCTAGCGCTCACCTCCAAATCATGAGCCTGAATGATGGTGTCTAAATTATGACGCTCTTGATTGGGAAATAGCAATCTTGAAAGTTTGACTGTACACAAGACCTTAGGCTTGAAATCAATTCCAATCCGCTTAAAAGAGGCTTTGATAAAGCCATAATCAAAGCGCGCATTATGCGCAATGAAGATTTTTCCTTCAAGCTCCTCTTTAATTTCTTTTGCAAGCTCTTCAAAACTTGGTTGACTAGATACCATTTCTGGAGATATGCCGGTTAAGCGTTGAATGTTTTGTGGAATATAGACCTGAGGGTTAATTAAACTTTCCCAAATGGTCACCTCATGAGTAGAAATTGTTTTGATAGCAATTTCTGTAATGCGATCTCGCTCATAATGCGAGCCAGTAGTTTCTATATCAACAAAAGCAAGCGCGGGATAATTAACTATTTGCTTATTCATAGAAGATAAAACTAAATAAGTACAGGGCCATAGACACTCACAAAGAAATAATTCTCCATTTTACGCTCTTAAACCTTAGGCAACTAATGTGTATTTCTTTTTGCAAATCCAACATATTATGAAAATTCATTTGCTAGCAAGGGCCATACTGATCCAGAAAAGCTTGTGTTAAATACTTAAAAATTCTATGTTATGTGGCATGTCTGCTTGCTAACTCTTGATCTAACCTGAACTTTAGTACAACTCCAGAAGATATTATTTATTAATAATACTCATGGAAAAATTAAATGATGTTACGCAGATTATTTGGTAACTGAAATAAATACACTTTGTTTATCTTATCTTAATTTTAATATCTTTCAATTTCTACTATTTACTCAATCTGCTCACCTAGCATTTGCCCGCTAGTCCAGGCGCTTTCAATTGTGGAATTAACTAACCAATCCCCGCAAATACCAATCCGATTGTTATTATCTAGAATGAACGATTCATTTCTAGGACTATCTACTCTGGCGTATCTCCATAAATGACTTTGATACCTCTTGCAAGGCTGCCCTACAATTTCTTCAAAGGCACTCACCAATAAAGGTTCTACCTCGGACTTACTGTGATTTATGTATTGACTAGACCACTCAGGGTTTGCCTGAGCTGTCCAAGATTCATTATTAGATCTCAAAGGTTTAGAGTTATTACGAGCAATCCACGAAAAAGGACTTTCTTCTACAAAGGCACCATCAAATGGGAGCGTCATGTTACTTTCTTGATAGGCAATAAGCGTCCAGCAAGGTAACATCTTTACATGAGAACAAACCTCCTGAAGGTTTTTCATTCTATCTGGTATTAGGTCTGCTGCCTGCTTGGGCGGGATCGCCAGAATAACTAGATCAAATGAATCTTGAATTTGGCCCTGCTCTTTTGAAAATAGGATCCAGGAATCTTCTACTTGCTCTATTTTACAAATCGTCTGTGAAAAATGTACTTTCAAATCTGCCACCAGATATTTAGCTAAAGAGTTCATAGCGGGTACACCAACATAACGCTGTAAAGTATTATCAACATCTGTAATTTGGCCGTTCTTATATGCAACAATTTTTCCCAGCCACGGCTGTATAAAACCGTGTGTGAGCCATGAGTTCGTCAGGTTTTTAAAAGAGTCCCCTTTTGCAGTAAAGTATTGCGCGCCATGATCAGCGCTCCAATGCTCAAATGTTCGGGTACTCATTCTGCCGCCTGGTCGAGCACTTTTATCAAACAATGTCACTCTTTTACCAGCGGCAAGAAGAGTTTTTGCGCAAGAAATACCGGCTATACCAGTACCAATAATTGCAATATGATCAATCTTCATATTCAATGTACTTTAGTATTTCTCTTAACTAGCCACAAAGCACTGGGGCCAAAAAGCCAAGATATTTGATGGCGAAACTTGGCAAAGAAGCGATAAGCTAGGTTCAAGATTGGTTCTAAATATGGGCGAGAAAATAACCAAGCTAAAAAAGGAAGATTTGCGCGGCGATAAGCCTCTGGAAACACCTTTGCACCATGTATCAATTCACCATCCGCATATTGAGCGTACATGGCAGCCAAAGCTTGCTCGCAGGACACGCCAATCAGGATGGGGTCATAGCGTTCTGAATTGATATCAATGAAATCGAGGAGTCCATCGTGGTTGCGACCAGACAGAAATAGAATTTCAGCCTGACACAAGGGGCAAGCACCATCGTAGTACAGGGTCAGTTTTTGTAAATCATTGGTCATCAAGCAAGTTTAAGACTTATTCAATAAACTTGCTGAAGTACAACCATTAATTTAGCCCTCTTGAAAACACTTCCAAATCCATTTCGTGCTTTAATCATCGGCTCATCCGGCACTATTGGATCTGCTTTTATACAACTTCTCCAAAGTCATCCCTCCTGCACAGAAGTTGTTGGGGTTCACCGCCATTCAGAATATCCATTGGATTACCAAAATCCTGACTCGATTGAAAACTGCGCCAATTCACTTTCTGCCAATGGATCCTTTCAACTCATTGTTAATACGACTGGGGTATTGCATAGCAACGACTGGATGCCTGAAAAGAAGTTGGATGATATCAATGCTGAACAGTTAATGGCGCTCATGAAAATTAATGCTATTGGTCCTGCCCTAACGATACGTCACTTCTCTCAATTAATGGACCCTCATAATAGCGTCATGGTTACACTTTCTGCCAAGGTGGGAAGCATTGAGGACAACCGACTTGGTGGATGGTATAGCTACCGCGCCTCTAAGGCTGCTCTTAATATGTTGATCAAAACTGCTGCCATTGAATGGGCTCGAACAAAACCAAATGCTGTTTTAATCGCAATGCATCCTGGTACAGTGAACTCGAGACTCTCAAAGCCATTTCGTGGTGAGCAAATTGGCAGACCTCCAAATGATGCCGTAAGGGATATGTTTGCCGTGATTGAAAATCTAACTAAAGAAGATTCAGGAAGTTTTGTTTCCTACTCCGGTGAAAAATTACCCTGGTAAGAATTGAGTAATTGATCTAAATCTTCTCTTTTGGGGCTTTTTTCCTACAAGCATCTGAGCAGTATTTAATCTCATCCCAATTTTTGGCCCAAGATTTTCTCCACGTCATTTCTTTTTTACACACGACACAGATTTTGCAGGGTAGAAAACTTTTATTCCCTTTAAATGTAGTACTCATATGCGAAATATTAGAGTTCGTCTAGGTGACTCAATACATACTGCGAATGCTTTTGAATCGAATTCTGGTCTTCATCACTAATTCTTTTAAGGTTGGCTGTCATTAACCTTGTGCGTGGACTGGCTTCAAACTGTTCGCGATGCTTAATTAAAAAATTCCAATACAAAGTAGTAACAGGACAGGCAGATTCTCCAAAGCGAACTTCGGGCTTGTACTTACACGAGCCACAATAATTACTCATGCGCTTGATATAGGCCCCACTGGCAATATAGGGCTTACTTGTAAAGCGTCCGCCATTTGCGAACAAAGCCATACCTGCTGTGTTCGGTAACTCTACCCACTCGATCGCATCAACATAGATTGCTAAATACCAATCACATACTGCTGATGGCAAGATCTCCGCCAATAGTGCAAAGTTGCCAGTAACCATCAGACGCTGAATATGATGAGCATAGCCATACTTGAGTGTCTGTCCGATTGCATCTTGCATACAGGCCATATTCGTTTGACCGGTCCAATACCACTTAGGTAGAGGCCTTTGATGATCGTAATAATTATCTTGCGCCATTTGCGGCATATCAAGGTAATACATTCCCCTGACAAATTCTCGCCAACCTAATATTTGACGAATAAATCCTTCAACAGTAGAAAGATCTAGGTCATATTTTTTCCAAGCAAGTAAAACAGCACCAATCACTTCTCGTGGATTGAGTAACTTGAGATTTAGCGAACTCGATAAAATAGAATGCCAACCAAAGGGTGTATCTGTCCACATCGCATCTTGAAACACACCAAAATTCCTTAAACGGTATTCCACAAAATAATCTAGCGCTTCTAGAGCTTGGGTGCGAGTTACCGGCCACCGAAAATCATCCAGCAATCCTGGATGTTCTGAATAAGTGGCATTAACGAATGTAATTACCTCTTGCGTAATCGAATCTGGTTCAAATAATACTGGCTCATCAATAATCCCTGGACCCTTTTTGGAGTATGGCTTACGATTATCTTGATCAAAATTCCACTGACCACCCTCAGGGTTGCCCTCAGCATCAATCAAAATATGGTGGGTTTTGCGCATGAGCCGGCAAAAGTACTCTAACCTTAACTCTTTTTTACCGTCCACCCACTTCACAAATTCTTGATGGGTGCAATAGAAATGATCGTCTTCACGCATCTCAAGCGTAATCGACAATTCTCTTGATAGCTCTTCTATTTGCTGCTTTAGACGCCATTCGCCAGGCTCAATACAGATTAAATGTTTAATCTGTTCTTTGACTATTTTTTCCTTTAAAGCTGCCACTATCGGAAGAGGTGAGCTTTGAATATATGTTAGAGGGTAATTTAAATCTTTCAGACTTTTAGCAAAGTGTCGCATGGCTGATAAAAATAAGGCAATCTTAGCCTTATGAGTCCACACATACTGTGCTTCTTGCATTGATTCAATCATGATCACTTCATCATTATTTAAATCAAAATTTCTAAGAGCAGTACCCTTCAAATCTAATTGGTCCCCTAAAATAAGGATGAGTCTTTTCATTTATTTTTATACTGGGTTGGGCAATATGCGCGATCCACTAACTTACTTCGAAGGGCAACATGCTTTGTTGCTCTTCCAGTGACACGCTTGCGCCACAGTTCAAAAGAACCGCGTTTAAGTTCATGACGCATGAGTTGAATCACTTGAGACTCGGATAAGCCAAATGATTTCTCAATGGCCTCAAATGGTGTACGATCTTCCCAAGCCATTTCAATCAGGCGAGAAATATCGGACTCAGAGAGTGTTTTTGGAGAGAATTTTTGCACAATACGAGTTTAAGACTTTTTTAATAAATTCGCTTAGCATACTCATTCAGTATTCAAATTCAATAAAAACTATTTATAACCTTCAAGCCATCTATGATTGGGAAAATCCGCAAAAAGCTCATTGCAGTTGAGCCTGTCATACAACCCAAAAAATTGGTGGTGATTTGCCCTATTTGCGATCGCCCTATTCCTGAATCCCAAAAAGACGCTCATCACTTAATACCAAAATCTAAGGGCGGAAAAGCGACTGAATTTTTACATCGAATCTGTCATCGTCAGATTCACGCTCTTTTTACTGAAACAGAACTTGCTATGCAATTGAATAATGCTACAGCCCTTCAAGAGACGCCTGAGATGCAACGATTTATAAAGTGGATTAAAACTAAACCAAATCACTTTTATGAAAAATCACGTAAAAGTTCTCGTTTGAAAGAAAATTAAGCTTTACAAGTTATCACTTTACAAGATCAAGCCTCCGCCTTGATGAGCTCTTTATTTTTAGATAGTCCATCAGGAGCCTGCACAGCGAAAGCCAATATTGTGATGACCAGCTTTAGGACTTCGGGATAAATATTTACCTCGCTGAGTAGTCGTAATTTCCTGAGGTGGTGAATCATGTCCCCCACCTCTAGTAGATCGTATTGGCCCCGTATTTTGGTTTTCTCTGCCATCATCAGATTTGTATGGATAGGGTTGATAGGCACTAGATACCCACTCCCATTGATTTCCGGCCATATCTAAAATCCCATATGGGCTTGCGCCTTCTGGGAATGCATCTCGTGGCGCCGATGAGTTAAAGGGAGCTCCAAAATGGGCTAGCTTTGTATTCGGTGCTGCATTACCCCAGGGATATTTCCGACCATCTGTGCCACGCGCGGCTTTTTCCCATTCAGCCTCTGTAGGCAGTCTTTTATTTAACCATGTACAGTAATCTCGCGCTCCCACCCAACTCACTTCATTCACTGGGTGTGATTCATAACCAAGATCAGCACGCCAAGTCGAGTTTTGCCGATGAATTCTGGCATCACCGTCATCATCATCATAAAATGTCTCACCTTGTTGATTCCGTAGACCTTTCTCATTGAGAAATTGTGCAAAATCAGCATTACTCACAGGTAGGATATCGAGATGAAATGATTTTACATAAACAGTATGTTGGGGTTTTTCATCATCAGGCCCAACATTGGATCCCATGGTGAAAGTTCCTTCTGAAATAAACGCCATCATTTTTGACGGTTTACTTTCTTTAGCGTTTATTGGTGCATATACGAAGAAAACAACTATTGCTAGAATGACTGAGCATCCTCTCCTAACAAAATATTCTGCTAAAGCGCTATTAGACAATTCTTTTCCCCATATAAAAAAGTATTTTAAGCCCAACATATGTGTCAGTACTAACCATCTTATCTCAATGAGAAAAAGTCTATGAAGATTACAGAAAAACCTCCAACAGAAAATATCTCAGTAAATTGATATACTGAATTGTAGGTATTTCAAATGCCTTTGACGCTAATGCTTTAAAAATCTCATTGATTCTTTACTTAAAAAACCAGGAAATATTGTATGAATAACCAAATCCTTAAAGGCGAAAAAACCCCCGCTCCAATGGCCCATTACTGCCAAGGCGTTCTCCATCGCAACACCATTTATGCTGCAGGACAAATAGCGTCTGATTATCAAACTGGTGTTCCACCTGAGGCTAAACAATCCCCAGCTTTCCCCTATTATGGATCTGACATTCAAAAGCAAGCTAGGTATGTCTTGCAAAATATCCAATCCGTTTTTACAAGTGCGGGTAGTAGCTTTAACGATGTAGTGAAGGCGCAGGTATTTTTAACGGATTTAAATGACTTCTATTACTTTGATCAAATTTGGAAAGAGTTTTTTCCATCACCACCCCCCAGAACTACTGTTGAAGTGGGTGGCTTATTAGTACCTGGCTGTAAAGTAGAAATTGATCTGTGGGGCGTGCAAGCGAAAGTGCCTCGTCAAGTCATTGTCGGTAAAAAAACGCCTACTCCAATGGCTCATTACTCACAAGGTATTCTGATAGAAAATGTTCTATATGCAGCAGGACAAATCGCCTCAGACTATCAAACTGGCGTTGCTCCTGAAGCCAAGCAAGACCCTGCTTTTCCCTACTATGGATCTGATATCCAAAAACAAACGAGATATATTTTAAATAATATTAAAAGTGTTTTTGACGCTGCAGGTTGCGACTTTAAAGATGTTGTTAAAGCCCAAGTCTTCTTAACTGACCTCAATGATTTCTTTTATTTTGACCAAGTTTGGAAAGAGTACTTTCAACATCTTTTACCGAGGACTGTGGTTGAAGTTCAAAAATTATTAGTGCCAGGATGTCGTATCGAAATAGATTTGTGGGGCGTTTTACCCAACACGCCAAAAAAAGAAATTACTCTTCAAACTAATGCAGAACAACAATCCTTTTGTAATGGGGTCATTGTGAATGACACTCTCTACGCCAGCGGACAAATTGCATCTGATCATCAAACACCTTTAATCCAGGTAGCACACCAGGATCGTGCTTTCCCTTATTACGGTTCAGAAATTCAAAAACAAACACACTATGTGCTGACCAATTTACAAAAACTATACCAACAAGGTGGCTTTGATCTTGCAGATACAGTAAAAGCTCAAGTGTTTTTAGCGGATCTTAATGACTTTTATTACTTTGACCAAATTTGGAAAGAGTATTTTCCGTCTCCACCTCCAAGAACTACACTAGAAGTCGGGAAATTCTTGGTTCCTGGTTGCAAAGTTCAGGTAGATGTAACAGCTGCAAAAAAATAAAAAATCTTAAGGCTAGCGTTACAACTTGTAACGCCAAAAAGAAAAACCCTCATCATAATGGTGAGGGTTTTTCTTTTAAGGCCTTTATAACTTAAAACTAGAATCGACTCTACGATTTGATTTGCAATCGCATTATTGATTAAAGAATTTCTTCTGATCTATACCAAAAATATCTGCTAACCAATCAATCATGATTTCCTGACCTAGGGTTGGGTTGTCATGCTGACAATGCTCAGCTCCAGTCTCTTCTGCAGAAGTCAGACGAAGTGTCACATTAATACCTTTTGACTTTGCATAATCATGTACTAATTGAACGGTCTCTACACCTAAAACATCATGCCCACCATGTAATACCAAATAAGGACATTGCATATGATCTAAAACACCTTCAAGCTTAAATTTACTAGCCTTCTTGACCGCTTCAGCCATGCTATTAGCACCAATAACCCACTTCATATGTCCTGCAAGAGCGTGATCCTCTCCGCGATCGGCAAAACGTTTTTCAATGTCCCAGATTGCTCCATGAGAGATACATGCCGCTAAACGATGCTCCATTGACCCGGCTCTTGCTGCGTAATATCCTCCCATACTCGATCCACTCACCGCAATTCTTTTTGGATCAATATCCGAACGTTGCTCTAGCCAATCAATACAACGACCTACGGGAACTTCATAATCATAGCGGGAGACGATTCCCTGACGTCGCAAAGCCCCTCCTTGCCCTGGTCCATCCACTAATAAAACAGAAATGCCGCGCTGTACTGCGCCTCTTCCTGTCATAAACCACAACTCATCTTTAAAAGAATCTAAACCACCAAAGGAAATCAAGACGGGTTGACGCTCTCCACCAACAGGTGACTTAATAAAATAGGCTGGTAAGGTTTTTCCATCTTCATACGGAATTTCAACTACTTCGCCTGGAAGATACTTCAGCCACTTATGCGATGCATTCTCGCACTTGGTAAAAGTAGGAAGTCTTCTTGGATCATCCGCATCTAACCAAAATTCTGCGGACCTGTAATACTCAGTTGCCCTTAACCAACAATTCATCGCGGTCTGAATATGCCCATTTTTTTCTGCAAGATCGCCTTTAGCATCATTGCGGTCAGCAACAACCATCCACTCCTTATGCCAACTTTCCAGGTCTCCAGGAATCATGCGATCTGCTGCTTGAAAACACTCACTAACAGCACCGCCACCCTCCTGTGTTTCCCCTAATGTCCGCCTAAATTGATATGACATAAAAAAATGATCCGGCCAGTGATGCCAGCCAAAGGGTTCATATCGACCTGGAGTGCCATTATTCATAAATTTGTACCTTTTAATTGTTGTTTGAAATGTTTATAGCCTCCTAATTTACCAAACTTTGCATAATTTTTCTGAATGCAGTCATCGGCAAACTGTGGTACCTAATCAGTCATTTTTTGTGGGCAAGGGTTTTCCTCTTGACATTGGGTGATCTAATTGTTTAGAGTGAATTTTAGATTAACTCTTAAAGTGAAAGCCCAAATGAGCTACAAAACGATAAACGTCCCTACAGGTTCTAAAGTTCCCGCACCTCCGCCGCAAACTTGGTCAAATATGAAGATTCATACAAATGGCCACTTTTATGTCGCTGGCATGGTTGCAGATGGCGCAAATACTTACGAACAAGCTAAGCAAATTTTTACTGATATTCAAGATTTGATTAAGGCTGCTGGTGGAGTAATGAACGATATCATGTCGATGCAAATCTTCCTCATCGACTTAAATGAGAATCAGGATATTTGGCGTGCACGGCAAGAGTTTTTTTCTGGTGACTTTCCCTGTTCTACACTCATACAGGTATCAAGAGTAGGTAGCCCTAAGGCCCAGCCGCCAACGCGTGTTGAAATTAATTGCTGTGGATATTTGGGCGGCAGTGGCACTAACTAAACTATATTTTTTAAAAGGAAAATGATGAAAAACCTCAGCAAGAAAATTCTTGGTATCTTTTTGGTGCTCACTAGCAGCTTGGCTGCAGCGCAGTTTCCCAACAAGCCAATCAAAATCGTTGTTCCATATCAGGCAGGTAACTCGCTTGAGCCTATCGTGCGCGCTCTTGCAGAAGAAATGACTCAGACTTTGAAACAGCCTGTTTTAGTTGAATACAAACCTGGCGCTAGCACAACTATTGGTGCTGCTTTTACTGCTTCATCGCCACCGGATGGCCACACGCTTTTCGTGAATGCAGCAAGCTTTCTTATTTCGGCTCAGCTAATGGCTAAACTACCTTATGACCCTAAGACTGCTTTCGTGCCAATTACTGGCTTAACAGAGATGCCCCATGTACTGATTGCGCCTACTGGAGCCCCCTATAAAAATGCTAAAGACTTTATTGCTTATGCTAAGTTAAACAGCGATAAGATCTCCTATGGCTCTTTTGGCAATGCAAGTTCTGGGCATTTGGGATTTGAGCGTATCAAGAAGCAATTTGGCTTTAACGCTACCCATATTCCTTACAAAGGTAATGAGGGTTTGCAAGATATTCTTGCTGGTCGACTTGATTGCATGCTCAATGATCTTCCTATCGTTGTACCTTTTGTGAAGGAAGGAAAAATACAGGCATTAGCTATCGCTTCTGAAAAAAGAGATCCAAGCTTACCAGATGTACCAACTTTTGAAGAGGCTACTGGCACACCATTCCTTTCTAAGTCATGGTTTGGTATTTTGGTCAGGTCTGACACTCCGCTTTCTATTCGTAACACCTTGAATGCCTCTATTACAAGTGCACTCAAAAAACCTGAAATTAATAAAAAACTCACCGATCTTGGGCTAAAACCAACCCCCTCTTCTCCTGAGGCTTTTTCCGAGTTCATGGCTCAAGAAAGCAAAAAATTCGCTGAAGCAATTGCATTTGCAAACGTTCGCATGGAGTGAGTTTTTTAATATTCACTATCGTACTCTTTGGTTTTTAAATTCAAAATACCTTGGGGCAATGACCAAAATACATCATTGCTCCAACCAGTTTTTTTCTAATTTCATGGTTTCAGACCAAAAGCTTCCAGTTTGTGTGAGTTTCCCAAATCTCCGAGATATACCTTCAGGATATATTTTTAGATACATACTTTATAAACAATTGATTTGTAACTAGACCTCATTTTTATTTGATGAAATTATGAAAATTGTGTTGTAGGGGCTGGGGCAATTGGGGGTTTAGTTTTAAATAATGCAAAGGAAGCCTGCACAATCCCGGCAAATAAACCAATCGATACTCCAATTTGCAATGCTAAATCATAAGAACCTAAAGCATCGAAGATGAGTCCACCACCAAAAGCCCCTACAAAGCTGCCAAATTGATGGGCAATAAAGGCAACTCCAACCAGCATCGCTTGCCATTTAACACCAAACATTTCCGCAATGGAGCCTGATACGAGTGGTATAACTCCAAGCCATAGGAATCCTATATATGCAGCAAAAATGAGTGTATTCGTTGAATTTGGAATGACATAAAAATAATAAGCGATTCCAATAGAACGTAATATATAAATTAAACCCAATAAAAATAATTTGTTATACCGTCCACCCATCCAACCAAAAAATAAACTTCCTAATGCATTGAAGCCACCAATCACACCTAAAGACTGGGCACTCAACATCGGATCTAAACCACACAATGCAAGATAGGATGGTAAGTGAGTAGTCAAAAAAACTAACTGCATGCCACAAACAAAATATGCAATCGCCATGACGGCAAAGGGTGGATATTTCAGTGCATTAACGACCACTTGCATCGGCTTGATATCATCATTTACAGACTGGCCAAGAATCGGCTTCTGATCAATGCCTCCTGCATACCAAGCGCCAGGAATAACTAGCGCAGCCATCACAACAAATCCAAGCATTCCTATACGCCAATCAAATTCTTGTATCAAGGCCTGAGCAATCGGGGCCGCCACTAAGGCGCCCAACGATCCTGCAGCAGAAACCATACCAAGAATGAGGCTTCGCTTTTCAACAGGTACCGCCCTAGTCGCAACTGCCATTCCAATACCAGAGCCATTGCATGCAAGCGCACAGCCAATTAAAAAACCTGCTCCAATAGTTACTGCAACTACTCCGTTAGCCATCGCTAAGATAATGATTCCTAAAAGATAAAGAAAGGAACCAATCACCATCACTTTTTTAAAACCAACGCGTATGACCCACACTCCAGTAAATGGTTGCATTAAGCCCCATGTTAAATTTTGAATAGCAATTGCAAGTGTGAATTGGGAAACTGAAACACCAATATTTTGCGTAATTTCAGGCATAAATACCCCCAAACTTTGACGCATCCCCGTACTCAAGGAAAGCATCAAAGAAACTCCCAATAGAATTGGCAAGCTGGATTTAAGCCACGGATGATTTTTCATTTTATTGATCTAAGTAAACCAAGTTCTATTTTAGCTCTTTGTACTTCGCCTTCACCCGATACATTATTAGTACCTTCGCATTTAATTGTGCGCCTTCAAGTCTCTAGATCTTCCACTAACAAAACACATCAGAAGCCTAATTCAATATATAGTTTAGAAGCAGTCCTAAAAATGAGGTCTGTTGACAGTGTCATACCGCTTCAATAGATGTATTTATGATAGAGTTTCACACAATCCTATCTTTGTGTGTGGTGCTAAAAATTAAGTCTAATCATTTCATACTGCATGCCATAATAGGTAAGACCTACATTTAGTTCGTGTTAAGGTCTTTTTCAATTTGTAGAAAATACTCACTTAACATCCATCTTCAATCATAAAATTAGATGATGTTTTAAGACTTAGGAGACAATTTTGGCTAAATGGTGCCGCTTTATCAATAAAAACACTGCAGAAATGACCTTTGGCAAACTTAGCAAAGAAGGCACATATATCGAAACTATCACGGGCGATTTGTTTGCTGATTACAAAATGACGGGCAACCAATTGCCTTTAGATGAAATAGAACTTAATTATCCTTGCCAGCCATCAAAGATGATCTGTTTATGGAATAACTATCACGCGGCAGCTGCTCAACAAAATAATTCGATTCCACCCGAACCTCTATATTTTATAAAATCTAGCAATTCTTTTTTGGCGCCAGGAGGCGCTATCAAGCTTCCAAATACTTCTACCGGCCCAGTCGGAAGAGTCATTTATGAGGGCGAATTGGGTATTGTCATCGGTAAGACCGCAAAAGAAATTTCTGCGGCTGATGCGAAAGATTATATTTTCGGTTACACCTGTGTAAATGATGTGACGGCCCTTGAAATTCTCACGAAAGATGCGTCTTTTAAACAATGGACAAGGGCCAAAAGCTACGATAGCTTTGGGCCATTTGGTCCTTGGATTGAGACTGATGTGTCATATGAAAATTTAACTGTTAAGACTTTAATCAATGGTCGAGAACGTCAAAGCTATCCATGTTCTGATATGATTTTTAATCCTTATCAAATCTTAAGTTTTTTATCTTTTGATATGACCTTATATCCAGGTGATGTTATCGCTTGTGGAACTTCTTTAGGGGTTCTTCCAATCAAGGGTGGTCAACTTGTCGAAGTAGAGATTGAAGGTATTGGTAAATTGGTGAACACAGTGCAGGATATTTAATAAAAGTTGTTTTGGGTGAAGTTGCAAACAAAATTGATTTGTAACTAGATCTCATTTTTTTGGGTGTAATTATGAAAATATGTGTTGTAGGGGCTGGGGCAATTGGCGGTCTTTTGGCAATTAAACTTGCCCAATCAGGAAACGATGTCACTGTTATCGCTAGAGGTCCAAACCTCAAAGCGATTCAGGAGCATGGCTTTAAGTTGATCGCTGAAAATGGTAGCGAGTCTATCACTCAGCTGCGTGCCCTAGGCTCTATGAGTGAGGCTGGACCACAAGACTTAGTGATTCTGGGAATGAAGGCTCATCAAGTGGGCGCAATTGTCCAAGAATTGCCTGCTATGTATCACGATGAAACCATGGTGTTAACAGCCCAAAACGGTATTCCATGGTGGTACTTCTTCAAACATGGTGGCATGTATGACGGTCGCACCCTAGAAAGCGTTGATCCAGGTGGTCTCATTGCGAAAAATCTTCCTATCGAACGCGTCGTTGGCACAGTTGTTTACCCTGCTGCGGAAATGATCCAACCAGGAGTTCTTAAACATATTGAAGGGAATCGCTTCTCAGTGGCAGAAATCGACAACTCGGCTACCCCTAGAATAGAACTCCTCTCGAAAACTCTCAAAGAAGCAGGCTTTAAAGCACCTGTTATTTCTAATATCCGCTCTGAACTATGGACTAAGCTATGGGGTAATTTAAGTCTCAATCCGCTCAGTGCGCTCACACATGCAACTCTTGTGGATATCTGTGAATTTCCTTTATCAAGAGATTTGGTCGCAAAAATGATGAAGGAAGCGCAAGACGTCGGTGAAAAACTTGGAATTGAATTTCGTGTCTCTTTGGAAAAAAGAATCGCCGGTGCACAAGCTGTTGGCGCCCATAAAACTTCGATGTTACAAGATATTGAAGCTGGTCGTGCTATTGAAAAAGATGCTTTGATTGGCTCTGTGATTGAACTTGGCCGAATGGTCAATTTACCCACACCACACATCGATGCTGTCTTTGCATGTATCAGTCTGCTATCTAAGACTTTGGCCGATCAAAAAGGTCAATTAAAAATTACCCCATATTAATCAAGAGGAAGCCTTATATGAACCACTGTACGACCCTGCCAGAATTGTTATCTTTAGGTAATGACAACCAATCTGCAATTGGCGCTCCAGATCAATTAGATGTAACTTTTAAAAGTTTACGTCTGTTCATCACACAAACTGTTGCTCACTTGAATAGCTTTGGTATCGGCAGAAATGATCGCGTAGCAATCGTTCTAGACAATGGTCCTGAGATGGCTTTAGCCTTTATGTCTATTGCTAGTGGCGCAACCTCTGCACCACTTAACTCAGGTTATCGTGCTGACGAATTTAAATTTTATCTTGAAGATCTCAAAGCCAAAGCTATCGTCGTTAAATCAGGCTCGGAGTCTTCTGCCATTGCTGTTGCTGAAAAATTAGGTGTTGCGATTATTGATTTACTCCCTACCCCAGAATGTGGCGCAGGCACATTTACGCTAAGCTTACGTAGTAAGAAAAAGATGACTCTCAAACTAGGTGGTTGGGCTAAAGCTGATGATATTGCCTTGATTTTACATACCTCAGGAACAACTTCAAGACCAAAAATTGTGCCTTTATCACAAAGTAATGTCTGTGCATCTGCAGGTAATATAGCGAACACGCTTGCATTTACAACTAAAGATCGTGGCCTAAATATCATGCCTTTATTCCATATCCATGGACTCATTGCTGGCGTTTTAGCTCCCCTCTCAGCTGGTGCATATGTGTCTTGCACCCCTGGCTTTAATGCACTCAAGTTTTTCTCATGGATGGATCAAGTTAAACCAACCTGGTATACCGCCGTACCAACCATGCATCAAACTATTTTGACAAGAGCTAATAATAATCAAATGATTATTCAAAATAATCCACTGCGCTTTATCAGATCTTCTAGTTCTTCTATGCCAGTGAAGGTAATTGAAGAGCTAGAAGCTTGTTTTAAGGCTCCACTGATTGAGTCTTACGGCATGACTGAAGCTTCACACCAAATGTGTAGTAACTTACTCCCTCCAGCACTGCGTAAGCCAGGAACTGTTGGGGTTGCTGCAGGTCCTCGCGTTGCTATTATGGATGAGCAAGGGAAGCTTTTAGATGTGGGTCAGACTGGTGAAATCGTGATTCAAGGTGCAAACGTAACTAAAGGCTATGAAAATAATCCAAAAGCAAATGCTGAAAATTTCACAAAAGGATGGTTCAGAACTGGTGACCAAGGAACAATTGATGCCGATGGTTACGTGACGATTACTGGCAGATTGAAAGAAATTATTAATCGCGGTGGTGAGAAAATTTCACCAAGGGAAGTGGATGAAATTTTGATGGAACACCCTGCGATTTTGCAGGTGGTTACTTTTGCTATTCCTCATGAAAAACTCGGCGAAGAAGTAGGCGTTGTAGTTGTTCTGCGTGAAGGTAAATCCGCTGATGAAAAAGATATTCGTAGTTTTGCGGCTCAGAAATTAGCTGATTTCAAAGTTCCTAAAAAGATTATCTTTATGGATGAGATTCCTAAAGGAGCAACTGGTAAATTACAGCGAATTGGTCTTGCAAGTAAGCTAGGGCTATAGCTTAATATTAAAAAATGCATGTGACAGCTTGTAATAATCATAAAAAGACCAACCTGAAGCTTGGTCTTTTTATTGATTGGTGAGTCAATCCATCCTACGTTTATTCAGCTTTAATTTGAACACCCTTTACAATTGGCGCAAAACGAATTAGGTCGCCTTTTATTTGTTCACTAAATTTTTCAGGTGTTCCAACTGATGCAAAGATACCCATAGATAAGAGCTTTGCTTTTCCTTCTGGGGAATTTAGGATCTCATTTAAAGCCTCATTCAGTTTGGTAATAATCGGTTTTGGTGTTTTTGCTGGCGCCAATAATCCAACCCAATCATCAATCACAAAATCTCTAACACCACTCTCTATAAAGGTCGGCACATCTGGCATGCTTGGACTACGCTTGGCACTCGATACGGCAATAGCTTTAATTCTTCCTGCAGCAACATACTGACTTGCTCCAGCAACTGCTGTGTAAACCAATGGGATATTGCCACCTAATAGATCGAGCAAAGCCTGACCACCGCCTTTATAAGGAATGTGAACTAAATTTGCGCCCGTCTTTTGCTTAAGCAGTTCTCCAGCAATATGTGGCGTTCCGCCAGCGCCTGATGTTCCGTAAGAGAGTCCATTGGGATCTTTTTTAGATATCGCAATCACATCTGCCAAACTCTTACCCTGAAAATCATTATTTGCTACGAGTATCAAAATAGCATCGCCAATTTTTCCAATTGGGGAAAAATCTTTCACGCTATCAAATGGCACCTTTTCAAAAAGTGAAGGGTTAATCGATAAAGTTCCTGCATATCCTAATAATAAGGTGTAGCCATCTGGCTCAGCTGTCGCAACCATATTCGAACCGATGTTTCCTGAGGCACCTGGTTTGTTATCCGCGATGACTTGCTGCCCGAGTTTCAAGGAAAGCTGTTCTGCAATATAACGGCCTGAGGTATCCGTCACACCACCAGGTGTAAATGGGATGATTAAACGGATAGGTCGATTGGGATAGTTAGATTGACTAAAACTAGTCAACGGAAGGATTGCCGAAAATAAAAAAATGGCGAGGGAGAGATAACGGAAGAGTTTCATAGCAAGCCTTTAGTTAGTTTTACTTCGTCTCAACATAACGCTTTTCAAATTCCCAAACATCTTCAAAGCCCATCAGCTTTGATAACTCTCCAAAATCATATAAATCTACTTGATTATTGATTGATGATCCAGAATTTTTAAAGTGTTCATATACCTTAGTCATAGCCTGAACAGAGGCAAGCAATGCGGTTACTGGAAAAATAGCAATCTTGTAACCTAATTGCTCTAACTCCATCTTAGAGAGAACAGGTGTCCTACCCTTTTCTACCATATTAGCAATTAAAGGATGATTTGGAAATGTCGTGCCAATTCGCCTCATTTCTTCTTCGGTTTCTGGAGATTCAATAAATAAAATATCTGCGCCGGCTCTAGCATAAGCTTCACCACGTCTAAGAGCTTCATCTAAACCCAATGTAGTTCTGGCATCTGTTCTGGCAATGATTTTGAAGTTAGGATCTGTGCGCGATGCAACAGCAACTTGAATCTTTTTAATCATATCCTCCATGGGAATTACCCTACGCCCAGGAGTATGACCACATTTTTTCGGAAACTCTTGATCTTCCAGCTGAATCGCAACAGCTCCAGCAGCTTCATAACCTCGTATTGTGTGACGTACATTTAATAAACCACCATAACCAGTATCTCCATCTGCTATTAACGGCGTCTTAGCCATTTCTGCCATTGTCTTAACTCTACCAACCATCTCAGTATAGGTGGCTAAACCTGCATCTGGCAGGCCAAGCAATGAAGCGACAGTGCCATAGCCTGTCATATAAAGTGCGTCGAAATTCATACGGTCAGCCAAGCGCAATGAAACCATCTCATATACCCCAGGTGCAACGATCAACCCAGAACTACTGAGTCGCTGGTTAAATAAATCTCTTTGAGTAGTCATATATCTCCATATTTATATATTTTTTACTATTCGCCCAAGACTGTTATTTGAATTGCTGAGTATTGCAAACTTTAAAAAAGGCTTGAACCTAATATAAATCATAAGTTCATTGTTACATAAAATAAAGCCCAAAAGAAAACCCCCACCATGGCTGATGAGGGTTTGATATTGAGGGTCCTTCAAACAGTTGAATAATGGGCCAAATGACAAAACCCTATATTTATGGGCGGTAATCAAAATCAGGTCTGATTAAGTAGGTTTAATTTCAGTCACTTACTTTTTTGATTAAATTCCACCTATTCATTGTAATAAATTACGCAATTCCATCAGTTGAGTTTTAGTATTATTCAAATGCAGTGAACCAACATTTGGGTATTCCAAATTCAGAATAACAAAAATTGCGCCCATCATGATAAAGGCGAACAGAAATGCCAGCATCCAATCATGCTCTTTCTTAATCACCATACTATAGCCACTTAAAAAAGATACTATTGCTATTAGAATAACAAGCGATCTCAAGATTAAAGCGGGGGGATGTACCTTCATTAATGACACCTGCTCCCCAAATGATTCATTCATCTTTTCAATACTTGCAAAGACATTGCTCTTCGCAAGATCAATCGTCCTCAATGGCGCATCGATGCTTGCATCAATAGCCTGAGATTTAATTTTGTTAAGGCGCTTTTGTTGATCATTAATGCGAGCATTTAAAGTTTCTACATTTTGCCAATCGTCATACAGCGTAATTTCATTATCTAAATAATCGAGAATAGAGTTTTGGAGTTTCAATTGGTCAGTTGCATTGAGCAATTGTGTGACTTGATATGCTGACGAAATAGCTCTAACCTCTTTTAATACTGCATTTTGTCGTTGACTAAAATGTTCTGTCGCTATTGAAAAACTAAATGCTATTAATAAAGCAGATATGCCAAAAATTGCAGTTAAAAAGTCATCATGAATAGCGGGGGCATTATCTTTGGATATTTTTTTTAATCTCCATTTACCAAACCAAGAACCAATCCACATAAATGTGACTATTGCGATGAAAAAAAATACGGGGGCAAGCCCATATTTCACTTCTATAATTTGCAATGTTTGTAGCATGTAGGTTCCAAAGTAATCGGTATGTATTTGGAGCAAATTGTAAACCATGTGTCCGGTACAGACCCTTCATATATTCTAAAATCGAAATAGCACTTCATTCAAAGCACTTTTGTTATCTGATTTAAAGAAACGTTATATTCATAATCCAGTTAATATGTGAATATTGAATATACTGACATAAAAAAGGTACGAAAAAATGACAAATGCTAATGAATACACTCCACCAAAAATTTGGACATGGGAAAAGCCTAATGGCGGAAAATTTGCAGGCATTAATCAACCAACAGCTGGAGCGAGACAAGAAAAAGAATTGCCAATTGGCCGCCATCCACTACAGTTATATTCCTTGGGCACGCCAAACGGCGTAAAAGTCACAATAATGCTTGAAGAGCTACTCGCTTTAGGTCGCTCTGGGGCTGAGTATGATGCTTGGTTAATTACAATTGTCGACGGTGATCAATTTGGGTCAGATTTCGTAAAAATAAATCCAAATTCAAAAATTCCTGCACTGCTTGATCGCAGTATGCCAACACCTATTCGTGTTTTCGAATCAGGATCAATTTTACTTTATCTAGCAGAGAAATTTGATGCTTTCCTACCGAAAGACTTATCTACTCGAACAGAAATGATGAATTGGCTTTTTTGGCAGATGGGGAGCGCGCCTTACGTAGGAGGCGGATTCGGTCATTTTTATGCTTACGCCCCTTACAAAATGGAATATCCAATCGACCGTTTTACGATGGAAGTAAAACGTCAACTTGATGTTCTTGACCAACGTCTAGCAGCAAATGAATATCTTGCCGGATCAGAATACACAATCGCAGATATGGCGGCTTTTCCTTGGTATGGAGCCCTTGTTAAAGGATGGATATATGGTGCGGCAGAATTTCTTGGCACTCATGAGTATTTGAATGTCCAACGATGGGTAGATACTATTTTTGAAAGGCCCGCAGTCAAACGAGGTCGTATGGTTAATCGCACTTCGGGGGAACCATCCGAGCAACTACGTGAACGTCACGATGCAAGTGATTTTGATACAAAATCACTGTACTGACATCAGTTCAATTAAATGATTAGATTAATGTTAAAGTATTCCAATAATTAGAATTGATGGAGACACCATGAGCAAAAGCGTTACTAAAATAATGCTGTTACTAGGACACTTAAAAAAATGGAAAAAGATTTTTCTGTTTTTTTTACTGATGTTATGTGGACATATTTGTGCTCAAGAATATCCAAATAAGCCAATACGAATTTTTGGTCATGGACCTGGTAGTACGGCTGATTATTTATCTCGACTAGTGGGGCAAAAGTTATCAGAAAAATGGGGTCAACCTGTGATTGTTGATAATCGTGCAGGAGCGGGTGGTACTGTGCCAGCAGATATTGTTGCAAAAGCGCCTGGGGATGGTTACACACTCTTTATAGGGCATGCGGGCCCCATGGTCAGCGCACTAGTTTTATATCCTAACTTACCTTATGACCCAGTAAAAGATTTAGTTGGTATTTCGATGATTGCATCTGGAGTTACAGTAATGATGGTGCATCCAAGTATTCCTGCAAATACAGTTTCTGAGTTTTTACAATATGCTAAAAAAAGAAATGATCTTAATTTTTCGTCTGCAGGCAATGGAACTATTAGCCATTTAACGGGAGAGTTATTTAAGCAAGTCACGGGAGTAAATATGATGCATATTCCTTATAAAAGTGCTGGTGCGGGATTGACTGCCCTACTGGCAAATGAAACTCAAGTTTCATTCTTATCTCCGGTCACGGCAGCTGCACAATTAAAAACTGGGAAACTCAAAGCTTTAATGGTCTCAACAACAGATCGATTTCCAGGCTTGCCGGAAGTCCCAAGCTCGTCAGAGGCAGGTTTAGCTGGATTAGATGCCAGATTATGGTTTGGATTATTTACATCTGCAAAAACTTCAAAAGCAGTAATCCAAAAATTGAATCAAGATGTGAGCGAAATTCTAAACCGCCCCGAAATGAAAGAGCTATTTTTAAAACAGGGCATTCAAGCAGTATCTTCATCACCGGAGTCTTTAGATAATTTTGTGAAAACAGAGATTAAGCGATGGACTCCGATTATCAAAAACGCAAATATACAGGCTGACTAATATGACTCAAACCACAAACGAACAGAATAAAGACCCACGTATAGAATCAGCTATTTCGCATTGGGCGCCGCGCTTTGTAGCCAATGGTGTTCCAATGACCGATTTTTTAGAGGTTACGGCAAGCCTGCAACATTGGGATGATTGGTGCAGTGCCTGGTCGCAAAGAGCGGCAATCCATGAGGAATTGGGGCACGAGGCCTTTAACGAAGGCTATACATATTCTGCGAGTCAACACTGGACACGTGCAGCCGTCTGTTATCACTTTGGTAAGTTTTTATTTGTTAATGATTTGGTGCAAATGCGTCAAGCAAATATGAAAGCTGTAGAGTGTCGAAATTTAGCATTACCACATTTAAAACCACCTGGTGAAAGAGTAGCCATCCCATATCAGGGTAAATTTTTATATGGTAATTTAAGAAAGCCTCTTGGAATAGAAAATCCACCAATAGTGGTTATGTGTATGGGGCTTGACTCTGCAAAAGAGGAAATGGACGATTATGAAAATAGGTTTTTAGTGCGCGGTTTAGCGACCTTGGCTTTTGATGGGCCAGGACAAGGGGAAGGAGAATATGATTTTCCTTTGTGCCCCGAATTTGAGGTGCCAGTTAAAGCCGTATGTGACTATTTAGAAACCAGGTCAGATATTGATCAAAATAGAATCGGAATTTGGGGAGTTTCTTTAGGCGGTCATTTAGCACCAAGAGCCGCTTGTTTTGAAAAACGAATTAAAGCCTGTGTCGCGCTCTCAGGAGCATATCAACGTTCGTCAAACTTCGACGGTAGACCAGTAATCAATGTAGAAGCATTTCGAATTAGAAGTAAAAGTGCAAATTTAGAAGAGGCTGGAAAAGTAGCCTTACGCATGTCTTTAAAAGGCATCGCTAAAAATATTACCTGTCCAATCTATATTGTGGCGGGTGATAGGGATCGATTAACGCCTGTGGAACAAGCAAAATTACTCGCGGCTGAAGTATCGGGGCCATGCGAACTTTCGATTATTGCTGGCGGCAACCATGTAGTAAACAACCTTTGGTATCGCTATCGGGATCAAACAGCAGATTGGATGTCACGACAGTTGTATGCTATCTAGCATTATTTGTATCTAACAGTGAAGGGTATAAATTTTTCTATTGGGTTGATCATCTTCTTGATGTCAGGTTGCGCGTTTAAAAACTATGGTGATGAAACGTTCAAGCTCCAAATAGCAAGTCATGGTAAAGATGTTATGTGGGTTCCAACGAAAATTGAGATGACTCATGAAATGTTTGTTATGGCAAAAATTCGTCCTGAAGATTTGCTCTACGATCTTGGTTCAGGAGATGGGGTTATACCGATTGAGGCTGCGAAAAAATATGGTGTTCGTGCAGTAGGCATAGAATATAACCCAGATCTTGTCGCTCTTGCTAACAGGAATGCAGAGCGAGCAAATGTTAAAAATTTAGTAACATTTATGCAAGGAGATATCTTTAAAGAAGATTTTTCTAATGCAACAGTATTAACTCTTTATCTTGGCGATAGTTTAAATATGAAACTAAAGCCTCAAATTTTAAAAATGAAACCAGGTACACGCGTTTTATCAAATACGTTCCAAATGGAAACTTGGATACCGGATGATCAAATTAAAATTTCATCTGGAGAGATGGCATATCTGTGGATTGTTCCAGCTCAGATTGATGGTAATTGGCAATTTTCAGGTATACCTAATATTGACAATGCATCACTGAAAATCCTTCAAAAAAAACAGTATTTTGAAGGGGCAATATATGAAAAAAATCGTCACAAGATTAGTTTAGAAAATGGGAAAATTTACGGAGATTTAATTGAGTTTGAATTTAATGATCAATCTGTCAAATATGTATTTAAAGGCCAAGTCTCAGGTACCGAAATTGTTGGCATACTCAATAATGAATCAAACAAGCAAGTGATAGGTCGACGCTTACCTTGATAATTGAGCTGTGCAATTGGTAGATTTATTCATAAATTTAAAACACCATTTGTAATGCATTCATATTATATAAAACACAAAACCCCCACTATCTCTAGTGAGGGTTCTTTTATGGTGGGCCGTCAGGGACTTGAACCCCGGACCAAAGGATTATGAGTCCTCTGCTCTAACCAACTGAGCTAACGGCCCGTGTTGAAAGTTAATCTTCTTCTAAAAAGCTCTTTAATTTATCACTTCTACTTGGGTGACGCATCTTACGTAAAGCTTTAGCTTCAATTTGACGAATACGTTCTCGCGTAACATCAAATTGCTTACCGACCTCTTCCAAAGTATGGTCAGTACTCATTTCTATACCGAAACGCATTCTGAGTACTTTTGCTTCACGAGGTGTTAATGAGTCCAAAATATCTTTCACCACATCGCGCATAGATTCATGCAACGCAGCTTCTGCTGGAGCTAAAGTATTTCCATCTTCAATAAAGTCTCCCAGATGTGAGTCCTCATCATCACCAATCGGCGTTTCCATCGAGATAGGCTCTTTAGCGATCTTCATAATCTTACGAATCTTGTCCTCAGGAATCTCCATCTTCGCCGCTAATGTCGCAGCATCTGGCTCAATACCAGTTTCTTGCAAAATTTGACGGCTAATACGATTCATTTTATTGATTGTCTCAATCATGTGCACTGGAATACGAATCGTTCTGGCTTGATCGGCAATTGATCTTGTAATCGCCTGTCGAATCCACCAAGTTGCATAGGTAGAGAACTTATATCCGCGACGATATTCAAACTTATCAACCGCTTTCATTAAGCCAATATTACCTTCTTGAATTAAATCAAGGAACTGTAGTCCGCGGTTGGTATATTTCTTCGCGATCGAAATAACTAATCGCAAGTTTGCTACTGTCATTTCACGTTTCGCTTCACGCGTACGCTTTTCACCAGCAGTCATTTGCTTGTGAACTTCTTTGAGCTCCGGTAAAGGGATAACCACTTTATTTTGCAAATCAATTAACTTTTGCTGCAGTTCTTGAATCGCTGGTACGTTTCTTTCTAATAGCGCCGAGTATGACTTAGTGTCTTTCAGAAGTGCATTTGTCCATAGAATATTCATGGTATTTTTGGGAAACTGCGCCAATACCTCTGCACGAGGTACACCAATCTTATCAACTAAGATACTCACAATAGCCCGCTCTGTAGACCATACCTGATTTACCTGACCGCGAATGGTGTCACATAAACGCTCCACACTTTTTGCAGTAAATCTAAATCCAAGTAATTCATTACGAATAACTGTTTGTGCTTTGATATAACTATCTGAGTTATATCCGTCACGGTCATAGGCACGTCGCATCTTGTCAAATTGAGTTCGAATAATAGCGAATTTTTCTAAAGATAATTGCTTGAGCTCTTCTAATTGTTTCGCAGAAGCCGCGGAAGCAGCTGCACCTGCAGCACCACCATCTTCATCATCATCCACAGACTCTTCATCAGATTCTAGGTCAAGATCAATTTCCTCAACGGCAGCAGATGCCATCGGAATATCCACAGCATTTGGATCAACTAAGCCATCTACAAAATCATCTACTTGAATCGTGCCAGTGGTAATTTGATCAGCTAAATCAATAATCTCTGCAATAGTCACAGGACATGCGGAGAGTGCCATCAACATGTCTTTTAAACCTGCTTCAATTTTCTTCGCAATAACTATCTCATCTTCGCGAGTCAATAAATCGACTGTCCCCATCTCACGCATATACATACGCACGGGATCAGTTGTTCTACCAAACTCAGAGTCTACGGCGCCCAAAGCAGCTTCGGCTTCTTCTTCTGCCTCTTCATCTGAAGATGCAGTAATTGCGTTTTCATTAAGGATTAATGTTTCTGCATCTGGAGCCTGCTCATAAACCATGATGCCAATATCGCTTAATAAAGCGATTAAGGTCTCTAATGAATCAGTGTCAGAAAGCTCATCTGACATCACATCATTAATCTCACCATGGGTTAGATACCCACGGGATTTACCCATCTTAATCAAATGCTTTAATCGTGCACGACGGAGCTCTTGTTGTTCTTCACTTCCTAATTTGGTAGCATTAAATTCGAGTAATAATGCTTTTTCTTTCGCCTTGCGATCACGCGCCTTTTGACGATCAGTTCTAATATCCGCATTTGGATCAACTTCTGGCTTTGGCTTTGGCTTTCTTCCGCGCGTTTTTTTAACAGGCGCCTCTAATGCTAATGCTGGGTCTTCAACCGCAGCAGTTACTTTCACTTCTGTATCAATAACTTCCTTAGGCTGTTTTTTCTCTTTCGGTACTACTCCTTTGACTGGCACCGCTTGCTTTACATCAGCCTTTGTTGAGATCCCTTTTTTAATAGGTGCCTTAGATGCTGGCTTATTGATTGATTTTTTTGCAGGTGCACTCACTGCTGGCTTTGTTACTTTTTTTACTGCAGGTTTACTCATCACCACTTTTTTGGCAACAATCTTTCCTGTTGGTGTTTTCGTAACAACTTTTTTGATGACTTTTTTACCGCTAACGACCTTGGCACTTTTTTTTGCGGTCACTGCTGGTTTTTTTGGCATCGCTTTGACTACCTTAGCAACAGGCTTTTTAGCACCTTTAGCTACAGGCGCGCTTTTTTTCGTGGCTACAGTCTTCTTGGAGATGACGACAGGCTTTTTTACTGTTTTTGCTGGTGTAGACTTTTTAGCTACAGCAGCTTTTGAAGTTGTTTTTTTAACTGGGATGGTCTTTGGCATATTCGCTAGATGTTAAAAATTAAAAGAGTTTTACTTAAATCACAACATTTCTTGCAATAACGAAATCCCTGAGGGCTTATAAAAGAACCCCTATCTCAGGCAAGTCTTTGAATTCAATATATATTTGATAGCCCTCTATTATACTGCGAAAATAACCCTTTTTTCAATATTGAGGAACTTTTTATCTATACGCAGACAAAAAATTTAAGTATTTTTTGTCTGTTTACCTAAAAGCTTTATCCCCAACTCTCGATACCGAACCAAATCCTCTGGTAGATCTCTTTTTTGATTAATTTTTTCAGTAATTTCAAGCATTTCTTTTTTTGCGGCCTCAATCTCGAGCTTCTTTAGCGCTCCACCTAAATGTGTTTTTGCCTCTTCTAGACTAAATTCTGACTCAAACACCTTTTTTATTAAGGCCTCAAAATCACTCGCTAAATCAGAACTCATCAGCGTGTTCTGAAATACCGCAAAATTAGTGTCGTCATTGACGCCTTGGCAAAGACTTAATAAATGTTGCATAACGACCTTAGCCCGCGCTGATCGCTGCTCGGCTATGTTGGCTAAAAGCACTTGCTGTTCTTGATTTAACTTTTTTCCTAATTGAGGAAATTGAATCAATACCCACATCATTTGTATAACTAGAGTTGTAGGGGCAACAGGCTTTTGTTTCGCCAAATTCTCTAAAGCACGTAATTCGGTCTTTTTCTTCCAGTCTTCTTTAGACCCTATCTTTTTAATAGTGGGGTCTAAAGCTTTTTCTTTTTTGACTACATCTACTTCTTGTGTCGTAGGTAGGCCATAAAATTTCTCCAATTCCACCTGAGTCAATCCTAAGCGCTTTGCAAGATCTCTTAATATCTGAACTCTTAATGCAATCGGTGGCATTTTTTTAAAGTATTCTTTGGCCAAGTTTTGTGCTTGCGCCCTACCTTCTGCACTACTCCAGTCGATGTGTTCTCCTACAACATCGATAAAAAAACGGGAAAGTGGCTGCGCTTTTTTTACCTCTAACTCAAACTTCTCTTGACCATATGTCCTAATAAAACTATCCGGATCATGTTCTTCTGGCAAAAATAAGAATCGAATCTCTTTATCATCGGCTAATAAAGGGATAGATGCTTCAAATGCTCTTTTCGCAGCTTTTTTACCTGCAGAATCCCCGTCAAATGAAAAAACTACTCGGTCTGTATGCCTGAGTAAAAGTTGCACATGATGATCGGTGCATGCAGTGCCAAGTGTTGCTACTGCATTTGGAAAGCCTGTTTGCGCAAGTGCCACAACATCCATATATCCTTCACAAACCAAAACATAATCCTTTTCACGAATATATTTTCTGGCTTCAAATAGGCCATATAAGGTTTGACCTTTTTTGAATAAAGTAGTCTCTGGCGAATTCAAGTATTTGGGTTCGCCTTTATCAAGAATACGGCCCCCAAAACCAATAATCTGGCCTTTTAAATTTCGTATCGGGAACATGATCCTATCTCGAAAACGATCATATCTTTTAACTTTCATCGCTCCATCAGCTTCGCCTTGAATCATCATTCCAGACTCTGCTAATAGCTTTGCTGTAGCTTCATTTTCATAGGTGCCGAATAATGCATCTAAATTTTGCCAAGCGTCGGGCGCATACCCCAAACAAAATCTTTTAGCGATTTCTCCTGATAGCCCGCGCCCTTTAAGGTAGTTAACGGCACGTTGATTTTTTTTGAGTTGCTCTTGATACCAACCCATTATTTTTTCCATGCTTTGTGTCAGGATAATCGTTTGTTGCTGATCTACTACTTTGACAGCATCATTCACTTGTTGAGGTACTGTCAAGCCAACGGTCTTCGCTAACTCTTCAATAGCATCGATGAATGTGAGACCACCGTACTCCATTAAAAAACTAATTGCTGTGCCATGGGCACCACAACCAAAACAGTGATAAAACTGCTTGGTTTCTGACACGGTAAATGAGGGTGACTTTTCTTGATGAAATGGGCATAACCCTTGCAGATTAGCGCCCGCTTTTTTTAAAGTCACAGACTGACTAATGACAGTGACGATATCAACTCGATTTAAAACTTCATCAATGAATGCGCGCGGTATCAAACCATCTCCTCATTACTTTTGTAAGGCGCTTTTAACCAACCCAGAAACTTTTCCCATATCTGCTTTGCCTGCTAATTCAGGCTTCAATAAAGCAATCACTTTACCCATGTCTTGTGGTCCGCTTGCCCCACTGGTTTGAACGGCTTTTTGAACAGCTGCCGAGATTTCGTCATCAGATAGTTGAGCCGGCATATACGTCTGCAACAACTCTAGCTCAAAGGTTTCGCCAGCAACTAAATCTTCCCTTTTTGCCGCTTGATATTGGGTAATAGAATCCTTACGTTGCTTAATCATCTTTTCAATAATGGCTATGATATGAGTGTCAGTGAGCTCGATGCGCTCATCGACTTCTTTTTGTTTCATTGCAGCCAATAACAAACGAATCGCATTCAGGCGTTCTGTTTCCTTGCTGCGCATTGCGTTTTTCATGTCATTAGTAATTTGTTCTTTTAAGCTCATTTTTTCCTCTTTTAACAAGTTGGTTTATTCATTATGGCAATATTTTTGAGAAACAAAAAAACCACCATTCTTACAATGGTGGTTCATATTTTAATTAATATCAGAACATGCTCTAAAACATGTCCCTAAGCATATTAATGCTATTGAATTAGTAAAGCTTCTTAGGCAACATTTGGCTACGAATGCGCTTATAGTGGCGCTTAGCAGCTGCTGCTTTTTTACGCTTACGTTCTGCCGTTGGTTTTTCATAAAACTCACGGGCACGTAAGTCCGTTAACAAACCATTTTTTTCAATGGTGCGCTTAAAACGGCGGAGAGCAACTTCAAATGGCTCATTTTCACGAAGGCGAATAGTGGTCATGCGATAAATTTTCTAAATAAACTAAAGACTATAAGTATATCATGAGAAAATCAAAATATGTACATATTAGGTATAGAAACTTCTTGTGATGAGACGGGCATTGCTGTCTATGATTCACGCTTTTGGGAGGCAAATCAACCTGCCCATCTTGGTCTTTTGGGTCAAAGTCTTTTTTCTCAAGTCAAAATGCATGAAATCTACGGTGGGGTGGTGCCTGAACTTGCCTCTCGAGACCATATTCGACTGAGTCTACCCCTCATTGATGATTGTTTAAGTAAGTCAGGCCTAACTATCTCGCAAATCGACGCAATTGCTTACACAAAAGGTCCGGGTCTTGCAGGTGCTTTGTTAGTGGGCACTTCAATTGCAAAGTCGATGGCATTTGCGTTGTCAAAAAAAATCATCGGAATCCACCATTTGGAGGGGCATCTTCTATCTCCTTTGCTCAGCCCCGACCTCAAAACTTCTTCAACGAAAGATCTCTTCCCGTTTTTAGCGCTTTTAGTGTCCGGTGGGCATACTCAGTTAATGCTCGTTAAGGATATTGGTGACTACACAATCCTTGGGGAAACACTTGACGATGCCGCTGGGGAAGCTTTTGATAAAACCGCCAAATTACTGGGACTTTCTTACCCGGGTGGGCCAGCAGTTTCGCAATTAGCTTGTCTCGGAATTCAGGGCAAATTTGTATTACCAAGGCCTCTACTACACTCAAAGAACTTGGATTTTTCTTTTGCGGGTCTTAAAACTGCCGTTTTAACCCAAACTAAAATAAAAACAAAAGATGGCTCAGCCATGGATGATCAATTCAAGGCTGACTTATCACTCGCATTTGTTGAAGCAGTTGTGGAGGTTCTTAGTAAAAAGGTGCGCGATGCTATCTCAATCTCGGGTTGTAAAACACTGGTTGTGGCAGGAGGTGTGGGTGCTAATACACAATTAAGGGCTAGGTTATTGGCGCTAGGTCAAGAAACCCAAACGCAGGTTCTTTACCCACCACTGGACTTGTGTACTGACAATGGGGCAATGATCGCCTTTGCTGGAGCCTTAAAACTTTTAAAAACACCTAGTCTTGCTGAGTCCACGCTAGCCTTTGATGTCAATCCTCGCTGGCCGTTAGATCAGATTACCAACTAAGAACTAATTCTGGCAAAAGCGCTGTGATTATGGATTGATTCAAAATTCTCAGCTTCTACGTCATATGAAACGATGTTCTTTAACTGCGCCACTTGACTAGCAACGTCTCGCACTAAATCCTCTACAAACTTTGGATTTTCATAAGATTTTTCAGTTACATACTTTTCATCGGTCCGCTTGAGCAGACCCCATAACTCACAAGAAGCTTGTGCTTCGGCTATATCGATTAACTCTTCAACGAACATAGAAGCATCTTTTTTTAATTGAACTTCAATCACTACATGTGAGCGCTGATTGTGTGCCCCATAATCAGAGATCTCTTTAGAGCAAGGGCATAAACTCATCACTGGCACTTGTACTTTTAAGAAGTTAACCACATGCATCTCATTACTATGCTCTTCTGCAAAACATGTCCAAGTGACTTGGTAATCCATCATGCTTTGTATGCCTGAAATCGGTGCTTTCTTATTCACAAAATGTGCGTAGCTTAATTCAATCATGCCTTTTTTGGCTTCAAGTAAGGGGAGCATTTTTTTAATCAAAGCTCCTAAACTTGTCGCACTGATTGGCTCTTTAGCCTCTTGCAAGAGCGCCATAAACCGCGACATATGCGTACCCTTTTGATGCGCTGGTAGGGCTACATTTAAATTAAACTGCGCAATTGAAGGCATCACGCCCGATTCACCTTGCACCATGATCGGAAAGCGAATGTTGCGCACACCAACTTGCTCAATGGACAAATTGCGGTCGTCAGCACTGGATTGAACATCTGCCATGGCAGTTGTACTTAAATTATCATTTTTTATTACGTTCATATCGCTATTGTCCTAGAAATCCAGTGATTCTACTTATTCGGGTTTGAAAAAGAAGTTGCGAATCGATTTTTCGATACCTATTGCATCTAACCCGCATTGCGCCATCAATAAGCCTGGATCTCCATGATCGATAAATTGATCCGGTAATCCAAGTTGCAAGAATGGCTTACAAATATTTGATTTCATTAAAAATTCTGCACAAGCGCTACCAGCACCGCCAGCAATAACGCCATCCTCCAAGGATATAAATCCATCATATTCGCGCCCCATTTGGAGTAATAGTTGCTCGTCTAGGGGCTTAACAAATCGCATATTGACCACAGTGGCATCAATGTTCTTACCCACCTCTATGGCAGGGTAAAGCAAAGTTCCAAAACACAAAATTGCCAATCTTTTTCCTGCCCCTTGTTGAGATAATCTCTCCATTTTTGCAATACCCACAGGTAATACTTCTAAGTTGGATAAGGGAGTAATGCCAACGCCAGTCCCACGCGGATATCGTACGGCAGAAGGATGCTTTAAGCTGTAGGCGGTTGATAACAATTGACGGCATTCTCGCTCATCTGCAGGCGTCATAATGACCATGTTCGGGATGCAACGCAAGAAAGGTATGTCAAATGCACCAGCATGGGTGGCACCATCTGCACCAACAATTCCAGCTCGGTCTAGGGCAAATACAACGGGCAAATCTTGTAAAGCAACATCATGAATTAACTGGTCATAGCCTCTTTGTAAAAACGTAGAGTAAATGGCCACCACCGGCTTTAATCCTTCACAAGCAAGGCCCGCAGCAAATGTTACTGCATGTTGTTCAGCAATCCCAACATCGTAATAACGCTTAGGGAAGCGTTTTTCAAATGCAACTAAGCCTGACCCTTCACGCATGGCCGGGGTGATGCCAATCAGCCGCTCATCAACTGCAGCCTGATCACACATCCATTCGCCAAATATCTGCGTAAAAGTTTTTTTTGCTGGCGTGGTTGAAGCTAAAATTCCTGTGCTTGGGTCAAATTTTCCTGGTCCGTGATACAGCACAGGGTCTGCTTCTGCAAGCTTATATCCCTGACCCTTCTTCGTCACTATATGTAAAAACTGTGGCCCCTCTCCCGCTAAAGCTAACCTTTTTACATTTTGCAAAGTCGGTACTAAAGAATCTAAGTCATGCCCATCGATGGGCCCAATGTAATTAAATCCAAACTCCTCAAAAATAGTTCCTGGAACAACCATGCCTTTGGCATGTTCTTCAAGTCTTTTAGCAAACTCTCGTAATGGTGGCGCCATAGACAATACTGAATCGATGCCCTTTTTTGTGTTGGCATAAAAACTACCGCTCATTAATCTCGCCAAATAGCGATTGAGGGCTCCAACCGCCGGAGAAATAGACATATCGTTATCATTGAGTATCACAATCAGTGGCAAATCTGTATATACGCCTGCATTGTTTAATGCTTCAAATGCCATGCCCGCACTCATTGCACCGTCACCGATGACAGCAATTGCAACCTGTTTTTCATTTTTTGTTTGAAAGGCTCTTGCCATACCCATCGCCGCAGAAATACTCGTGGATGAGTGTGCCGTTCCAAACGTATCGTAAATACTTTCTGAGCGACGCGGAAATCCTGAAATACCACCTAATTTTCTTAAGGTATGCATCAATTCACGTCTACCCGTCAAAATTTTATGTGCATAACTTTGATGACCAACATCCCATATCAGTCGATCATCTGGGGTTGTAAAAACGTAATGCAAAGCGATTGTGAGTTCTACTGTTCCTAAGTTAGAGGACAAATGGCCTCCCGTACTAGAAACGGAGTCTAGAATAAATGCCCTTAACTCTTGTGCTAGCTGAGGTAAATCTTCGCGAGATAATTTTCGTAAATCATCCGGGGATTGAATTTGGTGCAACACATTCTCATGCTTCATATTGATTTCATTTAAGTCACTCATTTCAATGAGGAACGTAACGACTAAACATCTATTATCTCTCAGGTCGCCATTTTTATCCGAGTTACCGCTACCCTACTATCTAGGTAGTCATGATTTTCTTGAAAAAGCCCATTGCACAATAGCCCGCATCGGATCCGCCTCGCTCCCCCAAATACTTAAAGCTTGGGTTGATTTGTCTAAAAGCTCTTTTGCATAGGCCTTGGATGCCTCTAAGCCCATGAAACTGACAAATGTTGGTTTTTCCGCCTCCTGGTCCTTACCTGCCGTTTTACCTAGGGCAGCAGAGTTCTGGGTCACATCTAAAATATCATCAGTTACCTGAAATCCTAGTCCAACATCTTGCGCAACCTGATCCAGAACCTTTGTCTGCTCAAGATCTAAGCCTCCCAGAATTGCTCCCATACGAATTGCGCAATGCAGTAATGCACCAGTTTTTAAGCGATGCATCTTCTCAAGTGTTTCTAAATTTAAAACTTTTCCTACGCTAGCTAAATCAATGCTCTGACCTTTGCACATTCCTAGCCGTCCAGAATTTCGTGCTAACTCATCAATCAACTGCACTTTTAATTTTGCAGGAATCTGCATTTGCGCAATAACACTATAGGCTTCACTTTGAAGTGCATCACCTACCAATATCGCTGTAGCTTCGTTATACATCTTATGTGTCGTGGGCTTGCCTCGACGTAAATCATCATTGTCCATTGCCGGTAAGTCATCGTGAACTAATGAATAGGTATGGACGAACTCAATTGCAATCGCAGCAGCGTCTACTTGTTCAATTGCTTGCATCTCTTTAGCTTGAGCGAGGCCCAATTGCCAGGTTGCATAGATGAGCAGTGGTCTTATTCTTTTTCCGCCGGCACGAACTGCATATGCCATTGCCGATTGCAGTTGATCTCCATCCTCTTGCGCTGGTATGGAGCGCTCTAAAGCGGCTTCTACCCGCTGATAATATTGTCCATGCCAAGCTTGCCAATCAAACATTATTCTTCCTCAAATATTTTTACCTGTTGCTCTACTTGATCTAATAACTTTTGACAAAGCTTAATCAGTTCAATCCCGCGTTTATAAGAGGCTAAGTTTTCTTCTAGCGGCATCTTTCCAGATTCCATCTCTTGTATTAATTTTTCTAATTCAGCAACAGCCTGTTCATAATTTAGCTCATTACTTAAATCGCTTGACTCATTTTTTTTTGATGCTTTTGATGGAGTAGTTGACATGCAAATAAGACCTTTAATAAATAAGTAACATTAAGTGGATAAGTAAATTATATGGACTTCAAATTTCAGTTTTAGTATAATGCTAGATTCCTTTCCAATATCGACATGTCGATGGTTGGATTGGTTATTCCGCTTAGCTTCGGCTGACTTTTTTTCGGGGGTGGGGAGAATGACTAATCTGGCTACCGCGCAGCAGCTTGCGCCGTCCAATTTGCAGT
>CANFUO010000010.1 GCA_947450225.1 Burkholderiaceae bacterium | reverse complement strand
GTTCTTGGCTTGTTCACGCCAATGACTTTCCCCTAAAACCAATTAAAATCATTGTCCCCTTTGCCCCTGGAGGATCGAATGATGTCGTTATGCGCCTGCTAGCACCTTCACTTACAGAAGAGTTAGGACAAAGTGTCATTATTGAGAATCGTCCAGGTGGTGGCGCAACGATTGGCATGGATGTGGTAGCGAAATCTAAGCCTGATGGCTACACACTAGGAGTTGCTAATACTTCTTATGGCGCGAATCCTTTTGTCATGAGCAAAATGCCTTTTGATACGCAAAAAGACTTTACACCGATAACTTTAGTCGGAAAAGTTCCTTTGGTAGTGATTGTTAATCCTAGTTTTCCTGTCCGCAGTATTAAAGAACTCATTGACTATGCCAAGAAAAATCCTGAGATGATTAATTATGGTTCAGCAGGCAATGCAAGCGCTCCACATCTTGCCGGTGCCCTTTTTGAATACATGACCGGCACCAAAATGACACATATTCCTTATAAAAGTGGCGGTGAAGCTACAGCAGCTTTATTAGGCAATATCACCCAACTTCAATTTGCTGCCGTACCATCAGCTATTCAACAAATCCGTGTAGGCCGTTTAATTCCAATTGCAGTAACTACAATGGATCGTGATGAGAGCTTGCCAGAAGTATCAACAGTTGATCAATCTGGCGTAAAAGATTTTGATATGGCCGATTGGATTGGAATTGTCGCGCCGGCTGGCACTCCAGATGCTGTAGTAAAAAGATTGAATGAGGCCTTCGTGAAAGCCTTATCAAAACCTGAAAACAGAGCTGCTCTATCTAAAGCTGGGGCCCGCCCAATCGGGAGCAGCCCTGAAGAACTAAAAAACTTAATTAATAAAGAATTAAATACTTGGCAAAAAGTAGTAAAAGCCGCCAACATTAAAATCAACTAAACATAAGGGATACCCATGATTCACCGTATTGGAATGCTATTGCCAGCTACAAATATTGCCGTTGAAATTGAATTTAATCGTGCGCTACCTAAAAATTATCAATTATTTATTTCTCGCGTAAAGGTAAGTTCTGTTGATGAGATTGGCTGGAAAGAACAAGATGCGGACATGGATTATCAAACAGAACTTCTTGGAACGATCAAACCCGAACTTATTATTATGTTGCAAACAGCCGCTAGTTTTTATGGTCCTGAAAATTATGATGCTGATATCGTCAAACGAATTAGTAACATCTCTGGTACTCCAGCGGTTACCACTGCACATTCCATTGGCAGAATCTTAAATGCAATCGGGGCAAAAAAAGTTGCTATGCTCTCTCCTTACAATTCTAGTCTTGCAGTCAGGGCTAAAGAGTTCTACAAAAAAATACATGCTATAGATATTGAGTCAGTCGATTTTTTCAACTTAACAGATGTGAAAAAAATTATTGAACTTGGGCCTGAGCCTGCAGAAAGAGCAATTGAAAAACTAGCAGCCACCAAACCGGATGCTATTATTCTGGCAGGTGGAGCCTATCAAATTATGGAACATATCGATACCTGGGAGAAGAAATATAACTGCACCATAGTTTCAACAAATCAAGCTGCCATTTGGGCATCGATACAAGCGTGTAATGGCAATGAAAAAATTATGGGCTGTGGAAAAATTTTAGAATTGATGCCAAGGGGCTAGCAGACTAAGGGGCTAAGCTAAAAAAGCCCCGCCATTCGCATGAATCGTTTGACCCGTAATATAGCGAGACTTATCACTACATAAAAATTGTACAAGCTGAGCAACTTCAGATACATCACCACGACGACCAATTAAGCTTGTATTTTTTTTGTGATGTTCAGGAGTACCCTTACCCGCAGACTCTCCTCGAACAGTATCAATTAAACCAGGCACAACACAATTTACATTAATTCCAAACTCGCTTAAATCGTGAGCTAATGCCTTAGTAAGTCCCACTAAGCCCATTTTTGCTGTAACAACATGTGCACGATCTTTAGATCCTGTGTGAGCAGACATCCCACCCATAAAGATAATAGATGCCATTTTAGAGTTCTTTAAGTACGGCAATGCTGCTGCAGAACATAAATATGCTCCGTCTAAAATCGTTTGCATCACTTCTCGCCATGCAACATAATCTAAATCAGAAAAGGCTACATGCCTTCTTAGCGCAGCATTATTTACCAATATATCAATCTGTCCAAAATGGTCGATGGCTGCTTTCACAAGAGAATTAGCGCCTTCTTCCGTACTAATATCTGCTATAGATATTACTGACCGAACTCCAAAAGCCTGTATCTCAGCTTGAACCTCTTCAAGTTCATGGCTTTGACTTCTTCCGTTGAGTACGACATCTATACCTGATTTTGCTAACTCAATGGCAATAGCTCGACCAATATTACGTGCAGATCCAGTAACAATAGCAACTTGTTGAAGCTTATTCATAGGATGTTTATCATTGTTAAGAACGCAAAAGAGAAAGGTCTACGACTTTGCTAGCACGTAAGCTTCGTATCATGTTTAACGATTGAAGCGCATGAGCCTCAGCCCATCCTCCATAAATACAATTGGCAACATATTTTTTCTCTAAGGCTTCGATACTCATTGGAGCATCTTTTCCACCTCTAAAAAATCCTTGGGCATGTTCACGCACTGTTCCATCTTTCAATGTCGCACGAATATGACCTGTAAATTGATTAGGGTAAGGATTATTTGGATCAACAATATATGAGATTTTGTTAGCAATAGCAGTGATTCTAGGGTCATGAACTACATCTTCTTGATAATCATTTAATCCAGCATCACCTCGAATCATGGCAACGGCAATAGCATACGGAATACTAAACTTCGCAGCATAGCCATTCGGTGGATTTTGTTTTTTTTGTAAAGGTTCCCACAAGCGGTGCAAAATACCTTCAGCTGTTATGCATTCAATTTTTTCGATTTGTTGAGGGTCTAGTCCTTGCTTAACAAGTTCTAAGGCACAATCAATAAAAGGATGAGCCATAGTGCCACAGGCAAAGGGTTTAAAGGCCATTTCTGCAGAAACCCAAACCTCTCCTAAACCAGCCATCATTTTTGTAAAATCACAATCATCTTTGTTCGCAAATGCATGAAAAAATCCATGCTCTCCTTCAAACAGCGTTCTTGGGCCTGTAAAACCTTCTTGAGCTAGTCTTACAGCACGGTATCCTGACTGTGCAGCCCATCCCGGATGCATTCTCTTTGTCCAAGTCCCTTCGGCTAGATATTCAATAATCCCTGATGCCATACTCCCTGCGATACCTAAAGCATTTACCCATTGCTGTTGATTTAAACGAAGTGCAGTGGACACACCAGCCGCTGCTGCTATTGCCCCGAATACCGCCGTTGGATGAAAACCTGCCTTATGGACTAGTTTTGGGGCTACTGTACACATTCTGCACATCAGTTCTGATCCCACACTAATTCCAGCCAAGATATCTTTTCCTGATAATTGATGCTGTTCTGCAGCCGCTAAGATAGCAGGAATAATCACTGCCCCAGCATGTATAGGTCCACCTTCATAAGTATCATCAAAATCCTCACCATGAATCGCTGTACCGTTGACTATGCAAGCCGCAGCAACATTCACTTTAGACGGATGACCAATGACAGTGCAGTTACCAGGCTCAGTGCTGGCTCTTAGGCTTGCAAGTAAATAATCTTGGTTTCTAGAAGCAACGCACAAGCCTACAGTATCAATAAGAAGTGAATCACATAAAGTTTGCATGCTTGAGGGAATCAAGGATATCGACTTTGCAAATTGTTCAGCTAATTGCTCTGAAATTGAAATAACTGGTAATGATTTCATAATTTATTCCGCTGTAATATTGCTAGCTTTTGCAATTTTTGACCAATGAAGAACTTCTTGATTAATGTAGTTTTCAAATTGCTTTGGAGACATTGGCATCGGCTTTAAAGCCTGCTCTGCATAAAAGCGTTTTACTTCGGGTTTTTCTAAGGCAACATTCACTGCTTTATTAATCTTTTGAACGATGGCATCTGGTAATTTGGCAGGCCCTACTAATCCATACCAGGTTAGTCCATCAAAACCGTTAAATCCTATTTCTTTAAATGTTGGCACATCTGGCAATAAGGGACTTCGCTTCTCTCCAGTGACGGCTAAGGGTTTAAACATACCTGATCGAATATGAGGCATCGCAGCAGATAACCCAGGAAATATGACCTGAATCTGACCAGACATAGAGTCAGTAAAAGCTTGTCCAATGCTACGATAAGGCACCATCATACTTTTGACACCAGAATCAAATTTGAATTGCTCCATCAATAAATGATTCAAGGTGCCAATTCCTGAAGTTCCATAATTGACTTTCGTTGGGTTTGCTTTTGCATAAATGATAAATTCATTTAAATTACTGACAGGTACATCTTTAGATACAACTAAAATATTAGGGGTGCCACCAAACATGGCGATCGCAGTAAAGTCTTTAATAGGGTCATAAATATTCTTTTTAACCGCAGGTGTTGTTGCATGTGTTGCAACATACCCGATCATTAAGGTGTAGCCATCTGCAGGAGCCATAATCGTTATTTTACCGGCAATAGCCCCTCCTGCGCCTGCTTGATTATCAATGATGAACGTCTGTTTTAATTCCTTATGGAGTTGTTCTGCCATAAAACGTCCTACGATATCCACCCCGCCACCAGTTGCTTGTGGGGCAATAATTTTTACTGGATGACTTGGATATGCGTCTTGAGCGTTAGTTGTAGCAAATAACAAAACGCTAGTAACTAAAAAAAATAAATGATGTAATATTTTCATTTGAAATTAGTATATTGATTTAAAAAACTTCTTTTGCTTCTTTACAGTGGTAATCGGACAGGCAAACCTGTAGCAACTGCTTTTTCAATAGCTAAAGTCGTTTCAAGATTCATACGTGCTTGTACTGGCGTACAGTGCATAGTTGCCTGCCCTGTCACCAATTGATCTAACCAAGAGCGCGTTTCATTACCAAGTGGCCCCCAAAAATCTCCACAAGCCCAGTCGCCAGCAGTATTACTTCCTAAAAACGCCATGTTGACTGCATGATCTGGGACATATGCGTGGGGAATCCCTCGATCTGAATACAGAATATGATCCATATGATCATCATCAATAATCATCGTGCCTTCTAAACCTAATAATTCGAGACGGTCAGACTGCCCAAGCGTTGGATATTTTGCGGGTAATGCATAACTAATACCTAGATTAATGACAGCTCCATCTGAAAAAGTAATAATCGCCCAAGTTACATCATCCGCTCCAAAACCTGCTTCTTTAAAAACGCCCGCCTGACCTCTAGCAATAATTTCAACTGGGTGGCATTGGTCTTCTAATAACCAACACATTAAGTCAACGTAATAAGTCAGCACGTCGACAACTGGTGTTGCATGCGGATCTCTTTTTAAAATAGAGAATGCTTGTGCGCGAGAGTTATAAACACGCGCATGACCACCGACAATTTTGCCAAGGCGCTGATGCAGCATTTGTTCTTTAGCGCGCAAGTAACATTCTTTAAATCTTCTGCTATAGCCAATATTCAAGTGACCATTCGTTGCTTTTAAGACCTGCAAAATTTTATCGGCATCTTCTAAATGCATTGCCAACGGTTTTTCAACCAATACCGGCTTACCTAATTCTAAAGCTCGAATAATTGGGGCAACATGATAATTTTCGGGTGTTGAGACAAAAATAGCATTCACTTCAGGATGAGAAATAATTTCATCATTATTAGTGGAATATAAATTGGCCCCACACAGGTTGGCAAGTGTTTTGGCCTTTTCTTCGTCTTGATCAGAAATTGCTAAAAATCCCACTGAAGGATGTTTCGCTGCCAGTCGGGCGCGTAATGAACCAATCCTGCCTGAACCTATCACACCAATACCTAATGGTTTACCCATTACTTGCCTCCTATTTATTTACGAATATTAACACTTTCGAGCCAAAACCTTAGACATCGGCACCAATATGCTGAATTTTTTATATAATGAAATGGCAAAAAAATTATATAGGAGACATTCTGTAATTGCATTCACCTGTGATTACAGTATGTGCGAGATTTTCATTAAATCGTAAAGGCACACCATGAAATTACTACTAGGTTTGTTAATCGTATTACAAAGCTTTATCAACCCCTTTGCTTTTGGGGCGGACCCTTTTCCAAATAAGTCTATTCGTATTATTGTGCCGCTAGCTCCCGGAGCAACAGCTGACTATTTGGCAAGAAGCCTTGCCGTAGAACTCACCAAGTCCCTCGGGCAAACTGTCATCGTTGAAAACAAAGCCGGTGGTAACCAAATCATTGGTACAAACGAACTTGCTAAGGCAAATCCGGATGGATACACCATTGGCCTAGCCATTAGCTCCCTAGTAATCAATCCGTATGTATCAAAAAATATTCCTTATGATGCAATGAAAGACTTGATTCCTCTAGCTATGTTAGGAATCATGCCTGGTCTAATGACAGTTCATCCTAGTATTCCTGTTAAAACTTTCCCCGAATTTATTGCTTATGCAAGAGCTCATCCCGGTGAATTAGCGTATGGCCAACCAGGGGGGTTATCTTCTGGTCACTTGACGATGGAGTTTCTTAAAAAAGAAGCTGGCATTGATATGCTCAGCGTCCCTTATAAGGGTGGTGGTCCAGCACTTACTGATCTTCTGGCCGGTAGGTTCCAAGTTTTTATCAATAGTCCAACTGCCACTCTCCCCTACGTGAAATCAGGAAATATTCGTGCTATTGCAACAACGGGCTCAAAGCGTCCTAGTGCAATGGCTGATGTTCCAACGATTGCCGAATCTGGATTTCCGAATGTAATCACTAATGAATGGTACGCTTTGTTTTTGCCTGCAAAAACTCCTGCTCCAATCGTAAACCAACTCAATGCTGAAATTGTTAAAATCATGAATAGTCCAGGCATGCAAAAAAGATTAACTGATATAGGTGCAGAGACTTTCACCGATAATCCAGAACAATTTGCCAAATTCATTGCCAAAGAAAATCAATTTTGGGGCAATCTCATTAAATCCTTAAACATTAAACCTGAATAATAAAAAAACATATGACTGCTCCTATTTACACTGATTTAAAAAATAAAATCGTTATGGTTACCGGTGGCTCAAAAGGCATTGGCTTTGGTATTGCTAGTGCATTTGCAGCTCAAGGCTGTGCCATTCGACTAGTCGCTAGAGATCCTGTTTCATTAGAAAGCGCACAACAACAACTGGTTAAGGAATTTGGTGTTGATGTTAAATCAATGGCAGTGAACCTATCGGATGATAAAAATTTCGATGCCTTAGCGCCTTTTTATGAAGACGCAGATATTTTGGTGAACTCTGCTGGTGCAATGGGTAGAGGTTCTTTGCAAGATATCGATCCAGAAAAATTTCGGGATGCATGGGAAGGTAAAGTCATGTCAACTATTTTTCTTACAAGGCGCATTTATCCTTTCATGAAAAAACGTCCTCATGGTGGTGTAATTATTAACATTATCGGCATTGCTGCTGATCGTTTAAATTTCAAATCGATTGGAACAACTACTGCTAATGCTGCTCTAGCTGCGTTCACAAAAGCGATGGGTTCAGAAAGCACGAATGACAATATTCGTATTGTTGGAATTCACCCTGGTTTAATCCGCACTCCACGTACTGAAGTATTAGTTAACCCGACGAGCGATGCAGATCGCAATGCGTATGAAAAGTTGATGAAAAATCTTCCCTATGGTCGTATGGGTGAGGCTTCGGAAATCGCAAATCTTGCTATCTTCCTCGCTTCTCAACAATCCGCCTACACAAGTGGCGAAGTTATCAGTGTTGATGCTGGGTCTCGCTATAGATATTAATTTATTTAATTAAAGGATTTTTTCATGAAATACCGCTTACTCGGACCTACGGGGCTATACGTTTCTGAATTATGCTTAGGCACAATGACTTTTGGCAATCAAGGATTTTGGTCTGTCATGGGTGGCTTACAACAAAAAGAAGTCAGTGAACTCGTCAAAACAGCCTTCGATGAAGGTATTAATTTCATCGATACAGCCAATGTATATTCGTTTGGTGAATCAGAGTCCTTATTAGGTCAGGCGATAAAAGATACCCAATTACCAAGAGACCAACTGATTATTGCGACAAAATCAACTGGCATTATGGATGAGACACCAAATGGTCGTGGCCAATCCAGATTTCATATTTTTAATGAAGTCGATGCAAGTTTAAAGCGCTTACAACTGGACTATATCGACTTGTATCAAGTCCATGGCTTCGACCCTCTAACGCCGATGGAAGAAAGTTTAAGTGCCCTGAACGATGTCGTACGAAGTGGCAAAGTTCGCTATATTGGCTTATGTAATATGGCTGCATGGCAAATCATGAAAGCACTTGGTATTTCTAGATTAAAAAACTTGAGTGAATTTATTAGTGTCCAAGCCTTCTATACCATTGCAAGTCGTGATCTTGAACGCGATGTGTTTCCTTTGTTACGTGATCAACAACTTGGACTCATGGTGTGGAGTCCTCTGGCAGGTGGATTCTTATCTGGTAAGTATCAACGCAATGCCAACTCCCCAGAGGGCGCTAGACGTGCGGGTGAATTTGATTTTCCTCCAATAAATAAAGATCGTGCATATACCTGCATTGAGGCAATGGAACCAATCGCAAAAGCACATGGCGTCTCTGTAGCTCGGGTTGCCTTGGCTTGGATTTTGGCGAAAAAGGAAGTTTCTTCCGTCATTATTGGTGCTAAAACCAAGAAACAATTACTCGACAATATCGAGGCATCTTCTTTAAGCTTGAGCCCTGATGAAGTCCAACAATTAGATACCATTAGCGCTATTCCAAAGGAATATCCTGGCTGGATGCTGGATTTTCAAGCGACATATCGGGCTACACCTCCGGTAAAATAGAATAAGTCCCCTAATTTATGTTAAATTAGGGTTTGGATGAAACAGGGGTGCTGATAGATGTCTATTGGCTGAGATATACCCTTCACTCGAACCAGATAATGCTGGCGTGAGGAGTTTCAAAAAATTAGTCTCTGTTCATCCCAGTGATTTGCCATGGAGATGAAAATGAATAAACCACAAGAACTGACAATCGTGGGCCTTGAAAAAGATCTTGGCCAGAAATTTGCCTACCCAGCATCATCAAAGCAATACATTCAAGGGTCAAGGCCTGACGTTTTAGCTCCATATCGTTTAATTGAACAAACCTCAACAAAAACCACAACTGGGGAAGTTCTCGAAAACCCTCCTATTCCGGTATATGACACTTCAGGACCTTATAGTGATCCAGAAATTGTCATCAATCTTGAAGAAGGTCTTCCTGCACTCAGAAAACAATGGATTATCGATCGGGCCGATACAACTGAATTGTCTGGCCCCACTTCTGTATATGGTATTGCAAGGGCCAATGATGAAAAAACCAAGCATTTACGTTTTTCTCATATCGCTCCACCACGGGTAGCCTTAGAAGGTAAAAATGTTAGTCAAATGCACTATGCCAAGCAAGGCATTATTACTCCTGAAATGGAGTTCGTTGCGCTTCGCGAATCTTTAAATCTGCAAAGCCTGAGAAAAGATCCACGTTATAAACAAATACTGAAACAACACCCAGGTCACTCCTATGGGGCAAATCTTCCTGAAGAAGTAACCCCTGAATTTGTTCGTCAAGAAATCGCTGCGGGTCGCGCAATTATTCCAGCGAATATTAATCATCCTGAACTTGAGCCGATGATTATCGGACGTAATTTCCGTGTCAAGATTAATGGTAATTTAGGTAATTCTGCTGTTACTTCTTCGATTAATGAAGAAGTAGAAAAAATGATTTGGTCTATCAGGTGGGGTGGCGATACGATTATGGATCTTTCCACCGGCGATAATATTCATGAAACGCGTGAATGGATCATCCGCAACTCACCAGTTCCTATTGGTACAGTTCCGATTTATCAAGCACTGGACAAAGTCGGTGGTAAAGCCGAAGATTTAACGTGGGAAATCTTTAAAGACACTTTAATTGAGCAAGCCGAACAAGGCGTGGACTACTTCACGATTCATGCTGGCGTCTTATTACGTTATGTCCCTCTTACCGCAGATCGTATTACAGGAATTGTTTCTCGGGGTGGTTCGATCATGGCTAAATGGTGCCTTGCTCATCATAAAGAAAATTTCTTGTACACAAATTTCAATGAAATCTGCGAAATCATGAAGGCATATGATGTGTCATTTAGTTTGGGTGATGGACTACGCCCAGGCTGTATAGCTGACTCTAACGATGCGGCACAATTTGGCGAATTACATACTTTAGGTGAGTTAACTCAAATTGCTTGGCAGCATGATGTGCAGGTCATGATTGAAGGTCCTGGTCACGTTCCAATGCAGCGTATTGAAGAAAATATGCATGAGGAATTAAAGCATTGCTTAGAAGCGCCTTTTTATACCTTAGGCCCTCTCATTACTGATATTGCCCCTGGTTACGACCATATCACGAGTGGTGTTGGCGCTGCTCAAATTGGCTGGTACGGCACTGCGATGCTTTGTTACGTAACGCCTAAAGAGCATTTAGGATTACCGAATAAAGAAGATGTGAGAGTAGGAATTATTACTTATAAAATTGCCGCTCATGGTGCTGACCTTGCGAAAGGTCTTCCAGGTGCCCAGTTACGTGACAATGCGCTTTCTAAAGCCCGCTTTGAATTCCGCTGGGAAGATCAATTTAATCTTGGCCTTGATCCAGAACGTGCCCGTGAATATCATGATGCAACGCTTCCTGCAGATGGCGCCAAAATTGCTCACTTTTGTTCTATGTGCGGCCCTAAATTTTGCTCCATGAAAATTACCCAAGAAGTCAGAGACTATGCTGCAACTCAGGGCTCTCTTCCACAACAGGGTATGCAAGAAAAGTCCATTGAGTTTCGGAAAAAAGGCTCTCTTATCTATCAATAAGAATCAAGTGAACGCCACCAAAAAAATAGCGATTCTCGGTGCTGGGTTATTAGGCCGTCTTTTGGCTTATGAATTAGCTCGTATCGGCTGCAGAGTAGAAGTGTTTGAAAAAAACACCTCTGCTCACTCAGATGCTGCGGCTTATATCGCGGCAGCCATGCTTGCCCCTCTCGCTGAATCTGTCAGCACAGAAATTAATATTGTGGAAATGGGCTATTACAGTTTGAAAAGGTGGCCGTCTATTCTTGCTGGTCTTGAACAACCAGTGTTTTTCCAGCAAGATGGCTCCTTAATCGTCTGGCATCAACAAGATCAATCGACTGCGGCGCATTTCAAACAGCAATTGCAAAGTGTAAATCAAGCGCTTCCTGATATTCCTGCGCCAGAAATGCTCAATAAAAAGCAACTCTTTCAATTAGAGCCACAATTAAGTCAGCAATTTGAAGCGGGTATTTTTCTGCCAAAGGAAGCTCAACTTGATAATCGTGAACTTTTAGCGGCTCTTCTCCACGAAGGAGTTAAGCTTAGCGTCCAATACCATTGGGAGCATTCCATTTCTCTTCAAGAGTTCCCTCACCATCATTTTGATCATGTGATTGATTGTCGTGGCATGGGTTCAAAAAATGATCTTGATCAGTTACGTGGGGTCAGGGGCGAAGTCTTACGCGTTTATGCACCTGAAGTAGAACTAAAACGCCCTACTCGCTTGATTCATCCGAAATATCCTCTGTATATTGCCCCTAAAAGGAATCATCTTTTTGTGATTGGCGCTACTGAAATTGAATCTGAAGATGACTCTCCGATTAGTGTTCGCTCGACCTTAGAACTTCTGAGTGCCGCTTATACCGTTCATTCCGGATTTGCCGAAGCGCGTATCATTGAAGCGAGCGCAAAGTGTAGGCCTAGTTTTAAAGATAATCTGCCGCGAATCATTCGGTCAAATAATAAGTTACTGCAAGTCAATGGACTGTATCGACATGGGTTCTTAATTGCGCCTGCGATTGTTGATAGTCTTTTATCCTTGGTTATCGATAATCACGAATCAACTGCAGAACAATTTCACATTGCTATACAAGAATCAACATATGAAAATATTTGTTAATCATCAACAACAAGAGTTTGCCAGCCCTATGCATTTAGATGCGGTACTTGATCTTTTACAACCTAAAAATCCTTTTGCGATTTCAATTAATTGTCAATTTGTTGCTAAAGTTCATTACGGATCTACTATCCTTCAAGAAAACGATCGTATTGAAATTATCTCTCCCGTGACTGGCGGCTAAACATGCAGATTAAAAATGATTCTGGCTTTACTTTGTATGGACAACAGTTTTCAAGCCGCTTACTGCTGGGAACTTCCCGTTATCCATCGCCACAAATTTTAGAAGATGCTATCCATATTGCAAAACCAGCCATGGTTACAGCTTCTCTGCGCCGGCAAGGTGCAAATCCTAGCGAGATTTCTAGTGGCTTTTGGGACCTGTTAAAGAAACTTAACATTCCAGTATTACCCAATACAGCAGGATGTCATCGTCCTGATGAGGTAATTCAAATTGCCCACATGGCACGTGAGGTTTTTGAAACGGACTGGATTAAGCTAGAGTTAATTGGTGATGATTACACATTACAACCTGACACCTTAAACTTAGTTGAAACCGCTAGACTTTTAATCAAAGATAACTTTAAAGTACTCCCCTACTGCACTGAGGATTTAGTTGTATGCCAACGTTTAGTCGATGTTGGTTGTCAAGCAATCATGCCCTGGGCTGCTCCGATAGGGACTGGTAAAGGGCCAAGTAATCCGTATGCCCTACAACTTCTTCGCGAACGTATTAACGTCCCCATGATTGTTGATGCAGGTCTTGGTTTACCGTCCCATGCCAGTCAGGTAATGGAATGGGGATACGATGGCGTTTTACTCAACACTGCAGTTGCTCTGGCCCAGAATCCGGTTCAAATGGCACAGGCATTCTCTTTAGCCGTAAATGCTGGTCGATATGCATTTTTAGCGGGCGCAATGCCTGCCAATCATGTTGCACAATCGAGTACTCCAACTCTAGGGACACCATTTTGGCATCAATCCTAAATGCTTACTTGAGTGCCGATGAGGTAGTGCTGGCACAGGGTCTGATTGATACTCATCATGACTTACAGATTGAGCAACGAGAAACCCAAGCTGATTTTCATTTAAGTAAAAATGAAGCAATCTATCGCATGGTTAAAGTGGCTTGTTGGCAATTAGGATTTATCAATAAAGACGCTGAAGTCATTGCACTTGCCTGGTCTAAAAAAACAAAGTCTCTTGCACAATTTAATCTTCATCATTGGCCATCAGATCTTTTGGACTTTGATATCGACCACACTTCTACTCAAGCATTCTTAAGCTGCCCTAAAAACCTTGGCTTGTATGTAGTTGCTCCATCCGCCCTTTGGGTCGAACGGTTAGCAAAAGCTGGGGTACAAACGATACAACTGCGATTTAAATCAGATCAAACCGAATTGATCGAAGCAGAAATTCAACAAGCGATTGCTTGTGTAAAAAACTATTCATGCCATTTGTTCATTAATGATCATTGGCAGCTTGCTATTGATCATCAAGCCTATGGGGTCCATTTAGGACAAGAAGACATTGCGAGTGCAGATTTATTGGCTATTGCGAGAGCAGGACTGCGTTTGGGAATCAGTTCTCATGGCTATGCAGAAATGCTTCGTGCCGTTAGCTATCAACCCAGCTATATTGCCCTAGGGGCTATTTTTCCAACGACTTTAAAGTTGATGGAAACAGCCCCCCAGGGACTTGGAAGACTTCGTCGCTACGCGCAACTCCTTAAAGATTATGCATTAGTGGGTATTGGTGGCGTTGATGAAAACAATATGACTCAAGTTATCAGCAGTGGTGTTGGTTCGGTCGCCGTTGTTAGAGCCGTGATTCAGTCTGATGACTACCCTGCATCGATACACAAATTACAATCTTATTTTATGAGTAATTGAGGATATAGCTCGTACGCGTGCCAGAGGGGACCCGCACTACGTGCAATTTGTAATTGACTACCATGCTTTAAGGCTTGCTGAACAAAGTCAATTGCCACATCAACTGACTCTTCAAGGGATAAGCCTGCACCTAATCCACAAGCAATCGCGGACGACAAAGTACAACCTGTGCCATGAGAGTTTTTAGTGTCTATTTTGGGGTGTTTAAACTCTACACAATGAAATGCATCACCTTCAGAAGTAACTAATATGTCAATTAACTCATTCGTGTTTTCTAAGTGCCCACCTTTTAACACAACAGCTTTAGGACCAAGTCTTAAAAAATCTTGAGCAGCTTGTTTCATCTGATCGATGGTTTTAACTTCTCGATCTAAAAATACACTTGCCTCATATAAATTAGGAGTGATTACATCGGCAAGAGGGAATAAATACTCGAGCATCGCTTTTGCTGTTACTTTATCTCCTAGAGGGGCACCTGAGGTTGCCACCAAGACTGGGTCTAGGACAACATGACAAAGCTCATATTTTTGAATGGCTTGAGCAACGCACTGCACCATGTCTGCACTTCCTAACATCCCAATTTTGACGGCCCCCACACCAAAATCAGCTGCCACTGCATGAATCTGGGTATCCACGGATTGCCGGCTTAGATATTCAACCCAATGGACTCCGAGCGAGTTCTGTGATGTTACCGCCGTAATGGCAGACATACCATAACAGCCAAAAGCAGTCATTGTCTTCAAGTCAGCTTGAATACCAGCGCCTCCACCGCTATCCGAGCCAGCGATTGTCAAAATGTGGGGGATACGATTAGGCATAAATTGGTGTGTGTATTGATATGAGTCGTTAAGATACCATTACAATGATTTTATACATTATTTATAGAGGATAAATCAGGTGAAACACTATATTTTTAATACTGTGAAAAATATTCTTCTTTCTTGTTCTATTTTTTATAGTCTTTTTATCACCTTACCGACTGAAGCTCAAGAAAAATGGCCTTCTCATACGATTACGATGGTTGTTCCTTTCCCTCCAGGAGGAGTTGCAGACACGGTTGCTAGGCCTGTAGCTGAAGCAATGAGTCGTCAACTAGGTCAACCAATCATTATTGAAAACAAAGCCGGTGCTGGTGGGGGCGTTGGTATGGCAGCTGTATCAAAGGCCAAGCCTGATGGCTATACCATTTTAATGACCCTTTCCTCGATATCGATTATTCCTGAAGCAGATAAGATTTTAGGTAAGGATATGTCGTATCAAATCAATCAATTCAAACCAATTGCCCGCTTTACCGCAGATCCTACCGTTCTTGTCGTACGGGCCGATAGTCCTTGGAATACGTATGAACAGTTTTTAGCAGATATGAAGAAAAATTCTGGTAAATATAATTTTGGCTCCTCAGGCAATTATGGGACTATGCACATCCCTATGGAGATGATTAAATTAAATGATGGTTTTGAGATGAAGCATATTCCTTATACAGGTGCAGGACCTGCCATCATTGGCCTTTTAGGTGGACAATTGGATGCGATTGCAACTGGACCAGCATCGATTGTTCAACATATCAAGTCAGGTAAAGTTCGCGCCCTCGCCCACTGGGGTGATGCGCGCTTAGCAAGTCTTCCAGAGGTTAAAAGTTTTAAAGAAATGGGTAAAAAAATTGAATTTGCTCAGTGGTCAGGGCTTTTTGTTCCAGCAAATGTACCACCTGAAATCATTGAAAAATTACGCGACGCTGCCAGATTAGCTGCCAATGATGAAAAAGTAAAAAGCGTACTAGAAGGTGCTGGCTCTCCCGTTCAATATCTCGATGCACCAGGATTTCAGACCTATTGGAATGCTGATGCAAAAAAAATGGCTGATGTTGTAAAAACTATCGGTAAAGTTGAATAGTTTGAATGTATCCAACGATTAGTACACTGCCATTTTCTAAAGGTTTTTTAGAACTCGGGTCTGATTTTTTAACCACGCTAGATCCAAGCCCCCTTCCACATCCTAACTGGGTTGCTGTGTCACACGGACTTGCTCAGGATATTGGCCTTGATAGTAGTTTTATTCAAGATCAACTCTCACTCGATATTTTGACGGGTAATGCTCTGCCCAATCATCTACAAGCCTTTGCGAGTGTCTATTCAGGCCATCAGTTTGGCGTCTGGGCAGGTCAACTTGGAGATGGTAGAGCAATTACCTTGGGGCAAATAAAACATCAGGATCAGGTCTGGGAGATGCAACTCAAAGGTGCTGGTAAAACCCCCTACTCTCGAATGGGTGATGGTCGTGCTGTCCTTCGTTCTTCGATTCGAGAATTTTTATGCTCTGAAGCAATGCATGGTTTAGGTATTCCAACAACCAGAGCTTTAGCAATTACTGCTTCACCTGCAACTGTTTTAAGAGAAACTCCTGAAACAGCTGCCATAGTGACGCGCTTGGCGCCTAGCTTCATTCGTTTTGGTCATTTTGAACATTTCGCATCGAATGGCCTTCATCAACAACTAAAAACTCTCACTGATTACGTGATTCAAGAGCATTATCCGCATCTTGCCGCTCACCCCAAGCCCTATGTCAGTCTATTTGAAGAAGTACTCAAGCGCTCCGCAAGTCTAGTTGCAAAATGGCAAGCTGTCGGTTTTTGTCATGGCGTTTTAAATACCGACAATATGTCTATCTTAGGTTTAACCTTGGATTATGGCCCGTTTGGCTTTATGGATAAATTTGCTTTCCATCACATTTGTAATCATACGGATTCCCAAGGTCGATATGCGTACTCCAATCAACCCCAAGTGTTTTATTGGAATCTTGTGCGGCTAGCAGAAGCGCTCTTGCCTATTATTGCGTCTGATCATACTGATGAAGCTATGGAAGCCGCGATTGCCGATCTGCAACCTATCCTGTCTAGATTTGCACACTTGTATCAACAGGATTATTTACAACTCATGTCACATAAATTAGGTTTTGGTGGTGAGGTGAATGAAACATCGACACAACTGATTCAAGACTTAGTCAAATTAATGGATCAGAACCATCTAGACTTCACATACTTCTTCCGAAAATTAGCGCAAATAGTTGTTCAGCCACAAGATCCCATCATTAGAAATCTTGCCATAGATATCACAAGCTATGATGCGTGGATTAGTCGATATGTAAAGTATCTCGACACATTACATATTCCAAAAGATGTCATTGCCAGCAACATGAACCTTGTCAACCCGAAATATATTTTGCGTCAACACCTTGCACAAATGGCGATTACTCAATCACAGAATGGCGATCACTCCTTGACCCAATCTTTGCAAAAATGCCTCACACGCCCCTTTGATGAACAACCCGAGTTTGAGGAGTTTGCCCAGCTACCACCCTCATGGGCGGATCATCTTGAAGTTTCCTGCTCCTCTTAATATGAATGAATTTTATGGATGATGACGATTTAGAAGAAGACTTTGGCCCTAGTAAGTCTGAGATAAAAAGAAAAATGTTGGCCAGACAAGATCTTGCAAAGACTTTGTCTGAACTCAGTAGTGATGCTATCAAATCTTTGCCAGTAGATGAGCAGCTGAAAGATAAATTACTTGAAACCCACAAAATTAAAACCTTTGGGGCCATTAAACGCCATACCTTATATCTTGGCAAACTCATGCGTGCTTATGATGATGATGAAGTAAATGCGATTCAAGAACGATTAGACGCTTTGCAAGGGGTCAATAAAGCAGAAATAGCCAAGTTTCATTATTTAGAGCGCCTAAGAGATGACTTAGTTCTGAGCGATTCACATCTGACGCTTTTTATTAAAGATCACCCTCTGATTGACGTTCAGGAATTGAGAACCTTAATCAGGAATGCCCGTAAGGAAAAAGAACAAAATAAACCCCCAAAATCATACCGAGAAATTTTTCAGTTACTGAAAACCCTAGACCTATAAGCTTCCAAAATATATCTGCTGATCAATTTGATAGATGGGTAGTGCAATTAATTTTGCACCTTTTGGGCAAGGACCACCAAGACACTGACCATTACTGGGGTCATATACAGCGTAATGGGTAGCACAGACAATATAGGTCTGCTCTTCATTAAATACATCGCCAGGGTTCCAATCGAGTTCCATCGATACATGAGCACAGCGATTAAGATATGCATAATAACGATCACCATATTGAATCAAAAACGCAGGTAAATAATCCTCGTCATCAGCATTCATCCCAGGAAAAGCTTCAATCTGGGCACATTGCACCTGAAACCGAAATGCTTTTCCACCTGAGGATAAGGAATCTTGATGACAAATAAGCTCACCTTTTTTCACAATAGGATCTTGAATTGGTAAACGACTAGTATTCATTTTGACGATAAAATAACAGTTCTATTAACTTACTTATAAATACAAACATGACAAAGCAAATTATCCCTTATCAACCCATTGATCTTCAAGAACCAAAAGAAATTGTTGATGCTGTACGTAAAAGACGTGGCGGCACTCTCTTAAATCTAGATCGCATGCTATTAAATAGCCCTAATTTGACCCGCGGCTGGAATGCCTTGCTCAAAGAAGTTCGTGAAAATCTTTCGCTTGATGCGCGTTATAAAGAAATTGGTATGTGTGGTGTTGCTATTTTAAATCGTGCGGAATATGAATTTTTTCATCACGCTCCTGAGTTACTCAAAGCTGGCGGTACACAACAGCAAGTTGATGAACTTCGCAAAATAGGTACTGATGCTTTTAACGCTTCTATTTTTAGCGCAATTGAACAAGATGTAGTTGCTCTAACTCTGGCAATGACGCGTGAAATTGAAGTTCCAGAAGCTATCATGGAACGCCTGACTCAATCTCTTGGAAATCAAGCAACTGTTGAAATGGTTGCTGTTATAGCTGCCTACAATATGGTTTCTCGATTCTTAATTGCCACAGGAATAGCCCCTGAAAACACAAACCATTAATTGAAATTTCCTTGTACCAAGTCAAGATATTTTCAACGATTCAAGAAATTTCAAGTAATGCTTGGAATGGTCTGTTATCTCATCCGGATGCATCACCCTTTATTCGGTATGAATATTTATCGGCGATGGAGAACAGTGGGAGTGCGTGTACCAACACGGGTTGGACTCCCTGCCACTTTACAGTGTGGGATGATGCCAGTAATCAATTAGTCGCGGCTATGCCGCTCTATTTAAAAACACACTCTTATGGAGAATATGTGTTTGACTGGGCATGGGCTAATGCCTATAAAGAACATGGGCTTAACTATTATCCAAAATTACTTAGCGCAATCCCGTTTACACCGGTGCCTGGTTCTCGCATTTTAGGAGAGGATATTCAAGCTAAAGCTCTGTTAATACAAGCTATAAAAGTATTTGCCCAAGAAGAAAAAATATCCGGAATCCATGTTTTATTCCCTCAAGAAGAAGATGAACCACTTTTTTTAGAGCATGGATTTTTAAGAAGAGAATCTATTCAATTTCATTGGCAGAATCAATCTATAGAACACCCCGGAGAACTCTTAATTGATTTCGAGGAATTTTTATACACGCTCAATAAGAAACGACGCAATAATATTCTTCGTGAAAGACAGTCGGTCATCGATGCAGGGGTCAGCTATATTCATATTCCTGGCGAGAATATGACTGAACAAGATTGGGACTTCTTTTATGAGTGCTATGCGACTAATTACTTCAATCATGGTAACTCCCCCTATTTAAGCAGAGAATTTTTCGCGCAAATAGGCGCACAAATGCCACGTTATCTTCACCTGATTTTCGCTATCCAAGATGGGCAAAGAGTGGCCAGTTCAATGATTTTTAGAAATCGTGATCCCCATCAAGAACGAGCCTATGGACGCTATTGGGGTGCTACACGTTTCATTAAAAATCTACATTTTGAGACTGCCTATTATCAAAATATTGAGTTTTGTATTGGGCAAAGAATTCAAGTCTTTGAAGGAGGTGCTCAAGGGGAACACAAAATCCACCGTGGACTTATTCCAGTGAACCTGTATTCGATGCACTTCCTACTTGATGAGCGCTTTTATGATGCCGTTAACCAATTCTTAAAACGTGAGGGGATGTCTATGTATCGATATATCGACGAATTGTCTGAACATCACCCCATTAAACAAACAGTTAACTAATTAACCTTTGTGGACGTTTTCAGTCAGGTAATTAAACATCAGTTGTTCGACTTCATATAAATTACTTGGATTTTGGCTATTAATATAAGCTTCACATTCGCTTTTATTGCCAAACTGGTCAAATGCATTAGAAATAATTTTGATAAATTTACTCACTTTAAAGCTCCTATAAGGGTTAACACCTAGGTATTATCCCCCATATATCAAAACTTTGCTTAAAAGCACTGAGCTTGAAGACTAGTTCAACAAAATGAAAAAACTAAATGATTGTTTTATATGTATTTTTTTAGAAGACGGCTATTTTTGGGTAAATTAGCTGCCAAAAATTCCATCTGATCAGCCAAAATATTTCGGCCTTTGAGGATCATATCCTCATATAAACTCGGGATATATGGGGCATAAATCAAGGACATACCCGCCTTTTCAGGTGATCGATTGCCCTTTTTCTGATTACACTGCCGACAAGAAATCACTAAATTCATCCAGGAGTAATCGCCTCCTCGACTAGCAGGGGTGATGTGCTCAGCTTCTGCATCACCTTCAGAGACTTTTCCTGCACAATAGGCACAAACGCCTTGGTCACGTCGATATAACTTACTTTTAGTAATTGCCGGCGTGACATCAAATAGATTAATACGAGATGAGCCTTTAGTGGCAATGATGGAGTGCAGCTCTATAATGGACTGTTTGCCAGATTGACGGGAAACACCTCCCCGCATCACCGCAATTGGTTTACCTAAAGTCCAAGCTATACTTCCTTCTGCATAGTGCTTGGTAGCTTCCTCAGCATTTACCCAACTTTGAGGTATTCCACCAACGTCTAGCTTCAATATATGGAGCACGTTTTCCTCAGTTTCATTTCATACATAAAATCAACTACTTCTTACATAGTAATCAATTTTTAATGACAATGCATAAAAGATTCGAAAGTGTGGCGTCCTTACCAAAAGCAGCGTAAAGCCCCTCGCTTTAGCTATGGGGAGTTGTCAGAATTAGCGACCACCTATTTTGAGCTCTTTGAAAACTTTTTGATGTTCTCTGGGTAAACAACGCCAATATTGCTCAACCGCCTCAACTTGACCTCCGAGTGCTGCAGCAGCTTCCCAGCCCCAACGTGGTTTATATAAAAATGCTCTTGCAAATGCAACTAAGTCAGCTTGTCCACTGGCAATGATATCTTCTGCCTGTTGAGGTTCTGTAATCATCCCAACAGCAATCGTAGGTATCCCAGTCTCTTCTTTTACGATTTTCGCAAATGGCACTTGATAACTTGGTCCCACAGGTATTTTTTGAGCTGCGGCAACACCACCACTCGAGACATGCATGAAAGAGATCTGGCTCTCTTTTAATCGATTTGCAAATACAACTGTTTCCTCTGGCGTAAATCCACCTTCAACCCAATCTGAGGCAGAAACACGCACACCAAGCACGCCGTCATATACCGCTCGAACTGCTGCTACCACCTCTAATGGAAAGCGCATTCTATTTTCTAAAGAGCCACCATATTCATCGGTACGGTGATTGGCAACTGGCGATAAAAATTGATGCAATAAATAGCCATGGGCACCATGGAGCTCAATAAAATCTACGCCCGCACGTTGCGCTCTCTGCGCTGCGGTAGCAAAGGCTTTTTTGATCAGCTCTAAACCAGCTTTGTCGAGGGCTAAAGGAGGATGTTCATGGGGTAAATGAGGAACATCTGATGGCCCTACTGTTTGCCAACCTTCCGGCTCACTTGGCGCAATCGATGCGCCACTTTGTGATGGTATGTGACTTGATGCTTTTCTTCCTGCGTGGGCCAACTGAATACCTACAATAGCTTTTGGTGATAAAGCCCTCGCTCTTGCGATGCGATCTTGAATGGCGGCTTCACAAGCATCATTCCAAATACCTAAACAACGGGGTGTAATACGACCATTTTCAGTCACTGCAGTTGCTTCAATAATGAATGCTGCAGCACCACTATTGAGTAAATTTGTCCAGTGAGTGAGATGCCAATCATTGGCAACTCCTGCAATAGCCGAGTACTGACACATCGGCGCAATTACCATGCGATTAGGTAAAGTAATACCGCCATTAGGGGCAGGCAGATGATAAGAAGTAAATAATTGGCTCATGTTTGTGTATATTTATATTAAAAGAACATTTATTGTATATCGTTGAAGTAATACTCTCATGCGTTTTCAAATGAAAAAGGATAGAATAAGTCATGAAATTACAATTACCATCCGTCAAAAGCTCTGAAATTACTCCAAAGAGCATTTTTGAGAATCGTCGTGAAATTTTAAAAATGGCAGCCGCAGGCGCTCTTGGTCTTGAACTTAGTTCTTGGTTTGCTAGAGAAGCGTTGGCGCAAACCAAACTCAATGTTAAACAAAATCCTGCTTACACTTTAATGGACAAGCAAACTCCCTATAAGGATGTAATTAGCTATAACAATTTTTACGAGTTTGGTACAGATAAATCTGATCCGATTGCTTATGCAACATCTTTAGTCACTAGACCTTGGAAAATAAGCGTTGAGGGATTAGTGGGCAAACCCAAAGTTTTTGATATCGACGATTTACTCAAACTCATGCCCCTAGAAGAACGTGTCTACCGGATGCGATGTGTAGAGGGTTGGTCTATGGTCATTCCTTGGGTGGGCTATTCTTTATCTCATCTTCTTAAACAGGTTGATCCACTTGGCTCAGCAAAGTATATTGAGTTCACGTCCTTAGCCGATAAAAAACAAATGCGGGGTCTCTCGAGTGATGTTATCCAATGGCCTTATGTAGAGGGATTGCGGCTTGATGAAGCAAATCACCCGTTAACCCTTTTAACTCTTGGCTTATATGGTGAGGCACTTCCTAATCAAAATGGCGCACCGATTCGCATCGTTACTCCTTGGAAATATGGTTTTAAAAGCGCTAAATCCATCGTTAAAATAAAGCTCGTTGAAAAACAACCTACGACGAGTTGGTTTTTAGCAAATCCAAGTGAATATGGTTTTTATTCCAACGTCAATCCAGAGGTGGATCATCCACGCTGGTCGCAAGCGTCTGAGCGACGTCTCAGTGATGATAAGGGGTTTTTTGCACCTAAAATCAAAACCCTAAAATTTAACGGCTATGGCGATCAAGTGGCCTCTTTATATGCCGGCATGGACCTTAAAAAATTCTATTAACAACTTCGGTAAGCCCATTGTTTTTTTACTGGCCTTATCCCCATTCATTCGATTGATTTGGTTTGGGTGGCATGGTTCTTTAACCGCTAATCCTATCGAGTTCATCACCCGCTTTACTGGTACTTGGGCGATTGTCATGCTTTGTCTGACTTTGGCTATTACCCCTCTTCGCATCACCACTGGGTGGAATAGTCTGCAAAAATATAGGCGCATGCTTGGTTTGTTTTGTTTTTTTTATGCCCTGTTACATTTTTTAACCTGGGTACTTCTTGATCAACAACTTGATCTGGATGCGATTTATCAGGATTTTTTCAAAAGAACCTATATCACCTTTGGTATTCTGGCTTTTATGTGCTTGCTTCCTCTAGCAATGACCTCAACCAAGGGGATGCAAAAAAGATTAGGGCGTAACTGGTCGCGTCTGCACACGCTCGTTTACCCTATTGCAATCTTGGTAGTTCTCCATTACTACATCCACAAGGCCGCTAAACAAGACTTTGGTGAGGCCCGGATCTATATTGCGATTCTAGGCGCACTCCTTACTTGGCGCCTTTCACGCTGGCTTTTGCGGAAGTTTTCTAAAAAGCACTGATCTGCTTAATGTCAATTTAATGGCACTTGTTGGATTGGGATTAAAATAATCTCATATTTATGAATTCTTTTTCTCCTCCCTATACGCCCTATTCTAGAAGTGTTATTAACCTTCAAGAAAAAGGCTTTGCTCTGTTGCGTAGCGAAGATTTTTTTTCTGTCAGCGAACACTCTTTGTCTGACTGGCAAAACTTAGCTTTGTCATGGAATAATCTTGATGAAGATGTCTATCTTAAAGATGGTGGTAAATACCGTAAACGCAAACACGCTAGTGTTATTGTCACGGATAAGTCGATTGAAACACCTGCGTATCGTCCGCATTTTCAACCTATTTCCTATAACGCTTTGCATGGTGGCATGAACCGCATTTTTTCACCTTGTGATGATGCCTTTTTGAAACATCCTGCCATGTATGATTTGTTGATGCAATTAGGGGATCTTTTTTCTCAAGTACTGATTAAACAACAACCCAAATTAAGTCCTTGGTTTGTCGAGGTTCATCAATTTCGCATTGATACCGCTCACGGCATTGGAAGACCCACTCCCGAAGGCGCTCATCGTGATGGCGTTCATTTTGTTGCCGTTCTTTTAGTCGATCGCAAATCAGTGACTGGTGGGGAATCGAGAGTGTTTGATGCTCAAGGCCCTCACGGTCAACGCTTTACTTTAGAAAATCCATGGACTTTATTATTGCTAGATGATACGAAGGTTTTACATGAAACGACCCCCATTCAACCACTCGACCGTAATCACCCAGAAAATTCCTGGCGTGACACTCTCGTTTTAACGTATCGTCAAGAAGGCTTTTTAGAGGCCAATGTTTAATCATGTCCTATAACTCTACACCGTGGTTTGGCTACACGTTTGTATCGATTTTTATTGCCTTCATTATTCATGTTGTATTTGGTTTTATATTAGGTTTTTCTGTTGACGAAGCACATTACGCTTTATATGGGCTTTATTTAGATTGGAGCTACTTCGATCACCCTCCGTTAGTTGGCTGGATGCAAGCGATTCCTGTTCATCTTCACTTAACAGATGGTTGGATTAGACTCATCCCCGAATTTTTTTGGCTAGCTGGCGTTCTGTTGTCCATGCGCATTGCCGCACTTCTTTTAGAAAGACATCGATCTTCCTTTCCTTACCTCAAGGAAAGGGCCGTTATGTTCTGGACGGCTTTAATCGCCATCTTAGCTCCCTTACTGCACGTCCTTGGGGTTGGACTTTTACCTGATACTCTGCTGTTATTTTTAGTGCCTTGTATGATGCTGATCACCTTACGTTTGGATGAACAATTACACAATCGTCATCCTCAAGACCTTGGGTTGTGGATGCTGCTTGGCTTGATTCTTGGATTAGCTGGCTTATCAAAATATACGGCGCTCTTTTTTGCTATTTGTGTGCCTATTTGCCTGATCACTTGGCATGGATTTAACATTTTTCGTCGTCCTGGCTTGTATGTTTGCCTGCTCATCGCTGGGCTTTTGATTTCTCCGGTTATTTACTGGAACTATCAACATGAGTGGATTTCGTTTATCTATCAATTCGGACATGGAACAGGCGGGCCATGGAAGTTCAAACATGTTCTGAGCTTCTTACTGAATCAATTCGTTTGTTACGGTCTGCTTATACCTATGGGATTGATGTGGAGATTAAGGCGCTATAGTCCAGGACCTAAAATCTTCGTTATCTTCTTTTTCATACCGTTTATTCTTTTCGCCTATTTGTCTGGCGGTGGCGGTAGCCTTCCCCACTGGACAGCACCGGCCTGGTTAGCCCTCGCCCCAATTGCTGGCATTGGACTTGCACAGGCCTGGGACGCTGGCCGTCGTTTCTGGATTAGCGCCATCGCTTTCATTCAATTATCGATTTGTATTCTTGGATTTATCCTTTTGTTTTTCGGGGGTATCCCAAGCATCAGTATGCTTGATCAATTAGGCAAAAAAAATCCTATTGCAGATTTGTATGGCTGGGAAAAAGCAGGTCTTCATCTGCAAGAACTTGCAGCACAAAATGATGTCCCACACATTGCAGTTCAAAATTGGACTTTAGCGAGTCGAGCAGCCTGGTATGCCAAACCACTCCAAGTTTTTGTGCTGGATGAGCGCGTAGATCAATTCGACTTATGGTCCGGCCCATTACCTATTGGAAGTTCAGCTTTAGTTTTAAATTGGTCGCAAATGTCATTTGTAGAACCTGTATCTGAAGGCGCTTTTGAATCTTGTGAAAAACTTGATTCTCAAGTCGTGCATCGTTTAGGTCGTGATATCGCGCAGTTTGACTTTTTGTTATGTAAGAATTGGCAAGGCCAGCCCTCTCCAGTTAGAACACCTTAACTACTTTTATGTCCCAAGTACCTCCCTCTCCTGAAGTAAAGATCAGTTTTTGGAAGCGCTATGGCTTAATCATTCGTTTACTCGTTTCTGCCATTTTGCTTGCCCGTGCATTTGCATCGATTGATTGGCTCAAAATTGAAAATGCTATTCCCATCATCGACCCTAAGTGGCTTATCTTATCCTTAAGTCTTCTGTGGTTGAGTAATACTCTGTCGGGTGCGCGGTGGGGTCATATTATGAGTCATGCAGGATTTCAGAAAAAACTCCTTGCATATATCCGCTTATATTTTGCCGGTGGTCTTATCAATCAAGGCTTACCAACTACCCTTGGTGGCGATAGCTATCGAGCTATTACTGCCCATCAACAATTACAGGCAAACGTTTATACCAATGTCAAACTACCGGTGAGTTTTTTTGGGGTTTTACTTGATCGGTCACTTGGCTTTGCTGGTAATAGTATTTTGGGTGCTATCGGACTCGCGCTAGGTGGTGCTGTGTTAAGTCCATGGGTTCCACAACTAGGTATCTTTTTATTGATCATGATGCTGCTTGGTGCTTTGCTCATTGCGTTCTTGCTTTATCTGCCTTCAACTCAGAATTTCTTTATAAAAATGATGCAAGGCTTAAAAATACAACAGGCCTTAGAACCAACTCAAACCGCCTGGGGATTTCCCAATGTGTGGTGGCAAATTGTGTTAGCAACTGGCATACATTTTTTAACCTTAGCTGCTTTTTGGGCTTGCTTAAAAGCATGTCATGTAGAAGCTCCTATTGAAGCTTTGTTAATTGGTATACCGGCTCTTGGCTTACTTATGTTATTACCCATTAGCATTTCGGGATGGGGCTTACGTGAAACCTCACTAGCAAGCATGCTTGCCCTTTGGGGACTAGATCCTAGCCTGGTGATATTGAGTTCTTTGTTGTACGGGATAACGATTTTAATTACTTTTTTACCAGGATTACCCCGAATCATACAAAAGGGATAATTGACCTGTCATAATAGAGTCTATGACTATACGTGTAGACACGATGCGACGCATCGATCACCTTGCGGGCGTTCCTCTGTGTGCCATTCTTACTCCAATCGTATACCTCTACGATTGGTTGATAGGTATTTTTAAAACGCCTTCCAATCGCCCTCAAAAAGTTCTTTTTATTGAGCTCTCTGAAATGGGGAGTGCCATCTTGGTAGACCCTGCTCTGCGTGAAACGATTGCGCGTGGCGGACAAATTTATTTTTTAATTTTTAAAAGTAATAAAGCTAGTCTTGATCTTTTACAAACAGTTCCTCAAGCGAATATTTTGACAATCGATGCGAGTGGCTTATTTACCTTAATCACAACGACGATTCAGGCTCTTATTCAGATCCATCGTATCGGTATTGATACGGTTATTGATTTAGAATTATTTTCCAGATTTACCGCTTTGTTAACGGGTTGCTCTGGCGCAAAAAGACGAGTTGGCTACCATATTTTTCATGGTGAAGGTTTGTGGCGTGGGGATTTACTCACGCATAAGGTACATTACAACCCACATATTCATATTGCCAAGAATTTTTTATCCTTAGTCCACGCGGCTTTTTCTACGGAAGCTGAACTCCCATTTAGTAAAGTCGCCATCACCGATCAAGAGATCCATTTGGCTCAAGCTGTGGTTAGTGATGAACAAAAACAGCAGATTGCAAGCCGGATTCGCGATGTCATTCAAGATCAAATGTCGAGTCTACCTGCTACCGTCATTTTAATTAACCCGAATGCTAGCGATTTATTACCACAGCGTCGTTGGGCTCCTGAACGCTTTGCTGAGTTGATTCAAGCAGCGTCCAAAGTCTGGCCAGAAGCTATATTTTTAGTCACTGGATCTCCTGAGGAAAAAAACTATGCGGCTAAGGTCATCGAGATGGCTGATGTGCCTTATGCATTTAATTTTGCAGGGATGGTCAAATTTAACGAGCTTCCGGCGTTGTACCATCTTGCGCACGTGATGGTCACCAATGACTCAGGTCCTGGCCACTTTTCTTCTGTAACACCCCTACCTACTGTTGTTTTATTTGGTCCAGAAACACCTGCCTTGTATGGATCTCTTGGCAAATCAATTCCTATTTTTGCTGGCCTTGCTTGCTCTCCTTGCGTCTCCGCGGCGAACCACCGTAAAACACCCTGCACCAACAATCTTTGTATGCAAGCCATCACCGTCCCGCAGGTCATTTCTGCGATGAAAAAATGGCTGGGACCTCACTAAATGAGCCAAGAGCCCAAGTACGCTTTATCTTTCCCCTTGTGGATATATGTATTACCAATATGGCCTTTAATCATTTATGGCATTGATGTCTATTACGACCAAGATCAATATTGGTTTTTAAGCATTAATCATTTAACTAGTCAGTTACCAGACCTGCTTTGGACAAACCTATCCTTATTTGGTAACGGTTGGTCTGTATTTGCGATTGCTTTTTCGCTCTTGATTTTTCAAAGAAAACCTTTCTATGCGGCAGTGATTTCGGGTGTATTTGCGGGTATTTTCTCGCATGCGGCAAAAGCTATCTTCGATACAAATAGGCCCGCGGGAGTTCTTGATCACAGCGTATTCCACATTATCGAACAACCACTCACACACTCGGCAATGCCTTCTGGTCATACGATGACTGCTTTTAGTATTGCCACCGCCATTTATTTCAGTATTCCTCCTCTCAAAAGAGGTCCTTGGAGTTTCGTATTTTTTATTGCTATGGCAACGGGCCTTTCTCGTATTGCTGTTGGTGCACATTGGCCAGAAGATGTTTTAGTCGGTAGTAGTCTTGGCATGACTGCAGGGATCATCGGTGCGATATTAGTTTGTAAAATTCCGGATCGTTTTTTAGAGTTGAGTGTCTGGCCAGCTAAAATTGTATTTCTCTCTAGCCTCATCTGTTTTTATTTGCTCATCACAACCAAAATTGATTTTGCTATAAATTTCAACACTCAAATCGCTCTAGCCATTCTGATTACTTTGACCTGGGTCAAGATTTTTCCTAAAATATTTTTAGATAAGCACTAAACACCATGTTCAGTTACCGTCATGGCTTTCATGCAGGCAATCATGCCGATGTCCTCAAACACATCACGCTGCTGAGTTGTATTGAGTTACTCCATAAAAAAGACACACCCTTGATGTTGATTGATACCCATGCAGGTGCTGGGATATACAATCTCAAGGATCGATTTGCCCAAACCAGTGATGAGTCTTCTGAAGGCATCTTAAAGCTTGCCAAGCAAGCAAATGAGCACTCCCTGAGTGATGGTATTCGCGCTTATCTAGAACTAATCACACAGCTTCCTAATCAAACTAAAGATATTGAAATTTATCCGGGCTCGCCTTACTTACTTTGGCAAAGTATGCGCTCTCAAGATAAATTACGTTTAATGGAATTACATCCAAGTGATTTTCCTGATCTGAAAAGTAATCTGGAATCATTGCGTTTAAGACGACAAGATATCAAAGTTGAAGAGACAAATGGATTTTTAGCACTCAAAGCGTATTTACCACCACCCTCACGCAGAGGATTAATACTGATTGATCCTTCTTATGAAGATAAGGGTGATTATCATCAAGTGCTTCAATCTCTTCAAGATGCATTTAAACGATTCTCGACAGGGGTCTATGTAATCTGGTATCCCATTTTAAGTAGGCTCGATGCGAAAGACTTTCCGGATCGTTTAAAAAAACTCTGTCTTGAACATCAACTACCTTGGCTGCAAGCAGAATTACGCATTAAAGAAGTCACTGAATCAGGCTTATCAGCAAGTGGCATGTGGGTGATTAATCCACCTTGGCAACTGAAAGAGTCTTTACAAAAAGATCTCCCACTTCTGCAAGAGATACTACAGATTGACGGCGCAGGACATTATCATTTGCAAAGCTTTGAATAATTAATTTACTTTGACTTTAAAGGGATTGAAGTTCGTATCGTTATCGTAATAGTCCTCGTCTTCTTTTTTCTTTAAAAAGCTGACAATACGGTAGGTCAATGGTACGGCTAAGATTTCCCAAGAGGTTTTGAGGATATATTGTACAAAGGCAACTTGAATAATTTGCTCAAGCGGCCAAATCCCATAAAAAGCCAACATATAAAATAAGATTGAATCTATAAACTGACCGACCACTGTGGAAACAATGACGCGCAGCCATAGGTGCTTTCCTGAAGAAATTACTTTCATTTTAGCCAGTACATAGGCATTGGCTAAGCTACCGCACCAAAAGGCCATCATCGAGCCTATAACAATCCGCCAAGTATTCCCAAAGACAGATTCAAGACCCTCTTGTAAGTGCGCATTGTAGTCGCCGGGGGCTGGTTGTAAATGAATGACAATCTGGGACATAAAAGCGGCAAAAATAAGCGCTCCAAAACCACACCAGACCGCTCGTCTGTCGTATGCGTAGCCATACACTTCGGTAAAAATATTCCCAAAGGCATAGGAAATCGGAAAAAACAAAACACCGGCACCAAAAATCACATTGCCAAATAAAGGTAATTCAACTTGAGCAGCCTTACCAGCACCTATCAAATTAGAACAGAGTAAAACGGTGACAAAACCGGCCAATAAAAAATCGTAATATTTATAGGCACGCTTTAGAGGGGCTTGTGGGTTTTTTGTAATCAAAATAGAGTAAATATTTAGAAATGATCAATTTAGTCTAAACTAGTTTATACAAACATGTTCAACATATGACAAATTTATAAAAATGAGCAAAAAAACACAATTTCAATGGGATGACCCTCTTTTATTAAGTTCACAGCTAACGACTGAGGAGCGCATGGTTCAAGATGCTGCGCATAAGTATGCGCAAGAGCAGCTAGCCCCCCGCATTTTAGAAGCCTTCCGTGAAGAAAAAACGGATTTAAATATCTTTCGAGAAATGGGTGATTTAGGCTTTTTAGGGCTCACCTTGCCTGCTGTCTATGGCGGCTCGGAGATGAACTATGTGAGCTATGGTTTAGTAGCCCGAGAAATCGAACGTATTGACTCTGGTTATCGCTCGATGATGAGCGTGCAATCTTCTCTGGTCATGCTTCCCATCTTCGAATTTGGTAGCGAAGAGCAAAAACAAAAGTATCTTCCAGGGCTTGCTAGCGGTAAATTAATCGGCTGTTTTGGCTTAACGGAGCCTAACTTTGGTTCTGATCCTGGGAATATGATTACCCGTGCCAAAAGTGTTCCTGGTGGCTTTAGTTTGACGGGTTCTAAAACATGGATATCAAATTCTCCATTTGCCGATGTGTTTGTGGTGTGGGCAAAGAATGATGCTGGTGTTATTAAAGGCTATATTTTAGATAAAGGCATGAAGGGTTTATCCGCACCTAAAATTAAAGGCAAAATGGGCCTGCGTGCTTCAACTACGGGTGAAATTGTTATGGATGAAGTTTTTGTCCCCTCCGAGAACGAATTACCTCACGTCCAAGGTCTCAAAGGCCCTTTCACTTGCCTGAATTCCGCACGTTACGGCATCGCTTGGGGTGCTATGGGTGCTGCGGAGTTTTGTTGGCACGCGGCACGACAATACACGCTTGATCGTAAGCAATTTGATAAGCCCCTAGCGGCTAATCAATTAGTGCAGAAGAAGCTTGCTGATATGCAAACCGAGATTACTTTGGCCCTGCAGTCTTGTTTACGTTTGGGTCGTATGAAAGATGAGGGTACTGACTCGCCAGAAATCACTTCTATTATGAAGAGAAACTCTTGTGGTAAAGCCTTAGATATTGCAAGAATGGCAAGAGATATGCATGGCGGGAACGGGATTTCTGATGAATATGGTGTAATCCGCCATTTATTAAATTTAGAGGTTGTTAATACCTATGAAGGGACGCATGATATCCATGCGCTCATTTTAGGACGAGCCATCACCGGTATTTCAGCTTTCTAAATCAAACTCTTTTGCCTCTGCAATTGCATCATCGTCAGTAATGCTCGAGTAGCCTCTAACATCGGGACTGCAACTCCCTCTCGTTTTGCCGCTGCAAGCGTATTGTCCATAATTGCCTCTACCTCTAGGTCTTGTTTTCTTTCCCAATCAATCGCCATACTGGTTTTATAAGCGGGCGCATTGTAAGTAAGGTCAATGTAATGATCTGGCAAGTGTGCTGGAATTTCATTATCAGTCGCCTTAGCTATCGCCATGACCTCTGCCATCAATTGCCGTATCAAGGCCTCACCTCCAGGAGCTGCTAGGATACCTAGGGTATCTATCACGCCACCTAACACTGAGACTGGGTTAAACGCGGCATTCCATAAAACCTTTTGCCAACGTCCTTGACTAATTTTTTCATTCAAAACGACTGGCACGCCACCAATTTCCAAAAGTGCGGCTAATTCTCGACACTCATTACTTACGCCGGTCGGAAAGTTTCCTATGGTTAACTCCCCATAGGCAAAATGTTCAATCACTCCTGGTGCAATTCGACTGACTTGAATAAAGGCTAAACAACTAATGATTTGATTATCAGGATAAGCGTCCTGAATTTCTTTCTCAATTTCAACGCCGTTTTCAATCAATACAATCACTGTATTTGGCCCTATTGCTGGAGCCATCAACTTGACACGATCTAAGCCCTGCACTACTTTAAGACAAACGAATAAATAATCCGGGTGATTACCTTGATAATCATGGCACGAAGGTAGTACTTCATGCGGAAAAAATACACTATCTCCTAAGCTCTGACTCGTTATTTTGTAACCATGCTTTTTGAGGATATCGTATTCAGAACGGGCAACCAGAGTCACGTGCGCTTTAGCTTTTGATAAGGCATGACCATAAAAACCACCAATTGCCCCCGCACCTAAAATTAAAACACGCGGGGTATCGTCTGGGCTTAACATAGTGGTTAGAATATTGATAAAGTAAAGTTTATTTTAAAGAGTTTATATTTATCTGCATCATACTTCATCAGGAGATGCCTTTCATGCAAATGCTTAACCCACTTTCTGGATTACAGGCGAGTCAAAACAAGATTGGAAGCACGACGAGTCCTTCGATGCCCAGCCCACCCACATTTACTCATACTAGGGATGAACGTCTGCACCGAAAACAACGCTTAGCTGCAGGTTTTCGCTTATTCTCCAAAATGGGTTTTGATGAAGGTATTGCTGGTCATATTACGGCGCGTGATCCGGAGTTTATTGATACTTTTTGGGTAAATCCATTTGGCGTGCACTTTAGTCAAGTGACTGTATCGAATCTCATCCGTGTTGATCACCATGGCAATGTAATTGAAGGTAAGCACCCTGTCAATGCCGCCGCCTTTGCCATTCACTCACAAATTCATTTGCTGCGTCCCGATGTGGTTGCTGCAGCGCATACCCATTCACCGCAAGGTAGAGCTTTTTCAACTTTGGGTATTCCCCTTGACACCTTGACTCAAGATGCCTGTGCGTTTTATGGTGATCACGCTGTCTACCCCGATTACGGTGGTGTCGTTGTCGAGATTGATGAAGGGGTCAGAGTCTCTCAAGCTCTAGGAAGCTATAAGGCCGCTATCCTCCAAAACCATGGCCTTCTCACGGTTGCTGATACTGTGGACGCTGCTGTTTGGTGGTATATCTCGATGGAGCGTTGTTGTCAGGTGCAATTGCTGGCGATGGCCAGTGGTAAGTCACCAATCCCGATCAAACAAGAATCCGCCCAGCAAGCCTATTCAATCGTTGGCTCAAGTTATGCGGGCTGGTTCTCGTTTCAACCACTGTATTCCCGCATCATCAAAGAACAACCTGACTTACTCGACTAAATTTCTATTTTTGCGCCAAGTTCAACCACACGATTAGTCGGGATTTGAAAGAAGTCTGCAGGCTTAGCTGAGTTTTGAAACATCCATGCAAATAATTTTTCACGCCACAAAGCCATTCCTGGAATCGCTGATGGTATGACCGTATCTCGGGCTAAAAAGAAGGATGTTTCCATCATGTCACATTCAACACCAAACTCTTTACCAATTAAATCTAAAATAGCCAACACATCTGGTGTTTCTTTAAAGCCATACATCGCTCTGACAAGATACATGCCGGATCCCATATCTTTGAATGTCAAACGCTCATTGTCTTCAACAAAGGGGACGTCCCATACACTGATTTTTAAGAAGATAACCCGCTCATGTAAGATGCGATTATGTTTTAAATTATGCAACATCGCCACGGGAACATAGTCCACATGCGCTGTTAAGAATACAGCCGTTCCTTCCACACGGTGTGGGGGATGTGCTTGCAATGATTGCACAAAGCTCTCTAATGGAATACCACTTTGAATCGCTTTGTCACGCAGGATTCGTCGCCCTTGGAACCAGGTCATCAATAATAAGAAACAAACGGCACCTAACAATAAAGGAAACCACCCTCCTTCAGAAATCTTTAAAAGATTAGCAACTAAAAAGGATAAATCGACCACTAAAAATGATGCAATCACTAAGAATATAAATATAGGATTCCATTTCCAAACGAAGCTCATCACAATTGCTGCAAGGATAGTGGTAATAATCATCGTTGTAGTTACTGCTATGCCATATGCTGCAGCAAGATTTGCAGAACTCTTAAAGGCGATCACGACTGCAACAACAACCACTAATAAAAACCAATTGATCGTTGGAATATAGATTTGGCCAATTTCATTATCAGATGTGTAAGAAATTTTCATTTTCGGAATAAATCCTAAAAGAATAGCCTGAGATGTCATGGAATACGCCCCCGAAATCACGGCTTGAGAAGCAATCACTGTGGCAATGGTCGCCAAAATAACTAAGGGTAGAGTAAATGTCTCTGGCACCATTAAGAAGAATGGGTTTTCAATCGCACTGGGGTTGGCGATTAACATCGCACCTTGTCCAAAGTAATTGAGTAACAAGGATGGCATCGTCACAAAAAACCAAGCTAATCGAATTGGTTTTGCCCCAAAGTGCCCCATATCCGCATAAAGTGCTTCCGCTCCTGTTAAAACCAGGAACACCGCGCCCAAAACGATAAATGCTTGAACCGAGTGTTCCCATAAAAACATGATGGCATAAATGGGGCGCACCGCAACTAATACCTGTGGGTTATCCACAATGTTATAAATACCCATCCACCCAAGAACCAAAAACCAAACAAGCATGATGGGACCAAATAGACTGCCGACAATATGGGTTCCTGTGCGCTGAATCAAAAATAAAAAAACAATAATGACTATAGTAATCGGAATCACATAACGCGCTAAAGCAGGCGAGACTACTTCTAAGCCCTCAACCGCAGAAAGTACTGAAATAGCAGGTGTAATAACCGCATCTCCATAAAACATACAAGCACCAAAAACACCCAACATAAGGATGGTAAGGGATCTTCTTGAGTTGGTTGGTACAGTTCTGAGAGCCAATGCCATCAAAGCCAAAATACCACCCTCCCCATTATTACTGGCTCGCATCACGAACAAAACATACTTGAGGGATACAACAACGAGAAATGCCCAAAAAACCATCGACAATACGCCGTAAACACTTTCTTGAGAAAACGGAATGCCATGTTCAGGACTAAAGCATTCTTTTAAGGCGTAGAGTGGACTCGTTCCAATGTCGCCAAACACAACTCCCGTTGCTGCCAAAGTTAAGCCAGCTAAATTACCTTTATGTTCGTGAGAGTTACTATGTAATGTGATGGGACGAAGAATCTTTGATTCTGAAAACTCTGGATTGCTGAGAGACATATTTCACCATAACAGGTTAAAGGTACCTTAATTGTAATCCTTGAAAATAGTAAAAGTTCTATTTAAGATCTATTTACCCGAGCCAAACACCCATCCCTTGAGCATTTAATTCAATATCGGTGCTTAAAAGTTGTTCAATTTTGCTGTCTGATAATTGACACCCATGATTTCTAAGCTCTTGAATATAAAGATTTAGTAAACCATTTTTGAGTAATTCATGACGATGATCTGCTCTTTCTAGAGATTTTCCTAAGTTTTCTACCTGGGTGAGTATATCGGTGAGTTTTTGGTACAAGCGTGGTACCCCAGTTACTTTACTAAAGTGCGTTGGATAAATACACTCTGGTTTTAAAGCCATGATACGTTTAAGAGAAATCCGTAATGCCTTTGGATCAAAATGGATAGGCGTTGTTGTGGGCAGGATAAATGGCCCTTTTTCTGTATCAAATTCACGGTAGGACAACCCAAAGGTATCACCTGTAAAAGCACCATGACTCATCTGATCCCAGATCGTTATATGATGCTTGGCATGCCCTGGGGTATCTAAACAAACCAAGATTCGACCCGCTAAGTTAATCATATAACCATCCTCTGCTGAAATCACTCGCTGCGCATCAATGGGTAATAGTTGTCCATAGTCTTTTTCGACAGTTTGCTCACCATAGACAGAAACCGCACCTGCACGTAACACAGTCGGATCAATCATATGCTTTGCACCCCGCGGGTGAACAATTAATTGCGCTTGAGGGCATGCTTGCATCAATGTACCTGCGCCACCTGCGTGATCTAAGTGAACATGCGTCAGAATAATAAAATCCACTTGATCTGCGGTACATTCCAAATCTGACAAGGTTGCCAATATGCGTGGCACAGAGTAACTCGTACCGGTATCAATAATAGCGATTCGCTCACTCGATGGGGCTCTTTGTGTAACAATGTAACTGGCGTCAAACTGCGGTCTGACAAAGCCAGTGTCAACTGCATAAACACCCTCACCCAAATCATTTGCGTAACGAAAAGAAAATTTAGACATTGATATTTTTTTACATCCTACACTTTTAATATGAAAAAAACGGTTATTAATCTACTCCAAAAATACAATCTTGATGAACTAGTTCAATGGGTTGATTTGATTTTTGTCATCATTGAAATCTCTATCGTTCTTTTTGTCGCATGGCTTGTTATACGTATTATAAGAAGAATCATCAGCGGCATCGAACAACGCGTCACCATTCGAGCGACTGGTGACGATGTCAAAAGAATTCAGACTCTCTCTAGGGTTCTGCGCTATATCGCTACGGTCATTATTGTTGCACTTACCGTCATGTCGGTTCTTGCAGGCTTTGGTGTTTCAGTTGCTCCCTTCCTCGCAACTGCAGGTGTTGCTGGATTAGCCGTGGGTTTTGGCGCACAAAGTTTGGTCAAAGATTATTTTACTGGCTTTGTGATGTTGATTGAAGATCAAATACGTCAGGGGGATATCGTCGAAATTGCTGGCAAAATTGGTACTGTAGAGGAAGTAACTCTACGTTATATTCGCCTTAGAGATTATGAAGGTGTGGTTCATTTTGTCCCCAATAGTGTCATTACCGTAGTCACGAATCGAACCCGTAGCTATGCCTATTCAGTAATCGATATCAATGTGGCCTATAAAGAAAATCTCGCGCATGTTACTGAGGTTTTAAAGCAAGTCGCTAGCGAAATGCGACTAGATCCTACTATCAAAGACAACATCTTGGGAGATCTAGAGGTTGCTGGATTAGAAAATTTTGCCGACTCATCAATGACGATTCGCTCAAGAATGATGGTGGTCGCTCAATACCAAGGACCAATTAGAAGAGAGTTCCAGGCCAGGGTAAAAGTGGCTTTTGAACGCGAAAATATTGAAATACCATACCCACACTTGGTATTAGACAATACACCCAAAACAATGACCTAACTTGCAATGAGGGGGCAATCGTGCTATAGTAGCCCTCTTAGTACAGAACAGACGCGGGGTGGAGCAGTCTGGCAGCTCGTCGGGCTCATAACCCGAAGGTCATAGGTTCAAATCCTATCCCCGCAACCAATTAAAGCCTTCTAATTTAATGAGTTAGAAGGCTTTTTGGTTTTTAAAAACATTCAATTTTGACAGCCAAAATAATTCATTCTTTAATAGGAATGTAATGTGTTAAAACATAATAATTCTCATAACTAAAATATTACAAATAATAAAAATTATCCTTAATGACTGCGATGAAAATACTGCTAATGCTTTCAATTTCCCAATGGATATCGACAAACAAGGCAATGCTGTCACCCAAATGAAAGATGTTCTAGTTATTAAAAAATCAAATTTAAATTTGATCCGTTTAATTAAAAAAACGCCACCAGTACTACAATAAAAGAATGAATATTCAGAAACCATCTATCCTAATAGCCGGAGCTGGGCCAGTTGGTTTAGTTGCTGCCAATATCTTTGCCGATGCTGGAATACCCGTTGCCGTATTTGAAGCCGAGGCACAGCTCCCAACCACTCTTCGTGCTTCTACTTTTCAACCATCAACATTAGATTATCTCGATCGGTTTGGGATTAGTGAACAACTGATTTCTCAAGGATTAATAGCCCCGCGGATGCAATACCGCGACCGCAATGGCTGGAAGGTCGAGCTCGATTTTGGATCTATTAGTCAAGATACCAATCATCCCTATCGTGTGCAATGTGAACAATACAAACTAACGCAACTGTTGGCCAATCGATTACTTCAATATACACATGCCAACATCCATTTTTCAACTCAAGTCAGTGCAGTTAACCAAACCAATCAAGAGGTTAGTGTAACTCTAGAGAGCCCTCGAGGTCAGACAGTGATGAC